>CAZLFV010000016.1:9030-12184 GCA_964558915.1 uncultured Eubacteriales bacterium | reverse complement strand
TGAGCCGTGCCACCGCTTTCCGCGCGTCATGAAGCGATGGAAAAATGAAAATCGGAAAGACTGAAAGGCAACTTGGAGGAGGGGACGATGCGAATAAGCCTGACACTCAAAATGGGAATCGCCGTGATTCTCCTTTTCGCCGCGAGTTTTTCGCAAGCCGACGATTTTTCTAAAGAGAAAGCCCTGGAGCACGTTCGTTATTTCGCAGAGACAGTCGGACCTCGGCCGATGGGCTCGCCCCAGGAAATTGCGGCCTTGAGATACATAGCCCAGAAACTGGCCGAATACGGCTGTCCGGTGGAATGGCAGCCTGTGACTTCCTGGAAGGATATCAACACATCGAGCTTCAACGTGATCGGCCGCTTCCCCGGCGAGACGGCCCGGGAGATCGTCATTGGAGGCCACATCGATTCTTTGACGCCCGAGATCCCCGGTGCTGATGATGACGCCTCGGGTGTTGCGGTCGTGCTGGAGGCGGCCCGGGTGCTCTGCCAGAAAAGACACTCTGCGACCATTGTTTTTGTGGCCTTCTGTGGCGAAGAATCGGGCCTGGTCGGGTCGGAGAATTTTGTTGAACACTATGCGTGGATCAAAAACGTTGCCCTGATGCTTCAGCTTGATATGACCAGCGACGATGCGCCGCTCATGCTCTGGATTGATATGCCCAAAGCGCAGAGTCCCGAGTGGCTGGTGAAGGCAAGTGTCGCTTCCTTCCGTGAGCTGGGCTACAAGAATATTGATTACCTGACGCACTTCCAGAGCCTGAGCGGGACCCTGGGCGGAGCGGGTTCCGACCACGAGCCTTTTATGCACAAAGGGATTCCGGCGATCGCCTTCGTCAGCGATGTCCGTTTTCCCATCCATACCCGCAATGATTCCATGGCCTATTTCAAACCCGACGGGCTGGAGAGGAGCGGCAAGCTAATCGTTTCACTCGTCGAAAAGTTTGACCGGGAGCAGCCTAAGGAAACAGCAGGCCATTACATGCTGGTCATGGTCTGGGGCAGGCCTCTGTTTATCAAGCCCGGGTCGCTCCTCGGTTTCATCATTTTCAGCGTCCTTGTCGGAATACTTGCTTTGATCTGGGCCAGGAAAAAGAGGTTGAACCTCGAAGAGGACAGAAGAATCAGGCTCTCCTGGCCGAAGCTCGCCGTCATGCTGATTATTATTGTGATTACGACGATCGCCTCTCAATGGACGATGCAGCTCATCAAAGGTCAGAGGGTTCCCTGGCTCGCCCATCCTGGGCCCTATATAATTTATGCCTTTATTTTTCTTTTTTTGGGAATATGGCTGGCGCTCCAATTGATAAGGCCATGGAAATTAAGAAAAAACGTCTGGTTTTATCTGGTCAGGGCCGCGGTTTATCTGGGCGTCCTGATCCTCCTGGCCGGAATTGTCGGCGGCCCGCGCCTGGGCATGTATCCTGCTGCAGGGCTTCTCTTCATCAGCCTGGCCTGCCTTATTCCATGGGGTTGGCTCAAGGCTCTTCTTTGGCTGCTCTCCCCGTATCTGATGTTCCGGCTCCTCATCCTTCCCGAATACTATGAGTTTGTTTACAGACCGGCGGGAATTTTCGCTTTCCCCGAGTTCAAAACACCATTATTCTTCGGAGTTTTAATGGCTGTCTTCATCCTTTTTCTGTTCCTTTGGACGATGCCCTTTCTGCTCGGGTTTGCTGCGGTTTACCGGAGCTATTCTAGAGACCTCTTCGGGCTTAAGAGATTTCGCCGTCCGTTCGCGCTTGTCCCCCTTGCTGTTCTTATCGTCGGGGGCGCCGTCTATCTTCGCACTCTTCCGAGCTATGTTTCGCCTTGGGAACAGGTCGTTGCAGTCACACAGAAATGGGATATCAAAGAGAACAAGAAATTCATTGAATTTTCGAGCGGCGATTACCTGCGGGGAGTTGAGGCTGATATTAGCGGCCAGCGACAAATAATAAACGAGCGCTCCTGCTTCAAAGAAATCGAATATCCGCTGGACATGGACTGGGTCAAGGACAAAGTCGTTGCTCAGTCTGAAGAAAAAGGCGCGGAACGGACTCTCGACCTGGCGGTCGGGCTTGAATTCACAAAACAGCCATATAGCGTAACCCTTCGATTGAAGTCCGATGAGCCCTTAGCTATCGAGGACTGCAACGTCAAATACAAGGTGAAACGAAAGAAAAGCGCGGTCATCAGATGGTTCAGTTATCCCCAGGGGAGCCTCGAGCCAAAACTGAAGTTGCGCTTGCCCAAAGAAGCCAAGGTCGAGGCCGAAGTCGATGTGACATTCCTAGACCAAGCCGTTCCGATCTCATGCCAGGGGCCGAATATGTTCTTCGTTTACCGAACCGTCATCACCCGGAAGATCCTTGGGGACCTTCCCCAGAGGGACACCTAACGGCGCTGAAGTAAAATAGCCAGGACGCCTCTCCCAATCCACGGATTTGGTTTCGATCTCCTGTGCGGCCTTGCCAAGGCCGGCGAATCCCCATATAATTTCGGCGACAAACTCATGGCTCCAATCATGCGACACCGAGGCAAAACATACTGGCGAAAGCGGAGGGACCGCCTTTTAAAAAGGCACCTTGTCGTCGAGGGAAAGGCCCTCGATATCGGATGCGGCTGGCGCAGGTACGGCAAGAACGCTCTGAGGCTCGACCTCGACCCGAAGTGCCAGCCCGATATCCTCGCCGATATTCAGGGCAACACGGGACTTCCCGATGAGAGCTTTGACACGATCCTCGCTCTGGATGTGCTGGAACATCTCCCTTATCCGCATCGCGCCGTTGCGGAGATAGAACGTATTCTGAAACCCGGGGGAGTTCTCTACATCACGGTCCCCTTTTGTTTTCCCAGGCACGGAAAGGAATATTATCGGTTCAGCGACCTGGCTCTCCAGGATATGCTCTCCGGTTTTGACGCGGAAATCATTCCGGTTAACAAAAGCAACTTCTGGAACCTCGTCTGGAACTACTACCAGCAGGACACGATCGTGGAAGGCTATTTTGTCAAGGCGAGGAAAAAAAGGGGAAACCCGAGCGCGAACTTCTCAAGCTTCCCCCCGCGTTAGCATAAATTCAGTTCTTTTTTTCTCCTTGGGCCTTCTTCATCGCCTCTGCTTTGGCCTTGATCATTGCTTCCTTCTTCAGGACTTCTTCCAATTGGACCTT
>CAZLFV010000016.1:0-8930 GCA_964558915.1 uncultured Eubacteriales bacterium | reverse complement strand
GAGGTCTGCCTCTTTCTCTTTGAGCATCCTGAACGTTTCCTCGGCCTGGGCGATTTTTTGCTTCTTCATCGAGTCTTCTTGGCTCTGGGCCGCATTCTCCTGAAGACCTGAAACGGGGGAACCGTTGTCTTTTGCGGTGGGCTTCGGTTCGGCGAAGGCCAGCACGAGCAACGATGCCAAGGGCACCACAAGCAGCAGTTTTAGCTTGGCCACGTTTTTGGACTTCATTTTTGACATCATGGTTATCCTCCTTTTGATTTGGGACTGTTTGAAGTTGTTCGCGAACTCAAACAGTTTGGCACCCACGTGCTGCTCAAACATCAGTAGCTGGTACTTGGCCGCGCTGAAGCCCTGCGCAATGACTCCGTCATCGGCCAGATATTCGTGGGTTTCCTGTAGAGCTTTTTTGTACGGCCGCACAAAAGGATTAAACCATTGGATTATGGTTGCCAGTTCTATGAATAAGATATCCAGGGAATGGTGCTGGCGGATATGGATTTCCTCGTGGGCAAGGATATTTTGGCGGATGGCTTCGTTGAAATTCCTCTCGTTGATGAAGACGATATTAAAAAAGGAGAACGGGGAGAATTCCTTATCCACGGTCACAATTTTGATGCCATTATAACTCCTGATACCGTTTCTTTTGACTACCACAAGAAGATTGACCAAGTGGAAGACGAATCGGCCCAAGAATAGAATGACGCCGGCGGCGTAGACCACAAATAGAATTTCCGACTTATCAAGAGAGCGGGGTAGGCTGGGAAGTGCCGGCGATAGAGGGATCATCTCTTTAGCTCGTGGCGCGGTGAGAAGAGGCGAGGAGATGTTGAGCGCCGGGATGATGAACGAAAGCAATAGAGACGAAACGAGGAAGATGCGGTTGAGATGAAAATAAGTCTCTTTTTTCAGAAAGATCCAGTAAGCGGAATAGAAGATGGCCAGACAGACGCCGGCTTCCAGGACATAGCGGATGAAAGAACTCATTTTTTTTCTCCCTTTTGTCTTACGATCTCCTTGTGGAGAAGTTTTTGGATCTCCTCCAACTCACGCAGGCTGATGTCACGGTCGCCGGCAAAAAATGAGACCATTTCCTGGAAAGAATTGCCGAAATACCTTTTGAGGAACGATTTGAGATACTTTTCCTTATAATCGTCCTTGGAGACGGCCGGATAATATTCGTGGGTTTTGCCGTAGGCCCGGTGAGAAACAAACCCTTTCCTCTCCAGAATGCGGACGATTGTCGAAACGGTGTTGTACGCAGGCTTTGGTTCCGGAAGCTCTTCGATGACGTCCTTGACGAACGCTTTTCCCAGCTTCCAGAGGACCTGCATGACTTGTTCTTCGGCTTTAGTGAGTTCTTTCATGATGATTGCAGTATATAACTAAGGTTTTAGTTTGTCAACTATTATTTTAGTTTATGGCAAAAAATTCCTCGGGGGGGAGAAAAGTGTTCTGGCTTTTCTCAGAACCGGCTAAAATCAGTGCCTGCGTGCATAGGCGACGATGACATCGTCCGTGATCCTGCGTCCTTGTCAGCCCTCCCGGATGAAGTGCGGCACCTCGACCGGGATTTCAAGCGACAGCTCAACGATGCCGGCAAATTTCCCGTCTTGGTACCACGGGCTCTGGTAGATTAGTTTCTTCACCCGGGCTTTTTCAATTGTATAGACGTTTGCTTTTTGGTTCTTCAGCATCTCTTTGATCTTAATTCGCGCCGGCTCAGGATGGCAGTCGAGCACATTTGTGCCGATTAATTTCCTGCCCTCGTTTTCCTGGCAGCTCTTGGCCGCTTTGTCGTTCATCTCGAGGAGCACTCCTTGTTTATCGCAGACGAACACAGCGCCCGGGAATTCCTGGACCCAGCCGTGGCGAGTTAATGATTTCTTGCTGCTCATGGTCAATCCTTCCCCGTTCAATTCTCCCCCGGATTCCTCCAGCTCTTTCTCATGGCCCGGATTTTGAAGAGTTCACGGGCTATATTCCTGGCCTGGGCGCCGGGGTGAAGCCGGCTGTCTAGGTCGCAGGTCCACTCGACCGGGAATTCTTCGATTAGATACCCGCGCCGAATTGCTTTGAAGATGATTTCAAGCTCGAACAGGAATCCGGACGTGGCGAGCTCCGAATAAAGTTCGCGGGCGATCTCGCCGCGGTACACTTTAAACCCGCACTGGCTATCGGATATCCAGCGGGGGAGTCCTGCAACTGCGACTGCGGCCTGACGAAAAATCCAGGAGATCACTCTCCGCCGCAGCGGCTGATTCCTCTGGATCACCGTTTCCTTGAGGCGGCGGGAAGCCAGCCCGAGGTCCAATTCTCCGGCCAGTATTTTCTGGATGACAGGAAGAGCGTTGGCGAAAGGAACACACGCACCGCTGTCCGCATAGAGCACCACCGTGCCTTTGCTTTCGAGGATGCCCCGCCCGACCGCCGCGCCTTTCCCAGAATTCTTCTCCAGCCTGATCACCAGTCTTTTCACAGATGGGGGAATGACAGGCCGGAGGGCCGCTTCTGCGGTATCGTCCGAGCTTCCGTCATCGACGACGATGATCTCGCCCTCAAGCCCCGCCTCACTGAAAAAAGACGAAGCTGCCTCCACGTCGCGGCCGATCTTTTTGGACTCGTTGAAGGCCGGAATGATGATCGAGAGGTCCATCTTTGGCTTAGCTCAGGCCACGACTTTTCAGGAACTTCTGCCAGAGGTCTTCCCGGACCTGAAGAACGAGGAATACACCGGGCCGCAGGCTATAGTATTCCGATCGGTAAATGTCCTTTAATTCGCCTTCCAGTTTGCCCGCTTCCTCGGCCGAGGAGATGATCAACGGAGGCGCGTCAATCTCGCCCGCCTCCTCGGCGCTCGTCCAGTAGCCCACTCGCTCAAAGCTTCTCAAGGACCAGGGCAACGGCCAGGTCTCGTAGGCGCTGGCGACGACTTTGATCAACATCTTCTTGCCCTCGGGATCGACGGAGGCCAGGTCCTCGACGCGGCGGACGAGTTTCATGAAATCCGGGCTCGTCTGGGCATAGGCATACGGATTGGCCGGGTCGGCGGGAAACATAAAATTGGCCCTATAGGCCGCAACCGAAAGGTTCGTAAACCCGGCCAAAAGAAGGAGCAAAACCAGGGCGCGGCCAATTTTATTGCGGCAAGCATTAAGGATGACCGGAGTTCCGCTTCCGGCAAGCAGGATCAACCCGAAATAAAAAGGCAGGACATTCCAGGGGGTCTTGTAGGGAATCAAAGAGTAGGCGGCGGTTGCAGCCAGGGTGTAAAAAAAGAAAAACTTGAGGACAGCCGGCCGGGGTTGTCCCGACGGCCGGGCTCTGAAAGCGGCAACGCTCCCGGCTGCGGCGAGGATAAGGATGAACCCTTCGCTCCACAGGAGCCTCCCTGCGGCCTTGGAGAAAGCCAGGACCTGGAAGTAATAATACCAGGGATGAATATGGAAGCCGCGCTCCCCAGCCCGGACGAAATAGACCCTGAAGGTCAGGAGCGAATCCAGGAATCCCTTCGGGTTTTGAAAAAACGAAGTGAACAGGACAAGAGCAGTTAACAGCGCTGCCGCCAAGCCCAGGAGCAAATGAACGGTCTGCGGTTTTTGTGAAGCGGCGCCCCGTTCCGGCCGTTTTTTTGGAAGAAGAAGCGCAATTGACAGAGCGACTGCCACCGCTGCGAAAGGGATGACTGCTGTTTCCTTGGTGGCAAACATCATCCCGGCGAAAATCCCAGCGGCCAAGGCCCAGCTCCAGGATGGCCGCATCGCATAACGCCAGAGAAAAGCCATGAACCCGGCCACGAAAAAAACCAGGAGGGTTTCCTGGATATAGAAGCGGCTGAAATAGGTCATGATGGGTGAAAGAGCAAGACCGAGCGCACTCCAGAATACCGCGGGCCGTCCCAAAGCCGGAAGAAAAAGGAGCAGGAGAAGGATTGTGGCGATCCCGAAAAACGCGGGCACGAAACGCAGAGTTCGTTCGCTCAGCGAAGCCAATGTGTTCTGGCCAAAAACTCCGGCAAAGGGCAGAGAAAGATAGTAGAGGCTCGGCCCGTGATGGTCTTGCTTGTCGTACCGGTATTCGCCGCGCTCGAGCAGCGCGCCGAACTTAAGGGCCTGGTTGGCCTCATCATGATGCATCGGCCTGAGGGAGAGCCCGTTGAGCCGGAACAAAGACGCCGCAAGCAAGGTGAGAAAAAACAGCCAGGCAAAGGCCTTTTTGTTCATTTCGCTGGCGTGCCGTAAACTTCCACCTCGACGTAGTGGTTCATGTCATTGGCCGTGTTCCCGTTGCTCCAGAGACGGACATACTTCGCCTTGATGCCCCTGGAGTCGAAGAACTTGCCCTCGTAGGTCTCGATATACTCCTTGTCCTTGCCCACACCCAGTCCGGACGAGTTGTTATGGTCATTGTTGAAAACGGTTGTGACTCCGGTGACGAAGTCTTTGTCATTGGAAACCTGGACGATGATATCCCGGTAAACTCGGGCCTGGCTGTGGTAATGCCAGACGAGGATGGCCCAGAGATCAAAGGAGGCCTTGAGGTCGACCTGGACCCATTGTTTCCCCGGGCCCAGCTCGACAAAATAGCCGTCTTCTCCAGACTTCTCTCCATCTGTGACAAAGCTCAGTTCACCGATAACAGGCTGCATATCGCTTGACGTCACCGGCTTATTGAGCGAGACGAGCTTTGTCCCCACTGGTGCAAAGATTGGCCCGCGCGGCTTGCCCGTTATTTTCTCCAGGTTCGGGCTGCTGATATTCCTTGGCGTCCCGATGAACATGGGCTTGGGAAGTTTGAGCTTGAGCTCCTCTTTCTCTTTGTCCTGCGCCCCCAAAGGGTTCGTGAGGGCCGCGACTATTCCAAAAAGGAAGGCCAAACCCAAGACAGATAGCAGGCATTTTCTTATCATCCGACGCTCCTTTGAGTTTTAGAGTTTTTGTCCAAAGATTTCCTTATTGAAAATGCAGTATCTCTCCTGATCGAGGATGAGCAGGGCCCAGGTTTCAGGATGGCGTTCGCAGTAGCCGCGTACCTCCTCTGGATTCATGACCATGAACGCCGTGGAGAGGGCGTCGGCAACGGCCGCCCGAGGATGCGAGGCCCAGGCTGCGAGACACTGTTCGGCCGGCCGGCCGGTTCTCGGATCCTTGACATGGCGGCCTTTGACTTCTGTGCCGGAACCGCTCAGCGCGCGGTCTTTGAGCAAAACCCGTTTCGCTCCATCGGGGAGCGGGAAAATTCCTCCAACGCCCACCGGCCATCCGGCCTCACCGGCACTCATACCCGGGGCTGAGCCGATTGCCACAGCCGTGCTTGTCCCGGCATGGATCAGGGCGTGCTCGATGCCCCAGTCCGAGAGAACGGCCTGCGCTTTATCCAGGGCAAAACCTTTCCCGATTGCGCCTAAATCCAGGTCTGCAATCTTCCCCGGCCGCAATTCCGGAATCTCCCGGATTTTAAGTCCAAACCCTCCTTGATGGCGAAAGAGCTCTAAGGCCGCCTCTTTTGCTGGAGACCTGAAATTGACGTTAAAGGCACCGCCCGTTTCTGCGCTGATGAGCACGGCGATCTCTAAACATTCGTATGTTTCCAGGCCTATGGCCATGGATTGTCCGGGTTCGAGCCGGTTGATCTGGCCGATTTCACTCGAAGCGTTAAAACGGCTGAACAGAGATTCGAGGCGATCGAATTCCCGGAAGACGGCCTGTGCTGCCTGGGCTGCGTACTTGGCCTCAGGTCCGGCTGTCAAGACCTCGAAGGTCGTCCCCATGGCTTCGTGGGCAAAACGATGGACTTGACCGGTCGCGGGTTCGCTCATTTGTTTTGAGAAAGAATCATCTTGTCAAAAAATAGGATTGCCGTGATGAGGCTGACAAGAGCACTGTATCTATGCGTCTCAACGAGCCCGAGTTGGGTTTTGTAAGAAAAATAAGGGAGCATCGAGAGGAGGGATGTGGTAGCGAGAAATAACCCCGAGATGATGAACAGCCAGAAGAGAATTGCGGGAAGAGGAAGCTGGGAGAAAGCTGACCGCAGAGTTCCTGTTGCAGTGGCATCGGATGCTGTTTTCTGGTTAAGAAAAGTGTAGTCCTTGGCTCGAAAAAATAGGATCGCAGCCAGGCAAACCGCGAAAATTCCGCCGGCGATGATATGAAAGAAAAGAGGGAGGCCGTAAATCCCGCGGGAGGTGAAAAGGGCGAATGCAAACCCGCTGGCCGAGAGATAGGCAAAGCTCAAGGCGAGGCCGGCGACGGCCCATCTCAGCCAAACCGCGGGGTAGAGATCAGACCACTTTTTGAGGACGGACTGGAAGAGTAGAGGCCAGGATGATGGCCGGAAGAGCTTGGAGGCTTGGCGGCCGAGCCAAGAGAGATAGCCGCGAAAAATGCTTTTTTCGAGCGGCATTCCAAACGTGGTGAGGTTCTTTAAAAAATGAAGATACGTTAGCCAGCCCAAAATTCCCAGGAGTGAAACGATGGCGATGACACGAAAGATCATGAGCGACTATTTCCTTTTTTCGATCAGTCCCATGGCCCGGCCGAGGCCGAGCAGAGAGACAAGGAGAACGATGGAACCGATGACGATGATGGTCAAGAAGAGGACCCATTTAAACAGAGGCCTTACCGCAAACGAGAGGCCGAAGAGAAGCTGATAGGATTTCGTGAGCTTCATGAGCGAGTTCGCGGAAAGAACTTTGATTTGGGCCGTTTTAAGGGGGCCCATGCCTTCTGCTTTTCTGAAGAGAAACGCCGACCTGACTCTGTGACAATCCTTGCAGCCGTTGATGCCCAGGGATTGCCGGGCCGGCCGCACTTCGTGAGCCATCGGCCAGACCACGGGCTTGCAGGCTTCATGGTCCTTGGCCTGGAGCTTCCCGTCCTTCCCGAGCTCGAACATTTTGCCGCTGGAAATATAGACAAAGCTTGTTGAATCGTCTGCCTCGTTATTTCTATCCCCCCGATTCAGGGCTTTAATTATGAGCTCTACCTGTTCCTCAGTCAGGGTCTGTTCTGATCCGATGAGCTCCGAGATCGTCCGTAACTCAAACTCTGCGATAATAGGCTGAAGTTTTTCTCCGACGAGCCAGGCCAGCGTGGGCGTGGTAACCGGCGCACCCGGGTTTTTTGTTTTGTCAAGATAGTTTTCCACGATTTGAAAGAGAGCGTCCTTGTAGAGCAGGACCGGCTTTCCTGGAGCTCCTTTTGATCCGGCCAGGGTGGCAAGATATTTTTGGATCAAGCTGGCGGCATCGTGGTCGATTTCTTCAGCCGCCGGGTCGAATTCCGGCAGCAGCGGAATGACCTTGTCCTTATGCTTAATGCCCCAGACGGGTTCTTGGGAAGACGCCTCTGCCGAGAACGGCGAGACGCTGAGCCCGCCGTCGAGATTCACTTCGTAGACTCGGCTCCCAAGGACGAGCACGGCGGTCTGGTCGGGTTCAAGCTCGAGCGTCAAGGCCTGAAGTATGTTCACCGTGCCCAGGTCCGGACTCAAGATGTCTCCAGCAGCGGCCAAAATCTGTTCGGGCTGAAGAGGACGAATAGTCTTTTCTGTCTTTTCAGCCCAAAAGGCCGGCCATATCAGCCGCTGCGGGGTGAGCTTGCCGTTCCGGTCGCGGATATAGACCGGCTCGAGGATGGCAGGAAGGTCTGTGCTCCAGCGGGCGATGCCGTAGATTCCGAGCCTGTTGGCGCGGGAGGTTCGGACTCGGGTCATCTCCTTTCCAGGCCACGGCCCTGAATGGCAGACCGTGCAAGCCAGCCTCTTGAAATGGACCGCCGGGAATCCCCGATGCTTGGGATAGGGAGCTCCCAGCCGGCCGGAGAGCGCTTTTTCTCCTGTTGCCTTCTCGTTTCCCAGATGGCATCCCGAGCAGCTGAAGTCGTCGCCGCTCAGCATAGGATTGTGCTCGGCTTCGCCCTCGTATCCGCAGATCATGGCGTGGCTAATGTCGTTGCGGTGGCAGTTTACGCATTTCAGCCCGGCCGCTGAATGGGCGTCGCCGTCGATAGCGAATTTTTCAACCCCGACGATAGAGACTGAGTGACAGGCGAGGCACCGGCTGTCTTCCGGTTTATAGTCAAGGTTGATAAAGATGCGGTGCTTGCTGTCAAAGAGTGTCCGGTCATACTTCACCGAAGGAACGACAGCCCACTCCGTGTCATCAGGGTTGGGGCCGTCAAAGACGTCCCATGTCCCGCTGAGACGAGAGGCCATGCCGCCGACCTCTCCAAGGCCCGCTGCCGCCGTCGCGGCCCAACGGAAATTCTCTCGCAAGATCTGCTTGGCCCATTCGCTGAGGCTTTGAATATTGGAGGCGTTGTGGCAACCCAGGCAGTTGATCTCGACCTTCCCGGAAACGTTCCATCTCGACTCGGGCATCATGTCCTCATCCCTGGGCTCTGCGATCCCGCCGCCGGCCAGGTGTCTGCCGAAGAGCAGCGTAAAATCCCAGGCGGACAAGCCGACCTCCTCAGGATCCCACACACCTTCCCACGATCGGTGGGAGAGAGGCAGGCAAGTTCCGGTCTTCTCGTCCACCCACACCCACGGTTCGCCGGGGCGTCCGGGGTTGAGAGCCGGAGTATCGGTGAAATGAAGTCCCTTGCGGATAACGTCGTAATCGTGACAGGGAGCGCAGGTGAAGCGGGAAGAAAAGGGAAGGGGATTGCGTTCCGTCGGAACAATCGGCTGGTCGAACTCGTCCTTGAGCGGGATGAGATGCGTGGGAGTGGTCCTATTCCCGTCCCAGGACTGCTTTTGCTGGGCGGGGGCGGCGGCAAAACAGATAACTATCAAAACTATAGAAATAATAAAATTTGCGGCTCGGAAGAATGGGTGGCGCGGATTATTTTTCATGCCTTAAACTGCTCTGGCCGGAAAGTGATCAGGCCGCGGGATCTAACTGCATCATTCACTTTGAGGACGGCGAC
>CAZLFV010000015.1:5622-40022 GCA_964558915.1 uncultured Eubacteriales bacterium | reverse complement strand
CGTCCTTATTACTTCAGCGAAATATAGTGCCAACCTCTAATAAAGTCAAGCGTGCGTACTCGTTCATACGATTAGTGACGCTCAGGTTTTTGTGATTCAAGCCAGAGCTGATAATATTCATTAGGTGTAAGATAATCAAGGGCCTGATGGGGTCGAATGTAATTGCAGGTGTACTCCCATCGATCGAGCTGCCGATTAAGCTCCTCCATCGTGTGCCCAATCGTCTCCACTTCATAGAATTCCTCGCGATGAGTTCGGTTTGCTCGTTCCACATAGCTATTTAATTTTGGGGAACGCGGTGGAATAACAAAGAGCAGGATCTCACGCTTCTGGATCGCTTCTTCAAAATCCTTCTTGAACTCCGATCCGCCGTCAATCTGGATGGCCTTGACTTTAAAAGGAAACTTTTTCTCTAGGTATTCTAAGAAAAGAGCAGCGGCGAAACTGCTCTGTCGTCTGAAGGCCCGAGCGGAATCCCAGCGGCTTACCACGTCTCGAGCGCTGAAATGATACCGAACATCATCCGACATCAGCTGCAGCTTTAAGGTATCCACTTGAACTAGATCTCCCGGAGCTTCAATCGAATAGCTTTTCGGCATCCGCACCGCATAACGGGGCTTGCGCCGTCTTCTTCGGGCCAGTTTGGCCTGACGCACGTTCTCCGGCTCCCTCAACAGTCCTCTAGCCTTCAATCGATTCATCACCCGCCCAACAGTCGAGGCAGAGATCTTGATCCCTTCCCGCCCCAAAAGAACAGCCAATTTCTTCCTCCCCCAGCGCGGATACTGCTCCCGGAGTTCCCGAATCCTCTCCACCTCATCTGCAGATGTCTCCAACTGCCGAACCCGATGAGGACGTCGGCTCTCTTGTTCCAAAGTAGTCAAATCATAGGCATTAAACCGATTTTTCCAATGATAAAAAGTTTTGGGCGAGATCCCAAAGTAGCGGCATGTCTTGCGGGCATTCCCGCAGCGGAGGTAATAATCAAACCACCTCATTGGATAGGTCTCTGGAAGCTTTGAAAGAATAGGCTTAGCTTTAATGAAATAGAAGAAATCCTTTTCGAACACCACATCTGCAGCCTTAATGTAGTCAAACTCTCCATCCTCATAAGCTTAGCAAACAAAAGGCTTTGACTCTTAGAAAATGACACGATCCATCTCAGTGCTTGCCTCCAAAGCGTATATCTTGCCTGCGCATAGTCTGCATATCATCAATCACTTCAAGAATTTTGGTGTAAACCTCTCCCAGCCGTCTGCGAGAGCGTCGGAGGTTGTGATATTTTAGGACTTTGCTTTGCACCTTGATAAGCAATGCCCTGCGCAATAATCTGCAATCTAGTTGTGCATTTTTTGCTCGAGCTTGCGACCGTGCTGCTGTGGAGATGACCCTGTGCGCATTTGCATCCTCTTCGAAAGAAGAATGGGTATGTTTGATAACAACCAATGTTATTGAGCGGCTGAATAAAGAGTTGAGTCTTTTCCATTTAGTGTGGTTGAAGGCTTTAAGTCAGTTAAAGAAACGTGATAAGACCCTAATCGACTTCTTGGTTGAAAGGAATCGTCTCGAGGGATGAACTCGATCTGTTTTCAGTCGCCCTGGAGATTACGAAACTTTAGAGAGTCGTCGGCCTCCACTCTTCGAAGGAAGAGCGCCTACAGCTTTAATTATGCCAGCCATCTTTGGACTTTTGTCTATTTTGTCGTCGGCAAATTAGTCTTTAGCTACCCACACTGAATTGAAGAGACCCAATTTTTTAAGTTTTGCCGCAGCACTTCTTGTACTTCAGGCCGCTACCACAGGGACAGGGATCGTTGCGGCCGGGCTTCTGTGGTGAGACTGGGCGATCTACTTTCATCTGCTTAGGCTGTCTTTCCTTCCACTCCTGGGCGAGATGTCTAAATTTTGCGCCTGCGTGCTCGAAAAACATCTTGAAGGAGGGACAGAAATGGTTGATAAACCCGTTCTCTCCATCTGAAACTTTGTCCTTTGGACATCCGCCGCGGCAAACCGTGAGCCAAGCGCATTTTAGACATTCGCCGGGAAGCCGGGCTTTGCGCATGCCGAATTCCTGCTGCCTTTTCGAATTCAGCATGTACAAGAGATTTCCTTCAAGGATATTCCCAAGCCTCCATTCCGGGGTTACGAAAAAGTCACAAGAATAGATATCCCCGTTGTGCTCAACAACGAGATAAAGGCCACAGGTCCTACCCAGGGTACATTCTGGAGGCTCGAGCCCGATGTAGGAATAGAAAATAGAGTCGAAAAACCGGATGGATGTCGTTGGTGTGCTTTGGACAAAGTTAGAGGTCCAGAGGTCGAACAAGCGGCATAAAAATTTTCCGTAGCCCTCGGCTGGAACTGAGAAGGGAGCAGGCTCAGAGGGGATGGCCGGATTTCTTTCGAAACAGGGGATGAACTGCATGTAGGAGAGACCCAGCTGCTTATGATAATCGTAGATTTCTTCTGCGAATTGAACGGAATAATCTGTAACGACTGAGATGGCATTAACGGCAACCCCTGCGTCGAGTAGGAGTTTGGCTTTGTCAGCTACCTCGCTCCAGGTCCCCTTCCCGTTTTTCAGAATCCGGTATCTGTCATGGATATGCTGAGGCCCGTCCAGGGAGAGGCCTACCAGGAATTTGTACTTGGCCAGAAATTTGGCCCAATCCCTGTTGATAAGAAGGCCATTTGTCTGAAGTCCATTACCGATTATCTGGTTACGGCCATATCTCTGTTCAAATTCAACTGCCTTCTCAAAAAAGTGCAGTCCCATCAGGGTTGGCTCGCCTCCCTGCCAACCTAAGCTGAGCTGGTCTGGCTCGGCCCACAGGCACTGCCGGATGGTTTCTTCCAGTATTTCCTCGCTCATCCGGTGGATCTTCGCCTGAGGGAACAGGGCTGCTTTGTCGAGATAAAAGCAGTAGTTGCAGTTCATATTGCAGTCCGGCCCTGCTGGCTTGATCAAGATCGACTGAAGACGCTTCCTCTTATTATGGGGCACAGCGCTCATTGTTGCTCCTGCCTGAATCATAGGCCTTGAGGCACTGATTCATTACTATGACCAGGAAAGGCATCAGTTCAATAAAAATTTTTTGATCATCTCTCAATTAGGTGAAAGGGATAAGCGATTTTATGATGCTTGGAAAAGGAGTTAGACATTCTATCTCTCTAAAGGATAATAAAGATGAAACTTTCTATACCTAACTATACCTAAATCCTAAGCATATTGACAATCTCCGTGCCATCTTAAGTCCAACAGTCTGGAATTAAGAATATTGCATTTTATATAATATCATATTTACTGCATTCTTGAAATGTTTGCATCTGTCAAGTAATTTATTTGCAGAATATATTCTTGATTTGAAAAGCAATTAAGCTTAATATGCAAACATAAAATCATAGTATAAGAGATCAACGAAGTTGTTTCGATCTATGCAATATTGCACGAATCAAACAGTTAAGAAAATTGTGCAAATCAAATTTTCAACAAGAGGTTTCAGATGTTAAGAAAAAATCACAGCTTAATGAATTGCTTATTCATGATTATTGCTGAGGCTTTTTTCGTTTTTTTTTGGAATCCACCACATGGCTGCACACAGCCGATAAACCTTGACATCTTTAACCAGCTCAAGTATCGCTACATCGGTCCTGTGGGCAACCGGGTGAGCGCAGTTGTCGGCATCCCGGGCAATCCCAAGGTTTACTACACAGGAGGAGCCTCTGGAGGGATATGGAAAACGGCTGATGGCGGCGTCCACTGGGAACCTATTTTTGATGATCAGCCTGCTCAATCTATTGGCTCTCTAGCTATAGCCCCGTCCGATTCGAACATCGTTTGGGCGGGAACCGGCGAAGCGCATATCCGTAGCAATGTTTCCATAGGAAATGGTATATACAAATCCTCCGATGGAGGTAAAACCTGGGTCCACATGGGTCTAGAGAAGACCGGTCGGATTGGCAGGATACTGATTGATCCGTATGATCCCAACATCGTTTTTGCGGCCGCTATGGGCCATTGTTATGGACCTCAGGCTGAGCGGGGCATCTTTCGCACCAAAAATGGAGGGGAAACATGGGAGAGAGTGCTCTTTGTGGATGAGAATACGGGGTGTGGAGAGATGGCCATGGACCCTAACAATCCCCGCATACTCTTTGCGGGAATGTGGCAATTGGTGATACACACTTGGGGAAGAGAAAGTGGTGGGTTTGGAAGTGGTCTCTGCATGTCTAGAGACGGAGGCGACACCTGGAAGCGCCTCACCGGGCATGGTCTCCCGGATCCTCCTTTGGGGAAAATTGCAGTTGCTGTGGCTCCTAATAATTCCAATCGCGTCTACGCCTTAATTGAAACGGGCGACGGCGTGCCCTGGAAGGGAATGGAAACCAGCAGCGGGGTGCTCTGGAGGTCAGATGATGGCGGCGAGAACTGGGAGTTGGTCAATTATGGACACGACCTGAATCAGCGACCGCATTACTATTCTCGATGTGTTGTTGCCCCCGACGATTACAACGAGATTTACTTTTGTGCTGTTCAGCATCTCGTATCTTTAGATGGAGGTCTTACCTATAAAAGAATGCCCCGGGCTGGCCGGGGTGATGATCACCACGACATGTGGATTGATCCCACCAATGGGGAACGCATGATTGTAGCCAGTGATCACCATGTGAACATCTCCATCAACCGCGGGCAATCCTGGCTAGGAATCGCCCTTCCCATTGCTCAAATGTATCATGTGGAGGTCGATAACCAAATTCCATACTTTGTCTACGGTACCCGGCAGGATGGCCCTTCTGTAAGGGGACCAAGCAATAGCCTTGCCCAGGGCTGGTCAGGTGGCGAGATCCTGCCAGGAATGTGGCATTCAGTGGGCGGCTTTGAGGCCGGCGTTGTCATTCCCGATCCTGTCGACAACAACATTGTCTGGTCAGGTATGAAGGGAGGCGGGCTCGATCGCTATGATCGACGGACAGGCCATGCAAGATCGGTCAGAGTCTGGCCGGACTCTCGCGAAGGCACACCAGCTGCTGAGGTGAAGTATCGTTTTCAATGGACCACTCCTATAGCTATCTCACCTCACGATCACAATAAAGTCTATGTCGGAAGCCAATATGTACACCAGACGACTGATGGCGGGCAGAGCTGGACTGTCATCAGCCCTGACCTATCCACCAACGACAAGAGCAAGCAGCAGATTTCGGGCGGACTCACTCCTGATAACGACACTCCTGAATACTGCTGTGTCGTCTTTGCTATAGCTGAGTCACCCCTTGAGAAAGCATTGATTTGGGCGGGCACTAATGACGGCCTGGTCCATGTGACCCGGGACGGAGGCACACACTGGACCAATGTCACTTCGAACATCCCCAATTTGCCCCCCTGGGGAACCGTAAGTAATATCGAGCCTTCCAGTTATAATGCTGGCACATGCTATATCACCGTCGACTTCCACCAGGTGAATAATCGAGATCCTTATGTCTATAAGACTACAGATTACGGAAAGAGCTGGAAATCGATTAACTCAGATATTCCAAAGAGTGTGTTTAGCTACGCTCACTGCATACGTGAAGATCCGGTCCGGAAAGGATTACTCTATCTGGGGACGGAGAATGGGATTTATGTTTCCTTCAATGATGGAGAAACCTGGATTCCTCTGCAGACCAATCTTCCCCATGCGCCGGTGCACTGGCTGGTCGTCCAGAAGCATTTCAACGATCTAGTGGTCGCCACTTACGGGCGAGGCTTCTGGATTCTGGACGATATCACGCCTCTTCAGCAACTCACTACAGAGGTTCAAAAATCCGATGTCTATCTTTTTGCTCCCAGGCCGGCCTACCGCTTTCTGAATCGAGAAACAACATTGGACATGCCGGATCACGGTCACGCTGGAAATAATCCGCCCTATGGAGCATCCATTAATTATTATTTGAAGAGCAAACCGACGGGTGAGGTTAAAATCACAATTTTAGATGTGAAAGGCCAAACAATAAGAACATTCACAGGAACCAAAGATTTTGGCATCAACCGTGTTTGGTGGGACCTGAGGTATGATCCATCTAAGCAGCCAAAGCTTAGAACAAGCCCGCCTTACGCCCCTCACATAAGGATCGGACCGGAAGGATGGCGACCTAGCGTCGGCGGGGGCAGGCCGATGCACTTTCGGGTAGCGCCCGGGACCTATACGGTGAAGCTTGCCATAAATAGTCAAGAATTTAGCCAGAAGCTCACTGTGAAGAAAGATCCGAATTCAGCTGGAAGCGAAGCGGATATTCAGGCACAAGTAAAGATGTTGTTAGAGCTTCGGGATAATAGCAACTCTGTTGCTGATATGATTAATCAAATCGAATGGATCAGAAAGCAGATCTGTGATCTATGCGCAATCCTTAGGTATGACAAAAACGTTGCGTCAATCATAAGTGAAGGCCAAGAACTCGATCAAAAGCTCATAGCTGTGGAAGAAAATCTCATCGAGCTGAAACTTACGGGGGGCAGTCAAGACTGGCTACGGTGGCCGACAAGGTTCTATGCTAAGCTCAGCAGCCTTGCGGGCAGTGTTGGCAGTACTGATTTCCCTCCGACTACTCAACAGATTGAAGTGCATAAAATGTATAAAGAGCAATTGGCAACCTATCAGGCTCAGTTTGAAGAGTTACTCAACAAGGATCTTCCTGCTTTCAATAACTTGCTCAAGGAGAAAAATATCCCGAACATCATTGCCAAAACACTCTAAATTGCTCTCGCAATATGGCACTACCACCCAACACTTTTTGCTGCATTTCAATATAGAAAAAAGAAAGGAGGTTTGGAGTGAAATTAAAAAATTTTTCATCTTGCATTGTGGGCATTTTTTTCCTCATTAACCTGGCCGTATATTCACGCCCTTCTAATATTCCCGATCCAGAGACATTCTTCGGACATAAGCCCGGAGCCGATTTCAAGTTGATCAGATGGGAAAAGATTTATGAATATTTCCAGCTTCTGGGAAAAAACAGCGATAGGGTCAAGATAGAGGAATTGGGGAAGACGACTATGGGCAACCCCTTCATCCTTGCGATCATATCCTCTCCGGAAAATTTATCAAACCTGGCAAAATATAAAGACAGCGCCGGAAAACTCGCTAAAGGCAGAATCTCGGAAGAAGAGGCAGACCGTTTGGCTAAGGAAGGAAAGACTATTGCCTTGATTACATGCAGTATGCATGCGAGCGAATGCGGCCCGACTCAGATGTCCCCAGAATTGGGTTATTCACTAGCGACTGAGAGTTCTCCTCATATCAAAGAGATTTTAGATAATGTGATTTTGCTGCTCATCCCCAGCTGGAACCCCGACGGCAATATAATGGTAGCGGACTGGTATCGAAAGAATTTAGGGACTCCCTATGAGACCGCTCCTATGCCTTGGCTGTACCATTACTATGTCGGACATGATAATAACCGAGACGCCTTCATGAATACCCAGATTGAAACGCGCTATGTGAATAATATCCTCTATCATGAATGGTTTCCACAGATATTCATGGATATGCATCATATGGGAGCTTCCGATGCCCGCCTCTTTCTCTCGCCTTTGTATGAACCACGCCATCATTCCTTGGATCCTTTGCTAACCCGTGAGGAGGAGCTCACCGGAGCTTATATGCGAACGTTGTTGGAAGAGAAAGGCCTAACAGGGGTTATCCATTATGCAAACTGGAACCACTGGCGGATGTCAGCAATTCATACCTGCGCTTTGTGGCATAATGTGACGACCATCCTTTTCGAAGCCGCGGGTACTCCACTGGCGACACCTATCTATCAAACAGCCAGAGATCTCACCGGTGCCGACAGCGGAGGGCTTGGCAAACAAGGAAATACTCAGACGATAAACTACCCCAGTCCTTGGCCTGGTGGGTGGTGGCGGCTGGGAAATATTGTCGAATACTCCTACTGGTCTGCCATCGGATTTCTAGAAGCAGGGGCCAAACACAAAGACAAATATCTGATGAACATGTACCGCATGGCCAAAAACTCTATTGAGAAAGGAAGAAATGAAGCTCCTTATGCTTACATAATTCCTCAGGACCAGAAGGACCCCAACACGGTGGCCAAGATGATCAACATCCTCATCGAGGATGGGGCCGAGATCCATCAAGCAGAAAAATCTTTTAAAGTGCAAAATAGAGAATATCCCGCCGGGACTTTTGTTATTTTGATGTCCCAGGCCTGCCGTCCTTTTTTGATCGATATCCTGGGACCGCAGATCTACCCTGATCGAAGACAATATCCGGGCGGTCCCCCTGAAAGTACCTTTGACCTGACTGGGTGGACGCTTCCTTACCAGATGGGAGTCGAGACCATTATGGTGACTTTCCCGTTTGAAGCACAGCTCAAACCGATCAAAAGAGCAGCGCCCCCAGCCGGAAAAGTCGCGGGAGAAGGAAATACCTATATCTTGGATCATTCTGTCCTTGATAGTTTCAGAGCCATTAACCGGCTTTTGAAGGAAGGATTCAATGTCAGCTGGGCGACCCGGACATTTTCTGTTGACGGAAAGAACTATCCGGTGGGGTCTATTATTGTTTCAGGGTCTGGCATAACCGAGAAAGTTCAATCTTTATCCACGGAATTCAGCCTTCAGATCCAAGCCGGGAGCGCTCTAAAGGATCTGATGAAACTCAAACCTCTCAAGCTGGGCCTTTATCAGCCCTGGACAGCTGATATGGACGAGGGCTGGACCCGCTGGATCTTCGATACCTGGGAATTTCCCTATACCGCTATTCACAATGACGACATGCGCAACGGCCATTTAAGGGAAAACTACGATGTCATAATTCTGACAAGTATTTCGCCGCAAAGAATAATTGATGGGCATAAGCAAGGAACAGTTCCTTCTCAATATGCTGGTGGCATCGGCGAGTTGGGGCTAGCATCTCTTGCTGACTTTGTTAATGACGGTGGAACCTTGATAACTCTGAATGCTTCTTCCGAATTAGCTATAAATCATTTCAAGATCCCCATCCGAAATGTTACAAATAGTTTTAAATCAACAGAATTTTTCTGCCCTAGCGCAATTCTTAAAGTGGAAATCGACAACACTCACCCCATTGGCTACGGAATGGATAAAACCGCCGCTGTGATGTTTTATGAAAGCCCTGTTTTTGAATTCCTCAAAACAGAGGAGATGAAAGCAAACCAAAAAGAAGCCTGGTTGTCTGACTATAAAGTAGTGGCTCGCTATCCCAATGGCAATCCGTTTATGAGTGGCCGCTTGATAGGAGAAAAGGTTTTCTATAATAAGCCGGCTCTTGTCGAAGTCAACTACGGCAAAGGAAAAATCATAATCTTTGGTTTCCGCCCGCAAAACCGGGCCCAACCTCATAGCACCTTCAAGCTCTTCTTTAATTCCATTTACTACGGTCCAGCTGTGACATCAACAAGGTAGCCAGGAGAAGAATCAGATCACAGCAAACAATTGGCTTAAGAAGCGATCGAGCTTATTGTGCAGAAGTGGAACAAAATTAAAGGGCCGGGACCTATCGATTTCTGCCAACTTCCTTTCCTGGATAACATTTTTATTTTCAAACTTAATCATGTATACTCCATTTCGCTTAGTTAGAAAGAAATAGGTACCATCATTATCCCTGTTGGCTTGGATTTCCTTTCCATCACAGGTTATTCCAAGATCTGTATCACTTTTTATCCTGCATTTCTCTCCTGCCCTTGACACCAGTTTTATCTGCTTTGTTAATCCATCTGCCCATGAATAATCAAGTTCGAAGGCACCCCTGGTCACAACTCCGGAAAATCTGCCTCTGGCTGACCACTCATCGGGCAAGGCGGGCAGCAAATGCAAATATCCTTCATGGGACTGGACGAGCATTTCCGAGACAGCGGCCGCCGCTCCCAGAGGTTCATCGACTTGCAGGGCTTGACCGCTCTTGCTGAAGAGAGATTTATTGCACGTTTCTGTGAGGTATCCCTTTAAGATCCTGTTGGCTCTGTTTCCGTCATAGAGCCTGGCCCATAGAGCCGTTTTCCATGCCCGTGACCAGCCAACAGAACCATCACCTCTTTGTTCCAGGACTTTTTTGACCGATTCAACCAATGCGGGAGTTTTAACTGGTGAAATGACATTTCCAGGATATAGTCCATACAGGTGAGCAAGATGACGGTGTCTCTCTTCCATCTGAGGCCAGTCGTCGATCCATTCCTGAAGCGCGGCGTCCTTTCCCACCTGCATGGGACCAAGCTTGGAGCGTGTTTTGAGAACCTCGCGGCGAAACTGTGGGTCGTCAGCCAGAATTTCTGAAGCCTCGGCCACTTCTTGAAATAGGTCAAGGAGGATCTGGGTATCAATAGTTGACCCATAACATATTTGGGATCCCCGGTAATACGTCCCGTTCATCTCATCGAAAAAGCGGACGTTCTGGGGACTGCCAGGAGGATTATCGGGGGAAGTCGAGGGGTTGGTCACAAGCCATCCCCGGACGGGATCCTTGACCAGGAACCCAAGGAAGAATTGGGCACATCCTTTCATTTCAGGGTAATATTTCTTTAGGAAATTCTTATCACCTGTGAAGAGATAGTGTTCCCAAATATGGGTGCAGAGCCAGGCTCCACCTGTTGTGAAGGTCCCCCAGTTCGCTCCGTCCATGGGGGCGGCGACCCGCCAAAGGTCCGTATTCTGATGGAACACCCATCCTTTCTTGACTCCATAATGCTCCCGGGCCACGTCTCTGCCTTGATCTGAAACCTCCCGGATAAGATCGAAAAGCGGAGAGGCGCATTCGCTCAGGTTTCCCGCATCAACATTCCAGTAGTTCATCTCCAGGTTGATATTGGTCGTGTATTTGGAATCCCACCAGGGGTTCTGGTCGTTGTTCTATATCCCTTGCAAATTGGTGGCCTCCGTACCCCGCCGGGATGATGCGATCATGATATACCGTCCGAACTGATAGCACAATGCCGCCAACGATGGATCCGGCTCGTCCTTGATCTTTTGCATTCTGACATCCGTGGGAAGGTCGGAATTCTTTCCTGGCGGCAATTCCAGCGTAACCCGGCCAAACAGAGCCAGATGGTCTTTGATGTGGGTGTCCTTCAACTATTCATAATCAAGACCGGCCAGGTGGGAAAAGTAGTCCTCTACTCTCCGCCTACAATTCCCGTCGACATCTTTATAGGATTTGAAGCTGGTGGCCGCCACGAGGATCAGGACCACCTCATCGGCATCCTGGACATACAAGGATCTGATACTGGTGCTAGCACGACCGCCTTTAAGGCGGGCTTTCAGTCTGGCCTCGTACCGAATCTTCCCTTCGATGCCAAGGTAATCCGCGCCCTTCCCCGTCAGTCTAAGCCCGTTGTTCCCCCAGAGATCCGTATGGAAGTAATCGGTGGCATAATTTGAATGAGCTTGGTTCCTCACTCCCTGAAGCTGACACTCAAAGCTTATGACTCCCTGTTTGTCTGCCGAAAGACGCATCACGACGGCCTGATCGGGATAAGAGGCGAATACCTCCCGTTTAAAATGAATCCCATTCTGGGTATAGGTGACCCGAGCGATTCCCGTTTTCAGGTCCAGTTCCCTTCGGTAATCCGTGACCTCCGATTTATCCGCGAAGGACAGGATGACATTCCCCATGCTCTGGTATTTCTGTTGTTCGACGGGATATCCCAACAAATACTTTCCGAAGAGAAGATGGGCTTCAATGCTCCTTCCCCCGAAAAGCAACTGCTGAATCTCGGGGAGTTTTTGATAGGCTCCCTTGACCACAGTCGAGTACGGACCTCCCGTCCAGTAAGTCTCTTCGTTGAACTGGAGACGGTCTTCAGAAACTCCGCCAAAATACATAGCGCCCAGGCGACCGTTGCCAACAGGCAGCGCTTCCTCCCACTTTTCTGCGGGCGCGGCATACCACATGGTCGTTGATGAGTTAAACTGCGCAAAAACGCTGGGCGATATTCCACAGAGAATGAACCCCAGGAGTAGAATTTTCCGGCGCATGGCATCTTCCTCCGCTACGTTTTTACGATCTCGCTTTCCGCGCGGTATTTTCCATTTCTCTTTCAACGCGAAAGCGCGCTAAGGCCGCGGTGACTTGACGGGAACGAGCTCGATCGATTTGAAATACATGAGGTAATGGTCCAATTGTTTTCCAGGCTACATCCTGAATGTTGTCTCTCCGGCCTTGGGGGTGTTGAACTATCAGATCTTCTCCGTTTTGTACTCATACCAGCCGGTTGACGATTTGACCGTGCCCGGAATTTGGCTTCGACCCGATTCCACGACATAACGGCCGTTTTCCCATCCCGGGACAGCGGCATAGGCGATGAAAACATCGTATGACCGGGGGTCAGGATCCGGACCCACCATTCCACAATGTCCTCCGGTCCTTCCATTTTTGAAATATGGAATTGTTCGGTCTCCCCCTTTCTATTGAAACGTTTAACGACATGGCCGCGGGTCGACGACGTCAAATAATCCAGGAGGGCGGGCCTGTCTTGCTCTTCTTGAATGACCAGGGGATCGACATCCGGCTTGCCCGTTATTTCGAGCACCACGACGGAATTGATTTTATCGACGGGCTCCTCTGGCAGCGTAATCAAGATCCGTCGATCACGATCCCGTTTCAGGTTAAGCAATCTTTCTTTTTCCGCTAGAAGGTAGGCCTTGGTCACCCAATTGCGAACGCCCGTTAGGGGAAGAATTCCATTTTCCGGCCAATCGAAAACGTGGAGATATAGTAAATGTCCCTTCAACGTCGCGAATCCCAAGGGGAGTTCCTGCGGAAACGGCAAAGCTGATGTTCCGTAGATGCTCTCGCCGTTTTGCCTGATCCAGGCGCCGGCTTCGTTGAGAATATCGATCGAAGGCGGGGGGATGATCCGTTCGCCGGTCGGACCCACATTCAACAGATAATTGCCTCCCTTGCTGACCACGGACACCATCGGGCGGACGATCACCTTGGCCGACTTCCAGTTCTGGTCAAATCGGCTGTACCCCCAGGTATCATTCAGGGTTTGAGGCCTTTCCCAGTACTCCTCGATCCCCCCTGCGGAATTCCGTTATCGGTGAGGCTCTGGTAATCCCCGAGCAGTTCCTTGTCATAGTGGCCGACTCGTCCGTTCACCAGACATTTGAGTTGAGGGGAGTGGACAAGATCGGCGAATTCTTGTCCCTGTTCCTGAGTATACATGCCTCGATCAAACCAGACGATGCCGTGGGGCCCATAATTCGTGAGCAACTCCTTGAGCAGCGGGATCGCTTTCTCGCCCAGGTATTTGCGGAAAAGCTCAGGATGATCCATGGTATCGAGATCGGTCTGTGAGGTCTTATAATCCCAAAAATTCCCGTACGCGTAGGGGCGTTCCCAATCCTCACGATGGGAATAATAGACGCAGAATTTCAATCCAGTTTCGGCGCAGGCCTCCGAAGGCTCCTTGAGCGGATCTCTGCCGAACAGCGAGGAGTTGACGATATTGCTGCGACTCGCCTTTGAATGAAACATGGCGAAGCCATAGTGATGCTTGGCCGTAATGATGATGTATATCATTCCCGTCCTCTTGGAGGCCGGCTTCGACCTTGCTTTCGATATTTATTCAGCAGCTCAATAATCGACCGGGCGATATCCGGGTGTTTGTCCCACAGGTCGTTTTGTTCGCCCGGATCTTCATCAAGATCGAAGAGCTGGCTGGCTTTCGCATCCGCGGGTTGCGTTTCGGTCGTCTCCTTGCGGGCATCCTTGGTTCCGACGATGACTTTCCAGCGTCCCTGCCTGACGGCAAACACTCCGTTCCCCGAATCAAAAACCATCGCTTCGTGGAGAGGCCGTCCGCCGGGCCGGCCGAGGATCGCGGGAAGAACGTTGCGGCTGTCTTCGGCCGCGTCGTCCGGGAGCGTCGTTCCCGTGATCGCCGCGCACGTCGCGAAGAGATCGATCAAAGAGATTGTCTCAGACGATATCGTCCCCGGCCGGATCTTGGCCGGCCAGCGAGCGATGAAGGGGACCCGGTGGCCGCCCTCCCAGACCTGGCCCTTGTATCCCCGGAAGTCGCCTGCCGATTTGTGCCCGGACGCACCCCGCATAGCCCCGTTGTCGCTCGTGACAATGAGAAGAGTCTCGTTCATGAGCCCCCGCTTCGCGAGATGGTCGACGATCCGTCCCACGGCCCAGTCGACGACTGTAATGAGGTCCCCGCGCGGGCCTTCCTGGCTCTTCCCCTTCATAGTCTCAGGGACCAGCCAGGGATTATGGGGAGAAGAAAGGGCGTGAACCAGGAAGAAAGGTTGTCCAGGATGGCTTTTGACATGGTCGTCGATGAAGTCGATCGCTTTCCGGGTCAGGATGAAGTCGCAATCCTCCTCCGACCAATCATCGGCCATCGGCCCTGGGACAAAGCCGGGGAGGCCGCGCCATTCCTCGCGGCTCATCCGCGTCGGCACGACAACAGTCCGATCGTTCTCGATGAAACAGTAAGGGGGATCCGAGGTGCAGCAAGCCGATGTTCCATAGAAGTAATCGAAACCGAGGGTGGTCGGGCCACCTCGCACCGGCTTGCCAAAATCGATGTTCAGTTGGCGTTTTTCGTCCGTCTTGCCGGGATCCGTCCGATCGATGGTGTCTTCAGCCGGGCTCCCGTCCTTGGTCGACCATTGGAGACCCACGTGCCACTTGCCGATCCAGGCGGTCTCATAACGAGAACTTTTGAGCAGGGAGGCGACCGTCATTCGGGTCGGCTCGATGAGCGGCGGATCGTACGATAGGAAGACGCCTCTCTGAAGCCGGGTTCGCCAGGCGTACCGCCCTGTCAGCAGGCCGTAGCGGGTTGGCGAGCAGAGCGCCGAGGGCGAGTGAGCGTCGGTGAATCTTACGCCCTCGGCGGCGAGTCGGTCCATACAGGGGGTGGGGATTTTGGAGTCCTTATTGTAGCAGCCCGGATCGCCGAATCCCATGTCGTCGGCCAGAATGACCACGATATTGGGCATGCTTTCGAGCGACGCCGTTTTTTGGGAAAGCGCTTTGTCTATGGGCAAAACCAGGGCGGGAGCGCTTATGCCAAGGGTTTTAAGAAAATGGCGTCGATCCATGATATCCTCCTCAAGATGACTTTATCATAATCTGGGCTCGGAGAGCACGAAATCCAAAGCGAGGTTTTATCGAGGAAAGGCCGTTCCAGCTCACTTGATTTCCTTGAGAGCCCAGTCGGCAGCTTGTTTGATGATGCCGTGCGCCTTCATGCCCGATGCGTTCTGGAGAAAGCGAACGAGTGACCGGTCTCCCGTCTTTCCGAGAGCGACCAAAGCGGCCGCCTGCGCTCCATAGCTGTCCTCCGCGGCGAACCGTTCTTTCAGAAACGAGATTAGGCGGCGGTCTCTCAGGTTTCCCAGCGCCCAGAACGCTGCCGCCCGGACCTTTGGATTCGGGTCACTGGTCCGTTCTTGGAGAATGCCAGCGATCTTGCCGTTCAGGAATTTCCCGGGATGATAGCCGTCGTTCAACCGAGTGAAGGGGATATTGAACCGCTCGTCCAGTTCGATCGGGCTCTCGAAACCGCCGAGTATGTAACAAGCGTCGCGTCTTACGGCCCAGAAGGCATCGCTCTTGGCACATTGAATCAAGGCCGGAGCGACGCGAGAGTCGTCGGCGTGCCGGCCGATCTGGGAGGCCGCCCACATCCGGCCGAGGGCGTCGTCGTGGACCAATTGATAGAGAAGTTCTTCAACGGGGCGTTCGAAGGTCAGCTCCTTAAGAAGATAATCGCCCACATCGAACCGGACCATGAGGGGTTTCTGCGGACAGTCGAACGCGACGATTCTCTCCCGGCCCGAGATCCAGACTTTTTCCGATGTTTTGCCCGTGGACGTTCTGACTCCGAGAACGACGGGCATCCGGTAATAGGGAATCCCGGCCGCTGTGTCCTGCGTCTGAACGATCCGCCAGGTCAGCTTTTTGGTCGCTCCATTCCAATCCGCCGTGACATCGAAGATCGGATGCCCAGGACGGTATAGCCATTCGTCGAAGAACCAATCGAGGTTCTGGCCGGTGGCCTCCTTGACCGTCTTCATGAATTCTTGGGTATCCGTGGGCTGGAAGGCATGTTCATGGAGGAAGCGGCTAAGCGTCCGAAAGAAAGCGTCGTCCCCAATGAGAGAGCGGAGCATGTGGAGGACAGCCGCTCCTTTTTGATAGGTGTGGCGGTCGAAGTTCTGCTCAGGCCGTTCATATCGGTCGAAGACGATCGGCCGGATATAGCGCGTCCTGGCCTCCTGGAGGTAGCTATTTTTTTTCGCCAGGAGATTCACCGCCCCCTCGTCCTCGCCCAGGGCATGCCGGTGATAAAGAAAATCGCAATACGTGGCGAAGCTCTCGTTGATCCAGGTCTCAGACCAGGTCCTGAGCGTCACCAAGTCGCCCCACCACTGATGGGCCAGCTCGTGCGATACAACCCCCATGCTTGGGAAATCAATCTCCCCGCGCTCGTCGACGACAATGCTCTCGCCCATGGCCGTCATCGTCGTGCTCTCCGCGGCGCCGCCGAATGGAACCTCCACTTGGTCATACTTAGCCCAGGGATAGTCGAAATCGAAGAGATTACTGAAGAAGACCATCATCTCCGGCGTCTTCCCGAAGGTCCGGCGGGCCCGGTCGGCATGGCGGGGATAGACCCAATAGTTGATCGGGAGCGTCCCCAAGCGATCCTCGACAATGACATAAGGAGCGACAGCGAGAAAGAACAAGTAGGTAGAGTGCGGTTTGTCCTGAAGCCAGTGGTAGGTCACTGTCTTTTGGGTAGCGTCTTCCCGGACCGATAGCAAGCGGCCGTTGGCGGCGACGCGATTACCAGCGGGCACGGTAGCTACGATCTCGTGCGTCGCCTTGTCGTGGGGATAATCCCAGCAGGGGCACCAGTGATGGACGTTGTCAGGAAAGGAGTCAGAGGCCACGAGGAGGGGGCGATCGCCCGAAGCCTCGTAAAACCGCAGGCCATTTTTCGGGTCCCGGCCATAATATGTAACCGTGAAGGATAGGATTTCGCCGTGAAGGGTGGGGCGCGGTAGGCGGATTGAAAGCTTGTCCGAGATATGTTCGTAAAAGAGGGGCATTCCGGTAGCGGCACGAACCCCGGTAACCGTGTATTCCTCGGCGTCCAGAACGACCGACGCAAGTCCATCGTGGAGAGGCGTCAGGGTAACGGTCGTTTCTCCCTCGAACTTCTTGGCGGCGATGTTGATGTTCAGCTGGATGAGATAGTGGAGGAAGTCGAAGTCTCGGCTGGGCTCGGCCTGGACGGGCCGCTTATAGACATCGATGACCTGGGCGCCGAGAGGGGCTCCTGTACCGGTGGTGAGCCCCGTGAATATCCCAACCGCAAGCATGAATGCGATTTTTTTATGATTTCTCACTTTCACATTTTCCTCCTTAATTTGGAGTCTGATTCGACCTATTCTTATTATGTCGAAGCGAGCTTTTTAACAAGCGGGCGCTGCGGTTGACAAAGGAATTACCTCCTTTTATCTTGCTTATCGTTGGGTCGAAGCGCAATAAGGAATTCATTTTCTTGCTAAAATGGCTAAGTCAATATTCGTACGCCGATTTTGCATGATCCCGTCGCCAAGGATAATAAATTATGATCTGAAGAGATGTCAAGAAAATGTGGAACGGGTGCACAGAGGATTTACGACGGAACATATCAAGAATCTTTTGTTTAGCTACTCAAAAGGACTTCACGATCGTACGGCTGTTGAGGAAACACTCGGCATCAGCAAAACCCGTTTCTTTGCCATGTTCAAGCTCTTCCGGAGGGATCCCGAGAGGTTTACATTAGCCTATCAGCGGTCAACACCGGGCAAACTTTCAGAGGAGGTGGAAGAGGAGATCGAGAAGGCGCTTCTGCTTGACAAGTCGTTAATCGAGGACCGGGATCTTCCGATCAAGACTTACAACTATTCGGCCATCCGCCACCGACTGTTGAAGAAAGGTATCAAGGCGTCTGTCTCCACGATTATCAATCGAGCCAAGGCTTTGGGCTGCCACAAGGGACGTCTCAAGAAAAAGATACACGATCGTGAAGTCCTAACCACGGCCATTGGCGCTTTGATCCAGCATGACGCATCCCATCACCTCTGGTCTCCCTATGCCCAGGAAAAATGGGTTCTCATCAGCTCTCTGGACGACTACAGCCGCAAGCTTCTTTATGCGGACTTCTTTAAGGCTGAGACCACCTGGGCCCATATCCGGGCTATGGAAGCCCTGATCTGTCGCTATGGCTTGCCTTTACGTTATTATGTCGACTCTCTTCGTGTCTTCCGCTTCGTCCAGTACCAAGACAGCTTCTGGAAGAAACTGAACCTTCGGACTGACGAAGCTGACCCTCAGTGGAAACAGCTGCTCCAGAGCCTTGGCGTAGAGATCACGTATGCGCTTTCGCCACAGGCTAAGGGCAAGATCGAGCGCTATAACCACCTTCAGGCCCATTCAACCACCGGTGAGATTCCTGATTATCGCTTCCAGAAAGCCCGTAAGGCAGGTCAGAGCCTCTTCCGGCCATTCCTTGTCCCCAAAACCGTTTAAATCGCCAAGGATGTGTTCTGCTTAAAAGAACGCGAGTCGTAAACCCTTTTATCGGCGTCTCTCTTTCTATCAGCAGGAGATTCCATTAAAACATGTCCCTCCCAGCGAAGAGGTCAATCTTCATCTCTTTCCTAATCTATCCAGAGAGAGTGTAGATATCCGAGTCTGCTGGAAAGGGACATTGATTCAAAGCACAATCTTTCCCTTCAAAGCCTTTCCCCCAGTTCACTTTTCATCTTTTGCCAACAGACAAACCGACCTCTATGACGATAAGTGGGGTAAAGTTTAAACAAAATAATCCTCCCATATGGGGAAATTCCTTATTTTTCGCAATTTTCAATGTTATAGTCGATTTTTTGGCATCTATCCACTTTTGAATATCGCTTTCGCAAGATAGAAAATTAATCAGTTTTCCAAATATATCGTGGCATTTTTAGCTAGTTGAAACTTAAGGCCTACAATTAAATTGTAGACATGAAGTCCTATTATTTACCCCAGTTGTTGCAACAGAGCCGACAAACCGAGGGCAAATTTTTATCAACTTTTCCCTTGCATAAACATACACAAGTCTCTGTCGAAGTATGAAGATATATGCTGTCTGGGAACCAGATAACCTGTGAACCGCTATCGACAGGTCTCTGTCAAAACAGAACATCAACCTCATCTCATCTTGACAGGGGGCCGTCTCTATAATAATCTTGTCACCTTACGATCAGATCAGGTGGCTCGCGGAAGGAAGAATAATGGTCGTTTTCGTCCAGATATTGCTCGGCATCTTGGCGGCTGCATTTGGAGGAAGCTTCGTCATTGATTTCATCAGGAACAGAAAGCAAGTCCCCAAAAAAGGCTGGAGGAGCCTCCTCGGCATCGGCTTTGTGACGAACTTCTTAGACACTCTCGGAATAGGGAGCTTCGCCGTCCAGACAGCTTTGTTCAAATTTTTCGGTCTTGTCGAGGACAGGATTATCCCGGGCACATTGAATGTGGCCAACACGATCCCCGTTGTCCTCCAGGCCTTCATTTTCCTTACCGTCATCAAAGTCGAAGCCGTGACCTTGGTTAGCATGCTGCTCGCCGCTCCCGTTGGTGCTGTAATCGGAGCTGGCATCGTCTCAAGTCTTCCGGTCCGCAAGATTCAGATCGGCCTGGGGGCGGCGCTTCTTGTGGTCGCATTTACCCTGTTCTCCGGGCTCATGAACTGGTACCCCAGTGGTGGAGAAGCCTCAGGCATTACGGGCTGGAAGCTGGCCCTGGCGGTTGCAGTTAGCTTCACTCTCGGTTCGCTCCATACCATCGGCATAGGTTTTTATGCTCCTTGCATGGCCCTTGTCTATTCCTTGGGGATGAATCCGAGAGTCGCGTTTCCTATCATGATGGGTGCAGCCGCCATGCTCATGCCTGCAGCCAGCATCAAATTTGTCAAGAAGAAAGCTCAAGACCGGAAAGCCTCGATGGCCATCACCCTCTCCGGGATATTCGGCGTCGTCTTCGCGGCCTATCTCGTTACTTCACTTCCCCTGACAGCCCTCAAATGGGTCGTTTTCGTGGTCATGATCTATACATCTTTCACGATGTTTCGCTCAGCAGCCAGGCATTGATTCTGCCCGAGAAGGAAGGACGCACATAAAAGAAGCCTACATATTTCAAGGCATAGAGACTCACACCCGTATGTTCACAGTGCGTCAAAAAATCTTTATATCATAAACAACAAAGAATAATTTCAAAGAGAACTCCACAAATATCTGGAATCTGAAATATTCACTATTTCCCCCAAAAATAATCATTAAAATTAGCTAAGTTATTTTCTTTCTGGATAAGGGAAAGCACAAATGGAAAAGTGAAAATTGGGGGAACTTTCTTCAGGTTTTCCCAAGGTTTGCCGCCGTTTTGTGCTGAGATGATTTACGGGATTCAAGCTCGTCAATCGGTGAGGCTGACTGAGATTTCGCGCTCTCTTGAAGAGAGGATTGCTTGAAGAAGACGCATAATCGGCTGTGCCGGAAGCTAGGGAGGCGGTGGTTATGGGAGAAACTGACGGAGTCTTTGTGTCGGTTGAGGGCTTGGATGATAAAGGATGAGACTCTTTTGGTGCTGGATATTACAGACTTTAGCAAGAAGTATGAGGAGAATATGGAATATCTGGCCAGAGTTCGAGATGGGAGTGAGGGTGAACTTTCCAATGGCTACTGGACGTTGAATGTGATCGGCACTGAAGTTGGGGAAGCATGGATCATTCCTCTTTACGGTCGACTTTATTCTCAGGGGGATTCTGATTTTCGCAGCGAGAATACAGAGATTCGATGGGCAATCGATAAAGTCTGCCATAATACGGGAAAGCGAGGAGCATGGGGGTTGGATCGGGGAGGAGACCGGAGGGAACTTCTGAATTTTCTTGAAGATAGGTCTCTTGGATTCATCATTCGTTCCAGAGGTGAGCGGAGCGTGGTATATCGGGGAAAGAAGATATCGATGTTGGAAGCGGCTTTGAGCTGCCATTTGCCTTATGCAGGGAGGGTGATGAAGGAGGAGTAGGGCAAGGAGAGGATTTATCATCTGGAATTTGGCTTCCGGCAAGTGTGGTTGTCTGAGGGAAGGAGACCTCTCTGGCTGGTTGTTGTTCGGGGCTTTGGACAAGAGCCGTTGATTCTTTTAACGAATCTGCCCATCCGTCAAATCCTTGTTCATCTCTGGCGAGTGATTGAGTCCTATTTAACCCGCTGGAGAATCGAGGAGACAATCCGTTTTATCAAACAGAGCTACCAGATAGAAGACATTCGGCTACTCACTTAAACGCGTTTGCAAAATATGATGGCCTTGATCATGGCCGTGGCTTATCTAACTAGTGTGTATTTTGGGCTGAGGACGAAAATAAGAATTTTAGCTCGTCATGTCCTATGGGCAGCCAGTCGGTTGTGTAGCATACCTGTTTTCGGTTTTATGCCTTGGCTGATAGCATTCGGGAGTTCCTTTTCAGTCAAAGACGAGGCTTTCAGGGCCTCCATCCGATGTTCAAAATTGAGTGCTTCCAAAGAAACCTTTTTGATCCATAAATTTTTGGAGGAACTTCTCTGAAATATTTTATTGAGATTTTTTCGCAACTTTGAAATAATTCTTTTTGTTAACGCTGAAAATGCCTATACATCAAAAACGTCTGAAACCCTTGTTTCGCCCTAGTATTCCCTTCTTATCTATACAAATTCCCACAAAAATGGAGGAAATCGTGATGTTTGATCGTTGCATTTATTCTGAAAGGCGCCATCGGTTGAAAGAAGAGATCAAGTCAGGACTCGCCCTCTTTCTTGGTAATGATGAAAGCCCAATGAACTATCCCGATAATCCTTTTCATTTCCGGCAGGACAGCACATTTCTCTACTATTTCGGGGTTGATTCCCCGGGACTGGCAGCTATTGTCGACCTCGACGGGGGGACAGAGACTATCTATGGCAACGACCTAACCGTCGAGGACATCGTCTGGACGGGGCCCAAGCCGACGATAGCCGAAAGGAGCCTCGCGGCGGGCGTCGAGCGGACCGGACCGGTTACTGAGCTCGAGGAGGTCCTGATGAAGGCCAAGGCTCAAGGCCGGAAAATCCACGTCCTGCCGCCGTACCGGCCGGAAAACGTCCTGAAACTCCAGAAGTGGCTTGACCTCGCCTCTGACAGGGCTAAAGCCGAGGCCTCGATCGATCTCATCCGAGCCGTGGTCGAGCAGCGAGCCGTCAAGGCGCCGGAGGAGGTGGAGCAGATCGAGCGGGCTATCAACGTCTCGACAGACATGCACGTGGCAGCCATGAGGATGGTCCGTCCAGGACTCTCCGAAGCCGAGATCGCCGCCGCCGTCCACTGTATTGCCCTGGCCGCTGGGATTGAGATCTCATTCCCTATCATCGCTACGATCCACGGCGAGATCCTCCACAACCATTATCACGGCAATATACTGAAGAGCGGGGACCTGTTCGTCCTCGACGCGGGAGCAGAAAGCCAGATGCATTATGCCGGCGACCTTTCGAGCACTATGCCCGTCGACCTCCTCTTCACCGCCCGCCAGCGGACGATTTACGAAATCACTCTTGCCGCCCATGAGACGGCTGTGTCTGCCCTCAAGCCCGGGATGAAGTTCCTCGACGTCCACCTTTTAGCCTGCCGGACCCTGACCCAGGGACTAAAGGACATCGGCCTGATGAAAGGCGACGTAGATGAGGCTGTCCACCAAGGAGCGCACGCCCTTTTTTTTCCTTGCGGAGTTGGGCATATGATGGGCCTCGACGTCCACGACATGGAGGACCTTGGGGAAGTCTATGTGGGCTATGAGGGAAAGCCGAAATTCACCCAGTTCGGTCTGAAATCGCTCCGCCTGGCCCGGCCTCTCAAGCCCGGCTTCGTCGTTACCATCGAGCCGGGGATCTATTTCATCCCCCAACTCATCGATCAGTGGCGGGCCGCAGACAAGTTCTCTGACTTCATCGTCTACGACGAAGTCGAAGCCTACCGCGATCTCGGCGGGATCAGAAATGAGGAGGATTTCCTCATAACACCGGAGGGGCATCACACTCTTGGCAAGCCGAAACCGAAGACGGTAGCCGAGGTCGAGTCCGTCAGATCCGAGCCACGGATTTAAGACGAGGGGTGAGGATCTGAATCTTGCCCGCGATTTTTGTGGCTATATATAAAGGAAGAGAGCATGAGAAATTATAAGATTGCCTTTTCAGTGACGGCCTTGATTTTTCTTGCTGTTGTTACGACTACGGCCCGGCCCCCTGACGTTCGATAAGTCCGAGTATGAGGCGCGGAGAGGACGCTTCATGGATAAAATCCCGGATGGTATCGCTATAATCTGGGGCTCCCTCGCTTTACCCCCGAACAGCGAAATCATGTATCTCTGCGGCCTGGACGTGCCGCGGGCCGTTCTGATTGTGGACGGCATCCGGAAAGAAAGCTTTCTTTTTTACACGACCACCGAGAATTATCTCAAGAGCAAGGTATGAGCGTTGAACTGGCACGCAAGCCCAAAGGGGGCCACTGGTGTCGAAAAGTGTTTTCTCGCCCACCAGTTTTCTTCCACTCTGAATAGGCTAGCGGGGCAGACGGCCATCATCTACACTCCATTCAGGTCCGACACGCGTACCTTGGAGGTCTCAACCCTCCACGAGCGGGACGGCCGCCTGACACACGAGCACCAATTCGTAAAACTCCTCGGGGAACGTTTTCCTCAGGTCCAAGTCCGGGACTGCTCGGAGATCATCTGTGAGTTGCGCCGGATCAAATCTCCAGATGAGATCGAGATCCTGCGCAAAGTCGGCAGGATCGGCGCCCAGGCCATGATCGACGTCATGAAAGCTGGGCAGCCCGGCCAGTACGAGTACGAACTCAGCTCCCTCTTCGAGTATTCCTGCAAGCGCCAGGGCTGCCGGAACATGGCCTTCGATGTCATCATCAGCTCGGCCGAGAACCATCCATATCTTCACTACTCACGACACAACCGGCGGCTCATGGATGGAGATTTCCTGGTCGTAGACGCGGGCCCTCAAACTCGAGTACTATGATGTAGACATCACCATTTCCTTCCCTATCAACGGTAAGTTCACGCCGCGCCAGCGCGAGATCTACGAAGCCTGCTACGAGGTCAGCAAGACCTGTCTCTCCCTTTACCGGCCGGAGATCACGGGCTACCAGATCGGAGAGAAGGAGAAGGAAATGCTTGCTCATCGGGATTACGATTTGAAGAAAGACTTCTTCACCTTGCTCCGTTTCTTCAATGGGGGCGGCCTGACCCATCATGTCGGTCTGGCAACGCATGATGCTGGCGGCCGCGACCTGAATCCCAGCGAGAGGCTGAAGCAGGGGATGGTGTTCGCCAGTGATGTCTTTTCTGTTTTTCCCGGAGAGAACCTCTGGGTCCAGGTGGAGAACACGGTTCTGATAACAGAAAACGGATGCGAGAACCTTACACATGGCATCCCATGGGATATTTCGTAGATCGAAGCCCTAATGAAGACTAGAGGCGCTATGCCGTCTGCTAAAGGGGGGCGAATCCCTATTGAAAAAACTTGACCTAATATAACCTGAGTGATGCCGGCTTGCATGCCTGGATCTTTTAGCATAAGGTCATTGTCGCCAAATTTCCCTCTTCTGACATCAACGCACAACTCACGTCGGATTTTATTTTAATGTATTTTATAGTGTTGTTCCGTAATGTTTGGCAAGTTCGGCGCGGGGGCCAGCAAATATACTATTATCGCTGGCACTATTGGATTGTCGCATTACTGAACTGATTCCGCTCGGGGCTTCATGTCGGCCGCTACCAGCGTCTCGATTCGTGAGGGTAGGATGGGCGGGCGGACCGATTCCACGCCCCAGCCGAAAAGCGTGCGCGTGGCTACCCCGCAAATTCGCCCCTGGCACGGTCCCATTCCACATCGGGTCTGTAACTTAGCCTCGCGCCATGAGCTGAATTGGCGTAAGCGTCCGAAGCTCACGTCTTCACATCGGCAGACGACCGTGTCCGATGCGGCAATTGTTTTCAACTCCTCGCGTAGGCGAAATGCTGTGCTCAAAGAGCGCCGGAAATCGTGCCAGCGTCGCCGTTTACCGAAAAGTCTAGTGGCTTCGACTGCTCTTCCGGCTGCTGTCAAACCGGCGATTTCGCCTTCCACGAGCGCACAATCAACGCCTCCAACGCCCGTTGGTTCTCCAGCGCAGAAAACATCAGGCAAGGAAGTCTCTTGCTGGTCATTGACCTGAACGACATCGCCGTTCAGCGCGCAGCCAAACAAGAGTGGCAGTTCTATGTTCGGCACGAGCCCGAAGCCACAAGCGATGTAATCGCAGGGCTCGGTCCATGACTTCCGGCCATCGGTGAGAGAAACGGCTTCCACACGCTCCAGTCCTTCAGCGCGCAACGGCCAGCAACTTGTGTGATAAGGCACGCCAACGAGGCGTGTCAAAATTTGAAGGCTCTGCCAGAGTTTGCCGGGATGCGAGAGCAGATGAGAAGCAAAGTTCATTACTTGCCATAGCGATGCCTGCTCGGCGATGCAGCACACCTCTGCACCACTTTGCCGAAGGCTATCGGCGACGTCGAGCAGCAGCGGCCCGCTCCCAGCGACAACGACCCTCTTTCCGCTAATAGGAAAGCCGAGTTTTATTTGTGCCTGCAAGCCACCCGCGCCCAGCACGTTGGGCAGCGTCCAACCAGGGAAAGGCAAGAAAAGCTCCCGTGCGCCCGTGGCGAGAACGAGCTTCTGCCAGCCGAGTTCAAGCGCGCCTTCGTTGGTTTCCACGAGGAGCTCTCTAGGCCGCAACTGGGCGACGACCGTGGCCCTGGAGATTAGCTTCCCACCGCAGCGTTCGAAACGTCTGAGCCAAGCTGAGGCTTGTCTGTCATGCTTAGTGGTCTGGGCACAGAGCCAGATTTGGCCGCCGGGCGTGGAAGCCGTGTCCACGACACCAACGTGTTTCCCGCTTTCAGCAGCAGCACACGCGGCTGCGATCCCGGCCGGCCCTGCTCCGACGACGAGGATTTCAAAATTGTGGCCCACCCTATTCATCAGTACGCACTTCCATGCCGGGCTGGCAAATTGTCTGGCAGCTCCTAACCTGAGTCCGACCGTTGATGGTCACGCGGCACTCGAAGCAAATTCCCATGCCGCAGAGAGTGCCGCGCGGTTCACCGGTCACGGAGCGACGCAGACGCGTGATGCCTGCCCGAGCGATAGCGACAGAGACGACGGTGCCCGCAGGCACGTCGATGCGGCGGTTGTTGATCGTTAACGTCACGCGATCAGCCATGAGAGACTCCTTTCCAAAAGCGCGACGGCGCGTAAGGCATCGAGGGGATAGCTGTGGGCTGGCCTAATATCAAATCGGCAAGCAACCGTCCGGTCCCGAGGGCGGCCGTGATCCCGAGTCCTTCGTGACCGGAGGCGATCCAGATTTTCTCGCTGATGATACTGGGGCCAATGAGCGGGAGCCTGTCTGGTGTGGCAGGGCGATGGCCGGTCCAGGTTCGGATTGCCGAGAGTTTTGCGAGCGCGGGCATGTATTCCAGTGCGCGATAGAGCATCCGGTTGAGGATGAGCGGCTCAATGCGACTGTGCTCGACATCGAATTGCCGCGACGAGCCGATGAGCACCTGGCCATTTTTGCGCGGTTGGATGTTGAAAGCCACAGAGTCTGAGGAAACTGAGTGGGCACTCTTTAAATAACCGAGTTCGACGAGTTCGTGCCGGGAGAAGCCAGGGTAGCGGTCGGTAATGACGAGATGACCTTTGCGCGGTCGAATCGGCAGGCTGGGTGTGAGCGTAGGGGCCCAGCAACCACAAGCGTTAACTGATATTCCCGCCGTAATACGTGTGCCGTTGGCCATCACTGGTCCGTCCGGCGTCAGCTCGCGCACCTCATTGCCTGTATACACTTCCGCACCGTGTTTACGGGCTTCCTCAACGAAGAAACGCGCAGCACAAGGGGGGTAGATAATGGCATCATCGGGCACGAGCAATCCCCCGGCCAGGCCACTGCGGAGATTGGGCTCAGCGACGGTCATGTCCTTTCCATCGAGCACTTCGACACGTAAGCCGTGCTCGCGCGCAAAACGCTCTTTCCGGCTGACCTCGGCCATTTCTTCGTCGTCCGCCGCGACCCAAATCGTGCCGGCCTGATCGTATTCGACATCATCGGGAAGCTGCGGCGAGATATCGTGCCACAATTGCCGCGAGTATCGCGTCAGGGTGAACTGTGCTTCCGAATCGTCCATCAGCACGATGTGGCCCATACACGCGCCCGTTGTGCCACTGCCAACAGGGCCGCGCTCGAGCACGGCGACCTTGAGGCCCCTACACGCGCATTCCATCGCGCAGGCGGTCCCCACGATACCCGCCCCAATGATCACGATGTCGTAACTTGCATTCAATAGTGTATACCCCAACAAAATGGATCGCGCTCGTCCAGCAATAACGTAGATTCGGCGTTGACAAAGGCGGTCCCGGAAATGAACGGCAGAATTTGTTCACCCTGCCATCGGTATCGACCGCTGAACATGCTGCCTACAATGCTCTCTTGTACCCATATCTGGCCTTCTGCTAGCTTGCCGTCCGCTGCTAGACAAGCGAGCTTCGCGCTCGTGCCGGTGCCGCAAGGGGAGCGGTCGTAGGCCTTGCCTGGACACAACACAAAGTTGCGCGAATGAGCTCCCGTTGTCATGGGCGGGCCGAACAATTCCACGTGGTCAATCTCTGGATACGCGTTGGCGTTCACAGCCTGCCGGATTCGCCAACAAAACTCCGTCAGCGATTCTACACGGGCCAGGGACAGCTCCTGCCCGTGCTTCTCGACGAGGAAAAACCAGTTGCCACCCCACGCCACGTCCCCGGACACCGGGCCGATGCCTGGCACTTCGACGGTGATGGCCTTGGCTTTGCGGTAACTGGGCACATTAGCGACGGTCACGCTTCCGTCTCGCTCGAGAGTCGCCGTGACGATGCCCACCGGTGTTTCGATGAGATGCTCGCCGGGGCTGATCCGGCCAAAGTGCGCCAGCGTCACCACCAGCCCGATCGTGCCGTGGCCGCACATACCGAGGTAGCCTACGTTGTTGAAGAAAATGACACCAGCTACACAAGTCGGGTCGGTGGGCGGAACAAGCAGCGCACCGACAACCACGTCCGAGCCGCGCGGTTCGTTGACGATGGCGGAACGGAATCGATCGTGTTCTTCGCGGAAGCACTTCACACGCTCAGCCAGCGGACCTTTCCCCAGGTTGGGGCCGCCGCTGATGACAAGCCGGGTCGGCTCACCGCCAGTGTGTGAGTCTATTACCTTAATGCGTTTCATCAATGATCCGTCCTTAACAGATATGAATATCTATTGCAATTATTATCCTATAATCTAGTATTATCCAAAATCAAGGATAAATTTTAACCTTCGCCCTTAACTTATTCAGGTTGCTTAACATAAGCTCATTTTTCAGCTGACAAATATATCATATATTTAATCTTTGGAAAATAGATTGACGCAAGTTCTAATTTTTCGATTTTCCCCCGCTGCTTGCTGCTTTGGACAAGTATTTGTTCTATATCATTAATTTTCGATCCCAAGGAGGTCAGATGACTCATTGAGAAAACATTCTAAGAATTGCAGGAGTCATTCTTTCGCAGCCGCTGTCGCCTGTCCCGGCTTGCCTGGCGATCTTCAGTTGAAAAGTCTGAATTCGCCGCTCGGTGGCAGAAGCCGATAGATAAGATTGGGGACGGCATTGCCTTTATCCTAGGTTCTCAATCCGAGAAACAGACCAATGATTTTTATTACTTAACCGGTTGCGAGGTTCCCAACGCTATATTGGTCATTGACGGAAAAAAGAGAGAAAGTGTTATCTTCCTTGCTCTTTCTGAGAGAGGGGGCAGAGAAAGCGGCTTGAGCCTTGATCTTGTCCGCAGACAGGTGAAGACCACGGGAATCGAGAAATGGTATCCTGCAAAACCGCTTGGTTCCTACTTGACTTAGAGGTTTTATTTTTATCTTTATCGGCAGAAAGCAGAACAGGAAGCAGAGGTCGAGACTATTTATCAGTCATTTAAGCCCCAGCTCTCTGGGCGAACTCAACCGCCATCTACGGCAGAGTACCTGGAATAGTCGAGGTGGCGTCTCACCTTGGAGTTACAGCTTATCCCGCATCTTCAGCCAGCTTTTTCCTAGGTTAAAATCAAAGATTACCCAGAGTTGATCTGGGACCTCTGTTTGATCAAATCCCCTGGTGAAATCGAACTCATGCTGAAAGCGACGACCCTTGGAGTCAAGGCTCTGACCGAAACGACGAAAGCCACCTGGCCAGGGCTAAAGAATACGAGCAGGCGGCACTGATTTAGATTTTTTTGCCTTTTAAAGCCCGCTAAGGTCTTCGCCTCAGAAGTCTATGCGATTTTTATCGAGGAAAAGCTCCACTTCCGGATTTAAATTACAATCTTCATTACTGAAAGCGGTATTGAAGACCAGACAATCTTGCCGCGGCAGTACGAAGAAATAGAGGTCCTAATATGAAAAAGCTGGGTATCATTCAAACTCTTAAACAAGCGGGGGTTTACTCTACAGATTCGGAAGCACCTCCAAATCACTGAGGGGAGAGGCCTATCTCCTTTTGTGCGGCTGAGTTTATCTCCGCCCATAGCGATTGGGACCGCTCTCTCGCTTCTGTCAGCAAGCTGGTATTAATTCTTTAAATTCTTGTTGTTTCGAGAGACTCTCTCCGCAGTGCATAGACATACTTTTTGAAAGCTCTCTTATCTATCGAAACTCCTAGCCCAAGAGCTGTAGGAACCCTGACACAGACGTCCTCGTTCTTGAACTTCTGCTCAAGGATATTCCCCTCGAGAAAAAAAAGGTGAACTCTCAGGCAAAAGGAAGATGAGTTATCGAAGCTGCCATATGAAGCTTGGCGGCAGTCGAGAACCCTGGCTAAAGTTCAGTCCCAACAACACAGGAGAGCCCTACCGCCTAGGTGCCTGCTTCCACTTTTTTGGCCGTGGGCAGGCCGCAAGTCTTGGAGATTTTGATGTTGATGATATCGCTGGCGCCGAGCTCCGCGATCTGAACGACATCCTGTGCAGACCAAATCCCCTCATCAGCTATCAAGCGGATACCTATCGAGTCACGGATTCTCGCCATGCCCTTTAGATCCCAGCCCGGTATGGGCTGCTCCAGATACTGGATGTGGCAATCTTTCGCCTCTTTCATTGTCTTTATGGTTCCGAGCGTATCCCAGTGAGCGTTAAGATCCAGCCTAATAGGGACATCATCTCCCATGACCTCGCGGACTGCAAATATTCTCTTGATATCCATAGCTATGTCTGCCGAGCCTTTGATTTTGATGACCTTGACGCCCAGCTTGAGGACCCTTAGCACATCTTCAGCTCTCTTTTTTGGAGTATGGATGCCGATCTCAGAGGCGATGGGGGATCTTTTCTCGGAAGCGGCCGAGCAGTAGTGTGAAGGCTGGCACCTTGAGAGCTTTTACGACGAGGTCGTGGAGCGTCAGGTCCACGCCTTCCTTAACACAGGTAGATCTTGCCAAAATAGAGTCCGCGACTGAAAGGATGGCGTGAATTTTGAGAGGGTCAAGCCCAATCAGCTTCGGCGCAACATATTTTCAGATGGCATAGGTCACTGATGCTAGAAATTCTCCATAAAATTCCGGTTTCCAGGCGCAGGCTTCTCCAGGCCTCTCGATCCCTCATCTGTGTGCATCTTGATGAGCACGGCGTTGGAAGTCGTGAAGCCTGTGTAGGCGTCCGTGAATTTTTTGATGGGGAGACAAAAAGGTTTTGCCTCGACCTTCCTGATTTTCATGGTTGACTCCCTTTTTATCCTCCGATCTTTACCCGGATTTCATACCTTTCCAGGATTTTTTGCAGGGTCTCGAGCTGCCCCGAAGAATGAGATTCTAATCCTACGAGCGGATAACATCTCTTCAGCCGGGTATATTTCGATTCTCCCAAACGATGATACGGCAGAAGGTGAACGTCCTGGACGCCTGGTAACTCCCGCACAAACTCAGCGGTCAGACTGATATTCCTTCTGTCATCGTTATACCCAGGAATCAGGGGAAGCCGGACAATCATCCTCTTGCCTTGTTCAGCTATGCGCCTGGCATTTCGGAAAATCCGCTGATTGGATACGCCGGTTAGCTGTTTGTGTTTTGCGGAGTCCATATGCTTGATGTCAAAAAGGATAAGGTTTGCATATTCCAGGAGTGGGGCAAGTTTTGGCCAGGAGACATATCCGCATGTTTCAAAGGCCGTGTGGAGGCTGCTCTTGCTCAATTTGCATTGTCGAAGGAGTTCAAGGGTAAATTCAGGTTGGGCTGCAGGCTCTCCTCCGGTCAGCGTGATACCACCTCCTGAACGCCTGTAGAAAACGTCATCTTTAGCAACTTCTTCCAGCACATCATCCACAGTCATCCATTTCCCTACGATCCGGATGGCTTCGCTTGGACATTGATTGGCGCAAATACCACAGAGGTCGCAGCGGTCGGCATGGATGAGTTTGTTTCTCTGACCATCTTCCTCGATGGCTTTTTTCGGGCAGGCCTGTAGGCAGAGACGGCAGTCGTTGCAATTCTCCCTGAACCAGAGGATCTCGGGCTGCCCGGATTGTCCCTCGGGATTGCAGCACCAGACGCATCGGAGCGGACATCCTTTTAGAAAAATCAGGGTCCTGATCCCCGGACCATCATGAATCGCATATCTCTGGATATCCCAGATCAGCCCCTTAAGAGGCAAAGGATTATCTTTTTTCATTCTGGAAGGCACGTCGAATTTCCAAGTCTAAGACAGAAAAACATCCTGAATATAAGGCCCAGCCTTTATTTTAGAAGCCGTGTTCAGTCCTTGAGATGATTTCTTCTTGAATGTCCCGGCTGAGGAGCACGAAATAGTCCGAATAACCGGCCACTCTAATGAGAAGGCTTTTGTAGGTTTCTGGGTCTTTTTGGGCCTTGCGCAGAGTCTCGGCGTCGATCACGTTGAATTGGACATGGAATCCGCCCTGGTCAAAGTAGCCTCGGATGAGCGAGGCAAACTTGTCTAAGTCTTCGCTTGTCTTCAGGCATTGCGGGCTTATCTTCATGTTGAGAAGAGTCCCGTTTGTCCGGGCGTGGTCCAGCTTGGCCACGGATTTGACCACGGCCGTTGGCCCCCGCTGGTCGTGTCCCTGAACAGGGGAAATCCCTTCTGAGAGCCATTGAGTAGCCTTCCGTCCATCGGGCGTAGCCCCTGTCAATTTGCCGAGGGCGATATGAGAGGTTGTGGGAAGAAGATCCACATAGTATCTTGCGCCCTGATTGTCCGTGTGCCTTTCCGCTTCATCACAGAAAATCTTCTGGGTAAGCAAGGCCAAGTAATCTACGTAGTCGTCATCATTTCCATAGTGAGGCGTTTTATGGATGAGGATCTGCCGGAGGGCTTCGTGGCCCTCGAAATTGTCCTCGAGGGCCTTCTTGAGCTGGGCCGCTGTGAACGTCCTGTCTTCGAAGACGTGTTTCCTGATAGCTGACAGCGCGTCGGCGACTGTTCCCACCCCGACTCCGGACATGGTGGCCTCATTATGATGGGCACCCCCTCTATGCCAGTCCAGGGCTCTTTCGATACAGTCGTCGATGACCGCCGAAGTGAAGGGGACCGGGCTGTGTTCTGCGTAGATCTCCCTGATCATATCGTCATATCTCACTTTAAGATCAACAAAATGAGCGACCTGTTCTTGGAACGCGGAGAGGAGTTCTTCGAATGTTCGGAACTGCTCGAGAGAGCCTGTCCGGGGACCCAGTTGCTCCCTTGTAAAACAGTCTTTTCCGTCGTTCATGGCCAGTTCCAGGCATTTGGGGAGGTTAAAATAACCGGAGGAGGCCATGCGGTCTTTTCCGCTGCAGTTCGCTGCCACACAGCCATTGATGCTCCCTGAGCGGGCATCTTTCAAGCTTACCCCCCGGCTCGCCATGCCTAGGACTAGGACATCGCTGTTGAACATCGCTGGCATTCCCATCCCGTACTTCAAGACATCGCAGCAGCGGCGGAGGAAATCGTACCGCGTTTTGGAGCTGATCTGGGCGGAGAGCTGCGGCTGGGGCAACCTGACGTGCTCCAGAGCCGTCAAGCACATGAATGAGAGCTCGTTCGCAGCATCAAGGCCATCTGGGCTGAGACCGCCGATATTGAGGTTCTGGAATTCGGGGTAAGAGCTGCTAGTTTCGGATTCTCCTGAGTTTTTGGCAAGGGTCAGTTCATCCAGCTTGATCCAGAGAAGGTCGAGCAGCTCCTGGGCTTCCTCGGAAGTGAGATCACCTGAATCGATACTCTGGCGATAATAGGGGTAGATATACTGGTCAAACCGGCCGGGCCCGATAGCGTGTCCGTTCGTCTCGAGGTGAAGGATGACATGGGTAAACCAGAAGGACTGGAGGGCTTCCTGAAAAGTCCTTGCCGGGTTCTCCGGAACCCAGCGACAGATCCTGGCGATTCTCTCGAGCTCTGCCCGCCGTTTCGAATCCTTTTCGGCCTGAGCAAGTGATTCAGCCTCCTTGGCATAGCGATGGGCGAAGACGACTGCAGCATCGCAGGCCAGGCCAACGGATTCGAGGAACAACTTTTTGGTGCTGTAATGAGGGTCTTTCGCTTCAAGCCTAGACAGGGAATTCTGCACATCCGCCTTGATGCCGTTCATCCCTTTTTTCAAGACCTTGTCGTAGCCGACAGTGATGTGGCCGATCGAGCGGGAGGTAAAATAGTTGTAGATGACTCCGCGGGAATCCGCCCGCCAGATTTCTTTGGGAACGCGTTCCATGATCCTGTCGACGATCTGGCGGCCTTTCCAGTAGGGGAAGACCTCCTTGCGCAGAACCTGCTTCGTCTCTTCGCTGACAAAAAAGGGTGTGTTGTTGCGCGTGGTGAGGGCATCCAGATCATTCTCCACCCAGGAGCAATTGATCTCAGGATAGACAGGTGAGCCTCGCGGCTTGATCGTCTTCATACCGACGATGAGCTCTCCTTCCTGAATGAGAACAGGTTGTTCCCGCATAATCCTCTCCAGCATCTTAGCCCGGCGGGCCTCGATCGGAAGGCCTTCTGTTTCCCTATAACTCTGGGTTACAGCGACCGCTCGATAAGGAAAGAGCTCGGGAACGGCGGACTGGTTTCTCTTCACTCCGCGCAAAACCCGTTTAGTCGGGCGTGAAAAAAAAGGTGGTTTTGAACGGACTGAACCCTTCAAAGGAGATGTTTGAGTAATAGCTCTTAATTTTGGCATCTCAAACTGATTCGTATTTTTTTTATTATATGGTTTAGATTTAATACTTGTCAAATAGAG
>CAZLFV010000015.1:0-5612 GCA_964558915.1 uncultured Eubacteriales bacterium | reverse complement strand
AAATAAAACTATTTGACTGTTGACAATAGTCTTTAGTATTTGATATATCTCATCACAAGGTTGGTAAAGCCAATGTTATGTGTTTTTTCCAACCAGCAAACAAGAGTATTCAAATCCTTAAAATGCCTTCCAGAACTTTCATCGAACTCCTCTGCAGGATACCCTGCGGCTTGCCGCGGAATTGTCTGCTTCTAAAATCTTGAAAAAATACAGATGACAGCGAAAGAATAAAAAAGAAACTAAGGAGGAAGAAAAGTGAAGATCCACCACATCGAGGTCTATCAAGTAGGTTACAGACTCCTCAATAAAAAATATGCTTGGTCTAAGGGGCATTTGGTTGAATCTTTCATTAGCACGGTTGTCAAGGTCTCAACCGATGAGGGGATCAACGGCTTCGGAGAAGTCTGCCCGCTAGGTTCGGCCTACATGGATGCCTTCGCCCGCGGTGTGCCCAAGGGGATCGAAGAAATCGGGCCCCTTCTCATCGGGAAGGATCCCCGACAGCTCAATATCATCAATCAGATCATGGACATGGCACTTCTAGGACACAACTACATCAAATCCCCTCTGGACATCGCGTGCTGGGACATACTCGGCCAGGCGGCAGGACTATCCGTGTGTACCCTGTTAGGGGGAAGGTCCATAGATAGCTATCCCCTCTACCGAGCCATTTCTCAGGGGACACCTGATGAAATGGCCGACGACGTGGCCAGGTATAAATCAGAGGGGTACCACCGCTTCCAGCTCAAGGTTGGAGGCGACCCAGATGAAGATATCCTGCGGACGAAAGCGGCCCTCAAGATCTTGAAGAGAGGAGACATCCTAGTTGCGGATGCCAACACAGGATGGTTGATGCACAAAGCCATCCGGGTGGCTAACGCCCTGGCCGGAGAAGACCTCTACCTCGAGCAGCCCTGCTTAACTCTCGAAGAATGTTTTGCCGTCCGGGAGCAAACATCTCTGCCCATGGTTCTGGATGAGGTCATCAGAGGCGTTAACTCTCTGATTCGAGCTTTCTCCTTAAAGGCCATGGATGTTGTGAACCTCAAGATTTCCCGTCTGGGCGGGCTCACCAAGGCGAAGAAGCTTCGGGATCTATGCGAAAGCCTTGGAATCGCCATGACGCTTGAGGACAGCTGGGGAGGGGATATCACGACAGCCACGATCGCCCACCTGGTGGGAAGCACGCGGCCGGAGTTTTATTTTTCTTCGACAGATTTCAACAGCTATAACGACCTCCAGATCGCTCCGGACGCTCCCCGGCGAAAAGAGGGGAGACTGGATGTTCCCAAGGGACCCGGGCTCGGGATTAAGGTTGAAGAAAAAATTCTAGGGAAGCCAGTCTTGATTGTTAAATGAGCTCCATCTGTGATTCTCAAGAGAAAGGAGGAGGGAGTGTCTACGTACCTTTATATTATCCTGTTTTATTTGCTTGTCCTGGCGGGTTTCAATGTCTACAGGGCGAGAAAGATCAAAACCCAGGAAGATTTCATGGTCGCTGGACGGACAGTCAAGACCTGGGTTTTGGTCTTTACCCTCATCTGCACCTGGATCGGATCCGGTACCTTCATCGCTGGCGCTGAATTCGCCACCAAAGCAGGATTGTCTGCCATCTGGATGCCCGCAGGCGCTTTTTTAGGGATCATCCTGGTGTATTTCCTGGCCGCAAAAGTCAGAACGTTCGGACAGTACACAATTGGAGATATCTTGGAGACTCGGTATGGTCCTGGCGCCAGGCTTTTCGGGGCGGTGGCCATCATCATTTCTTTTGTCGCCATGGTCTCCTATCAGTTTGTGGCCGGCGGATTCATCCTCAATGTGGTCACAGACGGTGCCATCCCCGACTCCGTGGGGACGATCATTGCTGCCGTTCTTGTCATTCTTTTCACCGCCCTAGCCGGTATGGTGGCTGTCATCTACACTGACCTTCCCAACGGCATAATCATTGTCCTGGCCTGCCTGACCTCACTTCCCTTCGTTTATCTTGCCGCCGGAGGCTGGAACCAGGCAACACAGGCGCTCGGACCCAGCTACTTTGCTGTCATCAATCAGCAATTCGGAGTGCATCCGGCCCTTAAGGCGGGAGGCTATTTCCTCTCCGTGATGCTCCTCCTCATGGGGGTCCAGAGCATGTACCAGAAATTTTATAGCGCCCGGACGCCTCGAGATGCCAAAAAGGCCGTGATTTTCTGGACGATTGGGACGATTTTTGTGGAATCAGTTGTTGTGGTCATCGCTGTCTTCGCCTACAGTCGGCTTAAGGATCAGATAGATCTGACAATTCCAAAAGAAGGGGGCAAGGTCGTCTTGATGGCTGCTAGGAGCCTGGTCCCTGCTCCGGTAGGGGTCCTCCTCCTAGGGGCGGCCTGCGCCGTTGTCATATCCACGGGAATGAACTACCTCCTTTCCTCGTCTACCAACGTTATGCGCGACATCTATCAAAGATTCATCAAGAGAGAGGCCAGCCAGAAGACCATGGTGGGACTCCAGAAAATCTTTGTTGTAATTCTGGGTGTCCTAGCCTTCTTCCTAGCCATGCGGCTCACGTCAGTTCTCCAGATGGCCTTGTTTGCCTACACCATATACGGGGTTGCCATCACCCCGGCCCTGATCGCCGCTTTGGTCTGGAAACGGGCAACGAAGGCGGGTGGGCTGGCCTCGATCATTTCAGGGACAGTCATCTGTATCATTTTGAAAATTCTGATCGAGGTTTTGCCGGTTGACAAAGTAATCGAAGGAGACCCATGGGGGATCCCGATCATCTACCCGGCTTTTCTTATTTCAGCCATGTCATTGATCATCGTCAGCCTTCTGACTAAAAAACCTGAAGCCTCGGAATTGGAAAAGTTCTTTCCAAAAAGTAAGTAAAATTTAAAATCATTTTTGAGAATCTCAGAAGCTGTGATGAGGTACCCGGCTGAACAAACGATGGATATTTGATCGAAGCGACTCGGGATGCCCTGAAAATGATCACTAAATAAGCGCTATTTTGTATTTCTCGGAATAAATGCTTTTTTATTATTATAAGGATCGCGAAAGATTCCTCTTTCACAAAAAAACCAGAGAAAGGAGAGGGATGATGAAAAAACAAGGTTCAGGGCTGAGAGGCCGCACTATAATTGTGCTTCTGATAGCCATCATGTCTTTTGGATTTCTTTTTTCTGAGGAGGCACAGGATCCCTCCATCCTCAATCTGGATCGGATATTCAGCAAGGAGTTTGAAGAAAAAGTCTTCGGCCCAGCTGTCTGGATGGAAAGGCGGTCCGGATACACGGTCCTGGAAAAAGAAAAGGACAAGGACGGCCGCCGGGAAATTGTCTTCTACGATGTGGAAACAGGCCGCCGGGAAGTCCTGGTCCCGGCCTGGAGGCTGACCCCGCCAAGTGAATCCTCGCCTTTGAGTATCGAAAATTATGCCTGGTCCAGGGACGCGGTCTTCTTGCTCATATTTGCCAACACCAAAGCGCGAATTAGGCAAAGGCACACTGGGGGATTACTGGGTGCTGGACACCGCCATCTGGGGATGGCGGAAGCTCGGCGGGGACGTTCCCCAGCAATCTTTGATGAACGCGATGTTTTCGCCTGAGGGCCGGCGGGTTTGTTACATCCGGGACAACAACCTCTTTGTGGAGAATCTCACCAACTTCAAGATTATCCAACTGACGACCGACGGAGAAGAAAGGATCTTCAACGGAAGGGCAAAGCCCTGTAACCATTCGATGATCCATCTCCGTTACAATGATCTTCTCAAAGGACGGGATGGCTATATCTGAAGTCCAGACGGCAGGTTCATTAGCTACGTCCAGTTGGACATGAAAGAGGTCCCCGATTTCTATATGATCAAAAACACCGACTCTCTATACCCAAAAATCATCAAGTTTCCTTATGTCAAAGTCGGGCAGAAAATGCCATCTTACGGGGTAGGCGTTGTCAGCGCTGAGGGGGGGGCAGACTCGCTGGATCGATGTCCCAGGGGATCCAAATGACGATTACCTTTGGCAGATGGAATGGGCGGCGAACTCCGATGAGATCGTCCTCCAGATCCTCAACAGGATGCAGAACACGATTTAGGTGATGCTGGCCGATGTCAAGACGGGGAAGGTCCGGGCAATCTTATCCGAAAGCGACAGCTCCTGGATCGAGCCAAACAACATCTACTGGCTGGAAAAAAACCAGAAGTTCACCTGGATGAGCGAACGGGACGACTGGCAACACATCTACCTCTATTCCCGCTCCGGCCAGAAGATGGGCCTCCTCACCCCCGGCGAATTTGATGTCATCGTCATCCAAGGAATAGATGAGACCAACGGCTGGCTGTACTACATCGCTTCACCCGAAAATCCCAGCCAGCGGTACCTGTGCCGCATTTCCCTTAACGGAACCGGAGGGCCTGAGAGGATTACTCCAAAAGGGATGGCAGGAACTCATCTCTATCAGGTGTCTCCTGATTTCCGTTGGGCTATTCACACCCATTCGACCATCGAAATCCCTCCTACGATCGATCTTGTCAGGCTTCCCGGGCATGATGTTGTTAGGGTCCTGGAGGATAATGCAGAGCTAAGAGAATGTGTGAATAAAATCAAGCGGCGGCCCACAGAGTTTTTCCGGATCGATATCGGAGAAGGGGTGGAGCTGGACGGCTGTTGCATAAAGCCCCCCGACATGGACCCGGATAAGCTGTATCCCTTGCTCTTCTATGTCTACGGCGAGCCAGCCCTACAGACAGTCCTTGACAAGTGGGAGGGGAGGCAGTACCTCTGGCATCTCATGCTCGCCCAGCAGGGTTATCTAATCATGAGCATGGATAACCGCGGCACGCCTGCTCCACGCAGCCGCGCCTGGCGGAAGATTATCTACCGCCAGCTTGGAATTCTGGCGGCTCTGGACCAGGCCGCGGCAACGCAGGCCATCATCAAACGGTGGGGCTATGTGGATCCGTTGAGGATTGGGGTTTACGGTCACAGCGGAGGAGGGCAGATGAGTCTCAACCTCATTTTCAGGTATCCTGATCTCTATTGTCTGGCCATGCCGTCTTCGTTTGTGAGTCACCAGAGGTTCTACCATCCCGGCTATCAGGAGTGCTTCATGGGGCTGCTCCAGGATAATCCTGAAGGATACAAAAATGGATCACCCATCACCTGGGCACATCGGCTCAAAGGAGATCTTCTCATCATTCACGGCACGGCCGATTCGAATGTCCACTATCAGAGCTATGAGGCTCTTACAAACGAGCTCGTCGCTGAGAAAAAGCGCTTCACGATGATGGTTTACCCCAACCGTGAGCACGGATTGCGCGAGGGAGAAAACACGCAGTATCATCTTTATGATCTGCGGACCTGGTACCTAAAGGTCCATATGCTCCCAGGCCCCAGATCGCGCTGGAACCAAAATCCATGCAGCTCTATAGAATTCTTTCCAATTATATTAAATGAAAAATAGGCCAGATTTTGTTGCTAGGACTCGGCTTACTTTGTCTGATGATTGTACCCAGCAAAACCAATGCAAAAATCGCCCCATAAGAAAAAAATTTTACAAGATGCCAATTCAGACCCAAAATTGCCGATAGAAATTTAAAAAGTGAGTATTTTTGTTAAGAAGCACTTTATTTGGCC
>CAZLFV010000014.1:16943-40679 GCA_964558915.1 uncultured Eubacteriales bacterium | reverse complement strand
ATGATGGTCGAAAGAGGAGCCCCCATCGGCACCTCAACGAGCCCGGAATTGGCTATCTTCCCCGTCAGCGCAAAGACTGCTGTTCCTTTGCTGTTTTCAGTGCCAATGGATGCGAACCATTCCGCCCCGCGATTAATGACTACCGGTACAGAAGCTAATGTCTTGACATTGTTAATGACAGTGGGTTTTCCCCAAAGGCCTTTTTCGGCTGGGAATGGCGGCCGGCTCCGGGGCATCCCCCTCGATCCTTCGATGGAGCTCATAAGGGCTGTTTCTTCCCCGCAGACAAAAGCCCCCGCTCCTTCAAAAATTTCCACATCGAAATCGAAATCCGATCCTAAAATGCCTTCCCCAAGATACCCCTTTTCGCGAGCCTGCTTGAGAGCGATACGGACCCGCTTCACGGCAAGGGGATACTCAGCCCGGCAGTAGATGAAGCCCTGATGTGACCCGATAGCGAAGCCAAGGATAATGAGCCCTTCAATAACGGTATGCGGGTCGGCCTCAAGGATGCTCCGGTCCATGAAGGCACCCGGGTCACCCTCATCGGCATTGCAAATGACATATTTGACATCCCCTGGCTGCTTACGGCAAACATCCCACTTGGTTGCGGTGAGGAAGCCAGCGCCACCACGTCCCCGTAGACCTGAGCGACGCACCTGTTCGACAACCTGTTCGGGAGTCAGAGTTCGGATGACTTTGCCGAGAGCCTGATAACCGCCCTGGGCTTCATAGTCTGAAATTTTCTCGGGGTTGATTTTGCCACAGTTACGCAAGATGACCCGTTGCTGCTTCTTATAGAACATGATGTCCCTATAATAGGGAACGACTTCTTTTGTTACGGGGTGGCGGAAGAAAAGGCGTGTGACCGGCTCTCCGCCAACCAAGTGGAACTCGGCAATGTCGTTTGCATCCTCAGGTTTCACCCGGCAATAGAAAATCCCTTCAGGCTCAACAACCACGATGGGGCCTTTTTGGCAAAAACCATGACAACCGGTAAAACCCACTTCAACCTTGTTGCTCAACCCGCGCTCGGCCACTTCCTTCTCGAGAGCAGCTCGAATCTCGGGCGATTTCGACGAAACACATCCGGTGCCTTCGCAGACGAGAACTCTTGTTCTGTCGCCAAGGGCAGCCTCAGCACCCTGTCCTGAGGGCGTGGCATCGCTTCTTGAATGGTCACTGCTCATGATTGCTCTCCGCTCGAATTAATAATATGCAACCATTCCGGTTGTGACTTATCTGACTGTTGTCGCAAGCGCATCGACGTTCGGTGATTAATCTATCCTAGTGATTCCGATGTTCCGGAAGATTCCTCTGTCTTAGGAGAAGGGTCTAATGATTCCAAAAGTCTCATAAAGGTGACTCGATTCATTCGGCCGTGGACCTCGTTGTTGACCACGACAACAGGAGCCAAAGCACAACATCCTAAACAGGCAACTCGCTCAAGGCTGAACTTCCCATCCGGAGTTGTCTCGCCATGACATATATTCTTGTCAGTTTTCATGACTTCCATGAAATTTTCGCCACCTCCGACATGGCAAGCAGTCCCCAAGCAGACCTTGATATTGTATGTTCCTGGGGGTTTGAACCTGAATTGCGTGTAGAATGTGGCCACCCCATAAATTTCATTTTCTGAAATCTTGAGCTTCCGGGAGATGAGCTTTATGGACTCGGGTGAAAGATACCCTTTAATCCCCTGGATCTGTTGCAGAAGAGGGACGAGGTCTCTCTGCCTTTCCCGGGCTTTGTCCAAAACAACACGTGAGGATTTGGCCGCCATGCTCTTCTCCTCTCAATACCCACAGTTTGATGTTTTGCCGATCACGTCCATATCCTATTTAGTCCTTATAGATTTTCCTCAAATGGTCTATTCGGTCACGGGACAGAAAAACGCAGTCGCTGATGTCGGCCCGCGACGCGGCCACGTCTTCGGCATGGCTTTTGCATGTCGGCGCGCCGCACAGGCCACAATTGAGCAAAGGAAGGCCTTTCAGCAACTCATCCGTTCTTTTTCTTCTGGCGACTCGCTCACGAAGATCGACCACCTCGCCTTCAATCCGGCGAGGTTTGACAGAAGCTCTCATAGAAAAATCTTCAATGGCGTAACGCCTTCTCACCTCTGCCTCGAAATCGGGAGAAGGTTTGGGCATGGTTGCTCGGAGATGAAGACTCTTGCTTCGAGCGACATACAGATTCTCGACGGTTAAGTTCCCTCCAATGCACCCCCCCTCACAAGCATAGCACTCCAGGAACTCAATGTTGCGGATTTTGCTCTTTTCAATATCATCAAAAACCTTAATGATATCCGTCAGGCCAGTGAGCGGCAGATAACGCTCGGGCGATATGTTTGGGAATTCTCCTTCCGGCGCTCCCCAATGCAGCAATTCATTTGACCTCATCAGGTCTTTCTGGGATTCACCAACGTTGGCTCTCTTCCGCATCTTGATGAGAATGTCATTATAGATCTGGGAGATGCCGACCGCTCCGTCGAGGTAGCTTTTAGCCTCTTCGGCGGGCTGAATGATGGAAATCGTCTTGGCTTGGCATGGCGTAATATAAATTGCAGCGATCTCTTCGGGCTGCAGCCCCAACTCCTGGGAGTACCTGCGTTTCAATTCCCGGCCGGCGATTTCCCGAGGCGCATCGATGGGGATCAAATGCTCAACCATGCTGGGATAAGCGACCTGGACCAGCCGGACAATGACAGGACAGGAATCGGATATCAACGGGAACGGGCCGGGCCATTTCTTGACGCAATCCATGATCGCCCGGTCGATCAGTTCAATGTCGACAGCGTATTCCCAGACCGCATCAAATCCAAGATCCAAGAGAGCTCGGCCCACCTGAGCTGGAGTCACATTTAAGGCAAATTGAGAAAACAGCGCCGGTGAGGCGACAGCCACCTTGAATTTGTACCTGTCCAGCTCGGCAAAAGTGATCGTAGTCGCAGAGATGGCTCCGGTGGGGCACACTCCGAGACACGACCCGCAATCGATGCAGAGCTCGGGGATCAGGCGAGCTTTGCCGTTTTTCACCCTGATGGCGTGCGTCGGACAGGCGCGCATGCAACTCATCCTTCCGTTGCACTTGTCCGCGTCAATCTTAAACCCGTGCTTCAGCTCAAACATTTGAATTCAACCTTATCTTGGCAAAGACTGAGGTTCCTTTCCCGACCTCCGACTCGATCCAGAATTCATCAGAGTTCTTTTTCATGTTGGGCAGGCCCATCCCGAAACCAAATCCCATCTCGCGCATCTCATCCGAGGCCGTCGAATACCCGGGCTGCAAGGCCAGCTCGATATCGGGGATCCCCGGGCCTTCGTCCTTGATCTCCAGGTTAACGTCTTCATCGGTCAATATCAAGGTCAACGTGCCCCGATCGGCGTACATGACGACGTTCATCTCTCCTTCGTAAGCGACGATAACAACCCGCCTGAGATTTGCGGCGTCGATGCCGAGGTCTCTGAGAATGACCTTGATTTCGCTCGAGATCTCGCCGGCTTTATCAAAGTTCCTTCCTTGTATCTCAAAGCTCTCCCGCAGCAGCTCAGCGGCCATTAAGACACGCCTTTGAGCCCCTTATTATAAAGAATGCCGCAAATATCAAACATGACCATGTCTGTCACAAGAACAGGAATCCGCTTTTGCTTGGCGAATTCGATCACCTTCTTGTCCGGACGTTTTCCCCGGCAATAGACCACGGCACTGACTCCGGCGATATCCGCCGTGCGGATCGACTGGATGTTGGTAAGGCCGGTAATCATCAATTCCTTTGATTTGGCAAAGGCTAAGATTTCACTCATGCCGTCCGATGCCACAACTTCTTGAACGTCTATGTGCAAATCATCTTCTCCGGCCAGGACCTCGCATCGGAGAAGATCTTTGATTTCCTGCAATTTCATGGCTGCTCCTGATTCATAAGGTACTTGTGCATAGACGCTGCCGCGATTCTCCCGTCACCCATGGCGCTGATTACCGTGGCCGCCCCTCTCACGATATCCCCGCCGGCCCAAATATTCGGCCTGCTTGTCCGGGCCGTCTCAGGATTGGTGACGATGCCGCCCTTCTTGTTGATCTCAAGCCCGGGCGTGGTCATCGGTATCAGAGGATTAGGGCTGTTGCCGATGGCAATGACAACAGCGTCAAACGAGACAATGAAGTTGGACCCTTCTACGGGAATAGGCTTGCGCCGGCCCGATGAATCCGGCTCGCCCAGCTCCATCTTGAGGCATTCCATCTGCTTGATCCAGCCGCGCTCGTCGCCGATCAAGCGGATAGGCAGAGTCAGAAGGTCGAAAATAACTCCTTCCTCTTCGGCATTTTCCGCTTCTTCGGCCCGGGCTGGTAACTCTGTCCTGCTCCGACGGTAGACAAGGTGCACCTCATCGGCACCCAACCGGACGGCCGTCCGGGCTGAATCCATGGCCACGTTCCCTCCGCCGACAACAGCCACTCGGGACGGCCGTTTTACCGGCGTTTTATATTCCGGGAACCGGAACCCTTTCATCAGGTTGACGCGGGTAAGATATTCGTTGGCCGAATACACGCCGTTGAGGTTCTCACCCGGGATCTCCATGAACCAAGGAAGACCGGCGCCCGAACCGACGAAAATGGCATCGAATTCTTGGAGAAGCCGGTCAACCGTCCTGGTTTTGCCGACTACAAAATCTGTATAGATCCTTACGCCCAGGCTCCTGACATAGTCCACCTCGCGATTGACGATCGCTTTCGGGAGTCTGAACTCCGGTATACCGTACATCAGGACGCCACCGCATTCATGCAGCGCCTCGAAAATGGTCACATCGTGGCCAAGAATGACGAGGTCGTTAGACACGGTAATGCCAGCGGGTCCGGCGCCAATTATGGCCACTTTTTTCCCTGTTTTGGGCGCCATTTCCGGCACTTCAATCTTTCCTTCAGCCGCTTCCCAATCGGCCAGGAACCTCTCCAGCCGCCCGATCGCGATCGGAGCCTCCTTTTTTCCCAGAACACAAGTCTTCTCGCATTGCTCTTCCTGAGGACATACCCGGCCACAAATTGCCGGCAGCGCGTTTGTCTCCTTGATTTTTTTGATTGAGGCAGCAAAGTTGCGCTCGACGACACATTTGATAAAGCCAGGAATATCGATCCCTACAGGGCACCCTTGATTGCATAGCGGCTTCTTGCACTGCAGACAGCGGGAGGCCTCTTCAACGGCCGTCTGAACAGCGTATCCCAAAGCCACCTCGTCGAAGTTCTTGATTCGCTCCCAGGGGTTCTGCTTGGGCATGGCCCGCCGATTCAGGTCGATTTTTTTCTTTTCCGGTTTCTCTTCAGCCACTCTGGATAAACTCCTTTATGCGGTCATTGTCATTCGAATCAAAAATGAGACTGCGAGCTCGACCGGCGGAGCGGGTCGACCTCTTCCGGGTTGTAGCTCTTGCGCCGGGCCAGGAATTCCGCCCAATCGATCTCATGGCCGTCAAAGTCGGGGCCGTCGACACAGGCAAACTTGGTTTTCCCGCCAACAGAAAGCCGGCAGACTCCGCACATTCCCGTCCCGTCGATCATGATCGGGTTCATATTGACAATAGTCTTCCAGGCCAGGGGCTTGGTCACCTGGGATATCCGCATCATCTGGAACGTACACCCATTCACAATAACGCGATGGGGAACGATTGCGGCTCGCTGCATCAACTCGGGTATTTTGTCAATGTGTCCTTTTTCCCCCTTGGTTCCGTCCCGAGTTATGACGAACATTGTGTCCGAGACTTTGGCCAATTTGTCTTCCCAATAAAGGAGAAAAGAGCTTCGCGCTTCGATAAGCGTACAAACTTTATTCCCGGCTTCTTTGAGCGCCCGGGCAATGGGGAAGATGGATCCAATGCCATAGCATCCGCCCACACAAAGAACTGTTCCGAAATTATCGATTACCGTTTCTTTACCAAGCGGTCCGACAAAAGTGGGAATAGTATCTCCGGGTCTCAGACGGGCCAGCCGGGCGGTGGATTGACCCACCTGCATAAAAATAGACGTCACCGTTCCGGCTTCCCGGTCCCAGTCGGCGACCGACAAGGGAATGCGCTCACCGTATTGATCCGGGCGCACAATGACAAAGTTGCCCGGCTTTACGGATTCGGCCACAATCGGGGCAAGCACAGTGAATTGGTGCAAATTCGGGACGATCATCCGCCGTTCTATAATCTTATACATCCAGACCTTCCTTTAAATTACTGTCCTAGAGACATTAACTCGAATCGGGTTTTGTTGGAGAATGTACAACGGCAAGAGTTCGCGCCGATGGCCCAGTCCACCAAAAACGGCTGGTCGGGTGAAATAAATGACACCCTTAGGGCATTCCAAGTCTGATTTGGCGGCACCAATGACACTTGCTCTGCCATCATCAAACGATAGCGTGATCCGATCGCCATTATGGATTCCTAGCGAATCGATATCTTCAGGGTTCATCCGGAATCCTTCTTCCAGGGCCAATTCGGCCAACCCACCGACCTTCGAGGAGATATCTATCCCTCGATGACGGTAGCCGGCCGGTTCAGCGACTAACAAGAAGTCGCCTCCCGCTATTTTCCCGCCCCCTGATTTCTCTATGGCCAGATGTTCGAGGGCATTCATTTGCCGTGGTTTCCGATCTATCCTTGCCGGATAATTTGGCACCGCTTTTTGTATCTCTTTTATAACATCCTTAGTCGTTTTATAATTCATCAAATCGCATCCCAGGGAATTAGCGAGGTCTGAAAAGATCAACCAGTCAGGCCGCATAAACCCTGCCACGGCACCCTCGGGCAGTTCTTCGAGCGGTACGAGTTCCTGGACTCTCCCTTCTATGTTCACCAAAGTGCCTCCGGTTTCGGCAAAAGTGGACGCGGGAAGAAACGCATCCACTTTGAATGGCGGGAGATAGATATCTTGAACGACCAAGAAATCGCAGTTCGGTCTTTCAAAGAACGGTATATCGCCGACGAGATAAATCACTTTTGGCCGCTTTGAACCATCGACAATATCCGCCAAAGCTAAACCCTCGCTTCTGCAGGGCTCGCCTCCGGGACCGATTTCTGGAAATATGCCCATCTCCAGCGCACCCCGGGCATTCGCTCCAAAATAGAGAGGGACAAAATTTATGTTCTTCTGCTCAGACATTGTTATCAGACTTTCCACAAGGGCTTCGTTATTTCCATAATGAAATACTTGTGGGCCAATAATCACCGCCAAGTTCTTGGCGGAAGAAAGAATGTCGCGAGTCTTTTCCAAGAGCGGGACATCAACCGATGTTTCGCTAGCAACATATGAAAGACTGGGAACTTTTTTTGCCAGACTATCAGCAAAGAATTTAAGAAGAACGCCTTCTTGACCTGGTAAGGGGCGTAGCCAATCATCAGTATAACGAGCCAAATTGCTGTCGCGAGGATCGATCGTAACCAATTTGGCGCCCAGATCAAGTGCTTGCCGAACCTTCGTCCCAATGACGGAGAAATTGAACCTGCTGTCGAGTCCGACGGCCAGAATAACATCCGCTCTGGCGATATTCTTAATGGAAATCGGTAAGGAGAAAAGCTTTGACCAAAGACCCAATCCTCCTGCAAGTTCAATCCGTGCGGTCGAGTCAATGCTATTAGATCCTAAGCAATCACGGACAAACTTTTGGGCCGCAAAGAGACTCTCGTTGGTGAGATCTGGTGAAACCAGCATCATAATGTCGTCGGGCCGAATCTCCTTGAGCTCAGCTGCGACTTTCTCCAGGGCTTCTGGCCACGAGACTTCCCGGAAATAGTTCCCTTTCTGAAGCATCGGTTTTTTGGCCCGTTCGAAGTGATGGGTTACTTCAGGCAGGCAGAACCTTCCCTTAAGACATAATTGCCCGTCATTGACTTCAGGATCTAGGTTAGCTCTGGCTTTAGAAAATCTACCATTTTTATGGCCGAGCTCGATTTGACAGCCGATCGCGCAAAACGGACATGTTGATATGCTATAGCCATCAGGTTTGCCATCCCACTTGGAAACTTTATCCGCCAGGGCTCCCGTGGGGCAGACATCCACGCAGGCTCCGCAGAATTCACATCCCGCTTCGACATGGTTTCGCCCAAACGCCGGGCCGATTTTTGCCCGAGGGCCTCGATAAGTGAAGGCCAAAACGCTCGTGCCGCGGACTTCCTGGCACATTCGAACACATCGGCCGCAGAGAATACAAATATTGTAATCCCTGTCATAAAAGGGGTCATCGTGCTCGGGTTCATAGCCATGATAAAGAATGGGATAATCAATTTCTTTCAGGCCGATTTTTTCCACGACATCTTGCAGTTCACACTGGCCATCGTTCGGGCAGAACCGACAACCCGTTGTCACACCGGCCTTGCGAATTGTTCCCTGATAATCTTTACATTCGGTTCGTTCATCACAGACCAAACAGCTCGAAGGATGCTCACTCAGGATGAGCTTGAGGATTTCTTTCCGAAGTTCCTGGAGCACCGGCGTGTCGGTCAAAACTTTCATCCCCTCCTGAGCGATCGTAGTGCAGGACAAGGGATAGCCGCGCATGCCTTCGATTTCCACCATACACAATCGGCAGCCGCCAAACGGCGAAAGGTCCTTATGGGAGCAGAGAGAGGGAATATAAACATCATTTAACTCGGCAGCCCGATGGACAGTGACACCTTCCGAAAAGTAAACCTTGCGGTGGTTGATTTCCATGGCCAGTGTTCGAGGTTCTTTTCGGGCCATAATTTAACCTAAGGACCTAAAATGATTTCGCTTAATGTCATTCCTTCTAAAGCACAATTTTTGTCGCCGTCTCATTAAAATACGATTTCTTCTGAATTGAAACAGAGAAACCGGAGCAGCCAAGCGTTACCTGACCCCGAGCTCATAGAGTTTCTTGGCCAGGGTCCAGGTGTCGCCTTCAAACCCCAGTAAGCGGATCCCGGCTTTATTGGCCAAGGCGATGACATCGTCCGTCGGAGATTTGCCGCGGGAAAACACGACGCCGGCGACGTCAACAAGGTTGGCAGCCGCAATCAGGTTCTTGTGCGTCTGGAGGGTGATCAGCAGAAGCCCTGGGCCGATACCGATGATATCGCTTACCATATCAGAGATATAAACTCCCTTGATCTCCTTGTCGCCAGCCTCATTAAAAGCTTTAAATTCGCCTTTGTTCACGAGTTCGGAAACTTTCATTTTTCTCTTTCCTTTATTCTTTAATAGAGTTCAGTCAGACCGACATCTGCCAGGACAATTCCCTGACAGGTATCCACGGACTTGCGCAACTCGCAGGGAACTACCACAATTTTCTTGGACGGGTCCAGGAGCCCATGATTATAATACTCGTTCAGGACCCGGATTCCCTCAGCACTGATGCATTTCCCGGAAGCATGAGATGTGTTCGCGCAGAGCGCAACATAGACCCAGGTCTTCCGGTCCCCTCCCTCGGAGCCAGCTTTATAAACGCCGCATTCCGGGTTGCACCGCATGCACAGCATCATGGCCGTGATTTCATGGAGAGGAACCTCTCGCGAGCAGATTTCGCATTTCAGGTCAAACCGGGAGGCCTGGAAGTTCCCCACATGACTCCAAAAATGGTCTCCTTCCCGGTATTCATCAATCGGGGGAGCCGGCTCGGTGGAAAAAAATGAAATCTTATTGCCGCAGTGGAAGCAGCCCTCAACGACCAGATAGCCGCTGCGAATATTCGTCATCATCCATTTGTGCTTGCAGGCAGCAGCTCTCATTTTCGCAGCCATAAAAATTGATTTTTTAATATACCAAAGAAACTTCCGGATAGCAACTTTTTCCGCCCCAATGTTCTGTCGGAACCAGAGGAAATCGATTTGATCTTCGCCGATTCTGATATTCATAGCTATTGACAGGGATTTCCCCCCGGGTCTATATTGCCATTGGATATGCGCTCATGGCTTTCGAGAAAAAAATGGAAAAAAATCAGTGTCGCCCGGACGAGCGGTCTCCCGCGCCTCTTCATATCCTTGTCGTGGATGATGAGGCCAACATCCGCAAAACCTTGTCGCTGTGCCTCGAAGCGGAAGGCCAAAGGGTCACTGCTGTCAGCAGCTTCCAGGATGCCCTGGCCGAAGCGTCACGGAAGTCTTACGAAGTTGCCTTTGTGGATTTGCGCCTCGGCACGGATGATGGGCTTGACCTCATTCCGGCTCTATTGGCCACAACGCCGTGGCTCAAGATCATCGTGATCACAGTCTACGCTTCGATCGATACGGCTGTTGAAGCCATGCGGCGCGGGGCGACCGATTACATTCCCAAGCCATTCACACCGGCTCAGATAAAGCTAGCGCTGCGCAAGGTCTTCGAAATGCGATCGCTCGAACAAAGGGTGGCAACGCTGCAAGAGGCCCTGGGCCGGGTTCATCCCGAGATCGATTTTGCGAGCACCAGTCCGGTCATGCAGAAGGCTGTAAATCTTGCCCGACAGGTCGCCTCGTCCGAAGCGACCATTCTGCTCCGAGGAGAAAGCGGGACCGGCAAGACCGTCCTGGCTCGGGCGATTCACTCCTGGAGCCCCCGGGCATCAAAACCGATCAGTATCATTTCCTGTCCGTCCTTCTCCTCCGAACTTCTGGAAAGTGAGCTGTTCGGATACATAAAAGGCGCTTTCACTGGCGCGGTCCAGGACAATCCCGGCCGCATTGCTGCTTGCGAAGGAGGAACGCTTTTTCTGGACGAAATCAGTGACCTCCCCCTCTCTCTCCAGCCAAAACTCCTGCGTTTCCTCCAAGACAAAGAATATGAACGCGTGGGCGATAGCCTGACCCGCAAAGCCGATGTGCGCATTATTGCCGCAACTAACATCAACCTGGAAAAGGCTGTCCAGGAAGGCCGGTTCCGGGAAGATCTCTTTTATCGGCTCAACGTGATCCAGATCGAAATTCCTCCCTTGCGCGAGCGCCCGGATGATGTGCTCACGCTTGCTGAAGGATTGCTGGCCTTCTTTGGCCGGGTCAACCATCGGTCTTACATCGGATTCACGAAAGAGGCACTGGAGGCGCTCGTGCGATGTCATTGGCCGGGGAACGTCCGGGAACTCAGCAACGTTATCGAACGGGCCGCCATCCTTTGCCGGTCCAACCAAGTCGGACTGGAGTGTTTCCCCGCAAACCTGATGACGGGTGACTCATCGCCAAAAATAGGCGATCCTGTGACGATCGAAAAAATCGAGGAGCAACATATCAGACGGGTTCTGGCCAATACAAAATCACTGCAGGAAGCCGCCGACATTCTTGGCATTGATCAAGCGACACTCTGGCGTCGCCGAAAAAAGTATGGAATTTAGGGACTGAGTCGCCCTTGCAATTTTCAACACTTTCTTCCTGCAGACTTTGAAAAATGCAATGGTCCACTCCTTCTAATTGACTTAAGCTTATTATATTTCAATCATTTAAAGAAATCCCAAACTGGCATATTTCTTGCTTTAATTCTAGATGTAAAGGAGAAAACAATGCTCGGACTCCGCCAAAAGATATCTTTGGGATTCGGCGGATTACTGGTGATCATCGCGGCTGTAGGCCTTCAAAGCATTCTGCAATTTACCAATCTCGGAGCCTCGATCGACGTTATCCTGCGGGAGAATTACCGGAGTGTCATCGCCTGCCAGCAGATGAAGGAAGCCCTCGAACGCACGGACAGCGGAATTCTTTTTAATCTCCTTGGATACGTCCCGGAAGGAGAGGCCCTTATCCGCAAGAACGAAGAGACTTTTGAGAAGGCTCTCCAAGTCGAGCTGAATACAATCACTCTTCCAGGGGAGGCCGAAAAAGCGGCCCGGCTTCAGGAACTCTACGGCCAGTATAAAAAAGTATTAAGACGCATCGAGGACCAGGAGGAGACGATCGCCAGCCGTCGAGATGCCTATTTCACCAGCCTCTTGCCGTTATTCAGTCAGATTAAGGACACCGCCGACGCGATCCTCGGGATGAACCAGCAAAATATGAGTGACGCGAATGACCTCGCCCGCCTGAGCGCAGCGAGCGCGAGAAGGCAGATGTATTTTTTCTTGGTGGCCGGAACATTGATTGCCTTCGGGTTTATTGTTTTCACGCGGAGATGGATTCTGCGTCCGATCCAGAGCCTGATCCGAAGCGCCGACGAGATCAGGCGCGGAAACCTTGACCTGGTCATCAGAAGCGATTCCCGCGACGAGATCGGGCATCTTTCCGAGGCGTTCGATGCCATGGCCGCAAGCCTCAGGGAATTCCGGCGGACTGACCAGGCCAAGTTCAATCGCGTCCAGCGGGCGACCCAACGAGCCTTTGACAGCCTCCCTGATGCAGTGGCCATCGTTGACCTCGAAGGAACAGTCGAGGTTGCCACCGAATCGGCCCGGACAACCTTCGGGCTCTGGCCCAAGACAAAGATTTTTGACCTGCCATCGGGATGGATCGCCAACCTTTTCAACGCGGCTCTGAGAACAGGACAGTCCCTCCCGCACAAGAGCCCGCACAATGTGATTCAGCATTTTGTCAAAGGTGAGGAACGCTACTTTCGTCCGGAAGCCGCACCGATTCTGGACGCCGGGAAACAACCGACAGGGGTTATCCTTGTCTTTCAGGATGTCACCCAGCTCCGGCAACAGGACGAAATAAAGGGGAGTGTCATATCAACCGTCTCCCATCAACTGAAGACTCCTCTCACGTCCATTCGAATGGCCATCCACCTTCTGCTCGAAGAAAAGGTTGGCCCCCTCACTGAGAAACAGGTTGAGCTGCTGGTAGCCGCCAGGGAGGACAGCGACCGGTTGCATGACATCCTGACTAACCTTCTCGATATCAGCCGGATCGAATCTGGCCGCGATCAGATGGAATTCCATATCGTCTCCGCCCGCTCGATGGTATTGGAAGCTCTGGAACCGTTTCGAAGAACGGCCCAAGACCAGGGACTCGCCTTAAGCGTTGAGCTGCCCGAAGATCTCCCGGAGGTCTGGGTCGACCCCACTCGTATCAACCACGTTTTCAGCAACCTGCTCACAAACGCGTTCAAGTATACATCCCCGGGCGGGAAAATTGTCCTAAGTGCAAAGGTCGAGCAGGAATTTGTCCAGTTTTCCATCTTAGACACCGGAAGGGGAATTCCCAGCGATTATCTTCCAAGAATTTTTGACCCTTTTTTTCGTGTCCCTGACCAAGGGAAAGAAACAGGAGCCGGACTCGGCCTGGCCATTGTCAAAGAAATCGTGGAAGCACACGGCGGAATCGTCGGCGTTGAAAGCCGGGAAGGACAAGGGTCCACATTTTCATTTACCGTCAGAAGGGCAGACCGCGTTTCGAAAAAGGAAATGCGCCCGTGACCGATCTTATCTATATTTTGGTTTCGGTTGTTTTTTTCGGACTCTGCTATCTCTATTCGCGCGCTTGTGAGAGGCTTTGAAAGATGTCAAACATCCTGGGAATCATCATCGGGCTAGCTCTGATCATATATTTATTTTTCACGGTGATTCGACCCGAAAGGATTTAACGGAGGAACGGCCCGATGAACCTTTATGGTTGGATCCAACTCCTCCTTTATATGCTTGTTCTCCTGCTTCTTACCAAACCGGTCGGTCTTTATCTCGTCCGTGTCTTGGAACCGGGGGGAAAGACTTTTCTGGACCCGGTCATCAAGCCTATAGAGCGGCTATTTTACCGTTTTTTCAATCTTAATCCCGAAAAAGAGCAAAACTGGAGACAATATAGCCTATCTCTTTTCACGTTCAGTCTGGTCGGACTGTTGTTCACCTATGCCCTCCTCCGGTTCCAGCATATTCTTCCGCTGAATCCTGAAGGATTTGGCGCCGTCCGCCCAGACCTCGCTTTCAACACCGCGGCAAGTTTTGCAACCAATACAAATTGGCAGAACTACGGGGGCGAGTCGACCCTGTCTTACTTCTCCCAAATGGTCGGGTTGGCCTTCCATAACTTCGTGTCCGCAGCCGTGGGCGTTGCCGTGGCCGCAGCCCTTGTGCGGGGCATCGCCCGGAATTCGGCCAAAACCATCGGGAATTTCTGGGCTGATCTTGTCCGAATCAATCTTTATCTCCTGCTCCCGATCTGCCTTATTTTCGCGCTTTTTCTGACGTCGCAGGGAATCATCGAAAACTTCAAGCCTTATGAGACAGCGCTTCCCCTTGAATCCCAGGTAGTCCAGGGCTTAAAAGCCAATGCTCAAACCATCGCCCAAGGCCCCGCAGCTTCGCAAGTCGCGATCAAGCTTCTGGGGACGAACGGAGGCGGATTTTTCAATGCAAACTCTTCTCATCCCTATGAGAACCCGACGCCCCTCTCAAACTTTATTCAAATGCTCTCCATCTTGTTGATCCCGAGCGCCCTGACATATTACCTTGGAAGAAAAGTGAGGAACCAGCGCCACGGCTGGGCTGTCTGGGCGGCCATGGCGATCCTCTTTCTGGCTGTTCTTTTGATCTGCTGGTGGGCTGAAAGCGCCGGCAATTCCCGATTCAAGGCCCTTGGCGTGGACCCGGCTGACGGAAACATGGAAGGGAAGGAAGTCCGTTTCGGAAGCTTCAATTCTGCGCTTTTTGCCACGATCACGACGGCCGCCTCGTGTGGAGCGGTCAACTCCATGCATGATTCTTTTACTCCCTTGGGCGGGTTGGTCCCGTTGCTCAATATCCAGCTTGGCGAGGTGATTTTCGGCGGAGTCGGAGCTGGATTGTATGGAATTCTTATTTTCGCAGTGCTGGCCATTTTCCTCACTGGCTTGATGACGGGGCGAACGCCAGAGTACCTGGGGAAGAAAATTGAATCCTATGATGTCAAAGTTAGTGTGCTTGCGGTGCTCGTCTTGATCTTTAGTATTCTGGGATTCTCGGCTTGGGCCTCAGTGAGCAAATGGGGGCTGGCCGGGTTGAATAATTCCGGACCTCACGGCCTGAGCGAGATTCTCTACGCCTATTCTTCAGCGGCGGGAAACAACGGCAGCGCTTTTGCCGGCCTCAACGGGAATACCCCCTGGTACAATACCACATTGGCCCTGGCCATGCTTTTGGGGCGCTTTATTATGATAGTGCCTGTTCTGGCTTTGGCCGGCAACTTGGCCAGAAAAAAATTCATTCCTCCGACGGGAGCAAGCTTTCCGGTGGGAGGCGTAATGTTTACCATCATTTTGGCGGCGACCATCCTGATCGTCGGAGCTCTGACATTCTTGCCCGGACTGGCCCTTGGCCCTATTGTCGAGCATTTCCTGATGTCAGGATCGACCGTGCTTTATTAAAGGACTAAAAATCCGTGGCAGCAAGAAGCTATTCTCTCTTTGACCGTCGGATTGTGGCGGATGCAATGGCCAATGCTATTCTCAAATTGAATCCCCTTTCGCTCATCAAAAATCCGGTCATCTTTGTCACCGAAGTGGGAGCGATCATCACGACGCTCGGGCTTTTTTTCGAGTCTGGGAATGAGCCGACGGGATTTGTTCTCCAAATCTCTCTCTGGCTGTGGTTCACGGTACTCTTCGCCAATTTCGCAGAAGCCATGGCTGAAGGCCGGGGCAAAGCGCAGGCCGCTGAGCTCCGCAAGACGCGCACTCGGACTCTTGCTAACCGCCTGAAAAACGACGGCACTGTTGAAAAAATCCGAGCTGAAGGACTGCGGAGGGGCGACCTGTTTGTTGTTTCCGCTGGGGAAATCATCCCGGCGGATGGCGAAATAATCGAAGGCGTGGCGACTGTCGATGAATCCGCTATCACAGGAGAGTCCGCTCCGGTCATTCGCGAGGCGGGCGGCGACCGCAGTGCGGTCACCGGAGGTACTCGAGTCCTTTCGGATACGATCAAAGCGCGCGTGACCGCTAACCCCGGCGAAAGTTTCTTGGACCGGATGATCAAACTTATCGAGGGCGCTAAGCGCCAAAAAACCCCGAACGAAATCGCTCTGACAATCCTCCTCTCAGCGCTGACAATCATATTTCTAGTCGCAGTCATCACCTTGAAACCGTTTGGCCTTTATTCAGGCGTGGCACTGACAGCCACCGTGCTCGTGGCACTTCTCGTCTGTCTGATCCCGACAACAATCGGTGGCCTGCTGAGTGCGATCGGAATCGCCGGAATAGACCGCATGGTTCAGAGGAACGTTTTAGCCATGAGCGGTCGGGCCGTCGAAGCAGCCGGAGACGTGGATGTTTTGCTGCTGGATAAGACGGGGACCATCACTTTGGGGGACCGGCAGGCCGCTGAATTCCGGTCGGCGCCGGGAGTTTCGGTCGAGGAACTCGCCAATGCGGCCCAGCTTGCCTCCCTGGCTGACGAAACCCCGGAAGGGAGGAGTATCGTTGTCCTGGCCAAGCGATACGGATTAAGGGGGCGTTCAATTTCCGAGATGCCGAATGCAAAATTCATTCCTTTTTCGGCGCAGACGAGGATGAGCGGTGTGGACATCGACGGCCGGCAGATTCGCAAGGGAGCTCCGGATGCAATAAGTGCCTTCATCCGGAAATCTTGCTCCACGGAAATCCTGGATATGGTGAGCCTGATCTCCTTCTCCGGAGGAACTCCGCTCTTGGTTGCTGAAGGGGCCAAAGTCCTGGGTACGATTCACTTGAAGGATATTGTCAAAGGCGGGCTCAAGGACCGTTTCGAAAGATTCAGAGCAATGGGGATTAAGACAGTGATGATCACCGGAGACAACCCGCTGACGGCAGCCGCCATCGCCAGAGAATCGGGCGTGGATGATTTTATCGCAGAAGCGAAACCGGAAGACAAGCTGACCCTCATCCGGAAAGAGCAGGCAGCGGGGCATCTGGTCGCCATGACGGGCGACGGCACCAACGACGCGCCTGCACTCGCTCAGGCCGATGTGGGAGTGGCGATGAACACAGGGACACAGGCCGCCAAAGAAGCCGGGAACATGGTCGACCTCGATTCCAACCCGACTAAACTGATCGAAGTTGTCGAGATCGGCAAGCAAATGCTCATCACCCGAGGAGCGCTGACAACGTTTAGCATCGCCAACGATGTGGCCAAGTACTTTGCCATTCTCCCGGCTATGCTGGCCAGCGTGTTCCCGGTTATCGCCCCGCTTAATATCATGGGCCTCAGGTCGCCGCTCAGCGCCATCCTCAGCGCAGTGATCTTTAATGCTCTCATCATCATTGCTCTCATTCCGCTGGCCCTGCGGGGAGTCCGTTTTCGACCGCTGGGAGCCAGCTCGCTCCTTCGCCGCAATCTTCTCATTTATGGCCTTGGTGGCCTCATCGCTCCGTTTCCGGGGATCAAACTCGTGGATCTTATCGTGAATGCCCTTCACCTGGTCTAGGATGATTAAGGATAGCCGGACATGAAAAACATGCTTCGAGAAATCCGTATCTCGCTCGTCGCCACATTAGCGTTGGCTGTAATTGTGTGCGGTGTTTATCCATTATCTGTCTGGGTTCTGAGCCAGGGATTATTTCCGGCCAGGGCCAATGGTTCGCTGATAGTGCGAGACAGGGTCATCGTCGGGTCGAGCCTGATCTCGCAAGGATTTTCTGGACCCGAATATTTTCATCCCCGTCCTTCGGTTGCGGGTCAAGGATATGAGGCTAACCGTTCAGGCGGGAGCAACCTTGGACCCCTGTCGAAAGACCTGATTAATGAAGTTCGCCTGCGCATTTTTGATTACAGGAGAGAAAACAACCTCGGCCCGGATGTCCTGGTGCCCGCCGATGCCGTAACGACATCAGCCAGCGGCCTCGATCCTCATATCAGCCTGAAAAACGCCCGCCTGCAGGCTGCCCGTGTTGCCAGGGCCCGCGGAGTGAACGAAACGGCTGTCCTCAAGCAGACTGCAGCTTACGCCGAGGGCCGGTTCCTGGGGCTCCTCGGCGAACCCCGAGTGAATGTCCTGTTGCTCAACCTGGCTCTGGATGATTATACTGGTAAAGAAAATGGCAAAAGATAGAGCCGACTCTTTCCTCAGAATGATCCGCCGTTCCCAGCGGGGCAGGCTGAAAGTTTATCTCGGCTACTGTGCAGGAGTGGGCAAGACCTACCAGATGCTCCTGGAAGGACATCGGCTCAAGGATGAAGGGATCGATGTGGTGATCGGTTTGCTGGAAGCACACGGCCGGTCCGATATCGCCAAGCTCGCTGAAGGCCTGGAAATCGTCCCCAGGCGCCGCCAGGAATATCACGGCGTGATCGTGGAAGAAATGGACGTGGACGCCATCCTGCTCCGCAAGCCGCAGGTGGCCCTGATCGACGAGCTGGCCCATACGAATGTCCCGGGAAGCAAGAATCCGAAACGATATCAGGACGTTCAGGATGTCCTGGCGGCAGGCATCCATGTCATCAGCACGATGAACGTCCAGCACTTGGAGAGCCTTTACAACACGGTCGAGAAGGCAGTCGGAGTGAAGGTTCGCGAACGGCTCCCCGATTCAGTCCTGGCCGAGGCCGATCAGATCGTGGACGTCGACCTGACCACGGAGGATCTGCGAAAACGCCTGGAAGAGGGCAAAATCTACCCCAAGGATCGAATCGAAATGGCTTTGGCCAATTTTTTTATCTCTTCGAACCTGGAAAAACTCAGGGAATTAACGCTTCGTGAACTGGCTTCGCAGATCGACCTCAGAAGGCGGGAAACATCCGAGGAAGAAGCCAGTGCTGCGCCAGACCAAGTCATGGTCTGCTTGAGCTCACACGGCCCGAACAGCGAGAAGCTGCTGCGGTATGCTTCCCGCTTGGCCGGACAACTCAACCGGAACTGGTATGCCGTCTATGTCCAGACTGAATCTGAAGAAGCCACGGTCATCGATGCCCGGACTCAACGAATCCTCTCTGAGACTTTGACTCTGGCCAAGCAATTGGGCGCCATGGTCTTCACCTATAGGGGAGAAGATGTGGCTGATACCATTCTCAGGTTTGCCAAGGAATACCGCGTGGGCCATATTGTCGTCGGGAGCCCGACCGCAAAACCCCTCTGGAAAAGGTTAGGAAGGAATAAGAACATCATCAAGAGCCTGATCAAGAGCGCGAGAGGAGTCACGATCATCGTCCTCGATACCCGCAAGGAGATACCCGCCCTAATTAAACCGGCAGTTGAGATCCCAGAAGGAATGCCGGAAGCCGCGATCGCAGCTGAAACGAAATTTGCTTCTCCGCTTCAGCCAACGCTGAGCCTGGCGTTATCAGCCCGACGCATCATTATCTGGGACATCCCAGTCCAACAAGAAACAGTCCTCCGAACACTCGCTGCAGCCATCGGCAAGGAGAATGGTATCACGGACCTGGAAGGATTGTATGCTGACATCATCAAACGAGAGGAACAGGGCTCAACTTTTCTCAACGAAGGTGTGGCCTTTCCCCATGTCCGGGTTACTGAACTTCAAAAGCCGTTGATTGCTCTTGGGTTAACAAGAGGGGGCGTCTCTGATGTCGCTACAGAGAAGCCAGTTGAAATTGTCTTCTTGATTTTATCTCCGGCCCACACTCCCGATGTCCAAGTCCAGCTCCTCGGCCTCGCCAGCCGGGCCGCTCAAAACAGGCATCTCCTCCAGAGTTTAAGAACTGCCCGGACGCCGGAAGAAGGCATGATCGCGATACTCAATTGGGAAAAGCCCGAGGAATCCGCCGAGGCCAGTTGAAGGATACAAAAACAACATGGTTGACGCCTGAAAAGAGGCAGCCACTCATGGAATCTTGATCTCCATGAAAAGACGGAGGAGTTCTTAGGGATGTAACAGAAAATCTTGCTCATCATCGGAGGAATTGTTGTGGGTTGGTACTGGCTTTACTTTTGAGCCCCGCTTTTATCTGGGTGGGTAGTCGGCTCCACCGTGGCTCAAGTTTTGCGACACTCGATGACTTGCGTCATGCTCTGCTTAAGCGGGATGAGCGTGATATTATCCTCATCCTTGTCGGGAGGACATCCAACCGGGTTGGGCACAGAGTGTTCAAGTCCTACCATGGCCGCCTCCTCCCTGCCCGTTCCGAGCTCCTGAGGGGAGAAAACGACGAGCTTCTCAGTCGGCTCCGTGCTTGAACCATCCGATTTTGTTATGATATAAACTTGAATTTCGTAACATGCCCAAAATAGCGGACTACGGAGATCTCAAGGAAAAAGACTACCTCGAGATGGGGTTTAAATCCGGCCTCGAAATCCACCAGCAGTTGAAGACAGAAAAAAAACTCTTCTGCCGCTGCCCGGCTGGAGAATACTTCGAGGAATACCATGCCGAGGTGCTGAGACATATGCGGCCGACGCTTTCGGAGCTCGGCGAATACGACGGCACGGCCCTGATGGAATTCAAGACGCGCAAAGAGATTATCTATCAGCTCAATAGGGCAAATGTCTGCACCTATGAGATGGATGACACTCCTCCGTTTGAGCTGAACCAGGAAGCGCTCGATATCGCCCTCGAGGTCGCCCTTCTCCTCCAATGCAATATCGTTGGCGAGCTCCACATTTCGCGCAAGCAATATCTGGACGGCAGCATCCCCGCCGGTTTTCAGCGCACTACCATCCTCGGGACGGACGGCTGGATTCCTTACAAGGATAGGAGGATCAACATCCGGCAGCTCGGGCTGGAGGAAGACGCCTGCCGGGAAGTCAGCGACAAGGGCCACCGCAGAGTCTATAAGACCGATCGATTAAGTATCCCCTTGATCGAGACGGTGACCTATCCTGATATGCGGGCGCCCTGGGAAGTCGCCGAGGTCGCTGAAATTTTGCGCGAGCTGGCCAGGTCGACGGGCAAGGTCAGGACGGGGATCGGAAGGGCGCGCCAGGACGTCAACGTGAGCGTTAAGGGAGGAGCACGGGTGGAAATCAAGGGCGTTCACAAGATCCCTTACATCCCTGCCCTCACCCATTTTGAGGCGCTCAGGCAGTGGAACCTTCTCGAGCTCAGGGATGAGCTGCAAAGGAGGGGAATCAGCAAGGACAACGTGGAGTCCTCTTCTGCTGAAGTGACTGATATTCTGAAAAATACGGGCTTCGAGCCGGTCCGCCGCGCTGTAGAAAGAGGCTGGCGGGTGATGGCTGTCGGTCTGACGGGATTTAAAGGCATTCTGACCTTTCCTCTTCAGCCGGGAAGAGACCTGGCCAGCGAGGTCTCCGACAGAGTCCGGGTCATCGCCTGCCTCGATGAGCTTCCCAATATTGTCCATAGTGAAATGAAGGATAGCCGTATTTCCAGCTCGGAATGGCAAAACATCACCTCCGCTGTTCGAGCCCAAAAGGATGATGTCATCGTTCTTGTCTGGGGAGATAAGAAGGATTCAGAAACGGCAGTCGGGGAAATCATCATCAGGGCCAGAGAGGCGGCGGACGGCATTCCCAACGAAACGCGGCAGGCCTTTCGGTCGGGCATCAACGGGTTTGAGCGGATTCTGCCCGGTCCTGACAGGATGTACCCTGATACAGACATGCCTCCGGTGGGGGTGGCCGAGGAACGGATAGAACGGGCCCTGAGCCAACTTCCCCAGGCCCCGTGGCAGCGCCGGGAATTCTACAAGAAGATCGGCCTCCCCGCCGAAATCAGCGAGCGTCTGGTCCTCAATGACCGCGCCGTTGTGTTCCAGAAGATCGTGGAGACGCTCCCTTTGAGTCCCAAATTAGCAGCGGTTGTCCTGAGCCAAACCCTAAAGCACTTGGAAAGGAAGAGATTGCCCGTTTCGCTCCTTGGCGATGAATCCTTGATCGATCTGTTTAAACGATACAGCGAAGGAGAATTTGCCAGGGAAGCCTTTCCGGCGATTCTCAAGATGATGGCAGCCGACAACACAGATGCCGGCGTGGCGGTCGAGGCGCTGGGAATCCGCCGGCTAGGGGACGACGAAATTCAGGATTTGGTGCAAAAGTATGTCCTCATCCACAGGGATCGCGAGCCCCAGGATCCGGACAAGAAGTTCCGTTATCTCATGGGAAAATTGATGTCCGACCTGAGAGGAAAGGCGCCGGGAGAAAAAGTGGTGTTGTTCTTGCACCAGGCCATGGGATCGATTCTGTGATCCTTAAGATGAGAAACACAGGGGAACGGCAATGAACGATCTCTATAAAGGCTATCGAGGAGAGGCTCTCTCCCTTCTTAAATCCTGCGGCGTTCGTGTCTGGAGCGATGCTGAGGTGACGACGACCCGAGGAAAGTTTATCGGGATCATCCTGCCCCGGTCTGAAACCGCGGACGACAAGCACATCGTCCTCAAGCTCCGCAATGGCTATAACATCGGGATTACCGTTGCCACAGTGGAGGAAATCAAAGAGATCGGCTATAAGGAAGCCCATTATAAGATCCCGGAGAAGGAATTCCCGTATGACCCCAAGAAGCCGCGCGTGAAACTGCTCGGAACTGGAGGGACAATTGCCAGCCGGCTCGATTACAGGACTGGAGCCGTCATCCCCGCTTTCACCCCCGGCGAACTCTACGGCTCGGTCCCGGAGCTGGCCGAAATCTGCAACCTGGAGACGGAAAAACTCTACGGCGTCTTCAGCGAAAACATGGGACCAGAGCAGTGGGTCGGAACCGCGAGGGCGATCGGCCGGGAGATCGAGAAGGGCGTCCAGGGAATTGTCATCGGCCACGGCACAGACACGATGCACCACACCGCTGCCATTCTCTCCTTCATGGTCCAGAATTCGCCCGTTCCGATTGTCATGGTCGGCTCCCAGCGCTCCAGTGACCGGCCGTCCTCTGACGCCGCTCTCAACTTGATCACCTCTACCAAGGCCGCCGCCGAAAGCGATATCGCCGAAGTCATGGTCTGCATGTTCGGCCCGACCAGCGACCAGTACGACCTGCTCCATCGCGGCACGCGCGTGCGGAAGATGCACTCCTCCTATCGCTCCACGTTCCGGACCATCGGGGATATCCCGATCGCCATGGTCAGCCGGGAAAAGATCATTCCTCTGCGGGACGACTACAAGAGGAGGCGCGCCGATAAGAGCGTCACAATCAATACGAATTTTGAAGAGAAGGTGTCGATTGTTTATTACTATCCCAACATGAAGCCGGACATCATCGAGTCGCTGATTGATAACGGCTATAGGGGGATCGTCATTGCGGGAACCGGCCTTGGCCACGTCAACAAACCGCTCTACCCATCTTTAAAACGCGCTGCCGAAAACGGCATTGCGATGTACATGACGGTCCAAACCCTTTGGGGCTATGTCCAGATGTATGTCTATGACACGGGCAGGGACATCATGGAGCTGGGCGTTGTGCCGGCGGCCAACATGCTGCCCGAGGTCGCCTACGTCAAGCTCGGCTGGGCCCTCGGCCAGACCCGTGACTTGGATAAGGTCAAAGACATCATGCTGACGCCGATCGCCGGCGAGATCACCGGGCGGGAGCCCCACAACGGCTATCTAATCTACCAAGGCGGGATCCCTGAAGTCGAGCGATTCGTCTCGAGTTACTGGAAATAGCGTCCGTTCAAGAAGTCTTAAGCGCGGTCTTGGTCCTCGCTTTTATAACTCTGGATCAGGTTGATCAACTGGACCCTGTTTCTGACATCGGTCTTCTGATAGACCCGGTAAATGTGATCTTTCACCGTCTGCAGCGATATGAACAGGGCTTCGCTGATCTCCTTGTTTGTTCTCCCCGCACATAAATGGTGAATCACCTCCTCTTCTCTTTTGGAAATCTTGTAATCCTCGAGGAACCGCGTCATGATCTCGGGCCCGATTTTCTGAAGAGATGGAGCGACAGCAAACTTTGCGAGGGTCCTTCTCCAGTAGAGAAGAGGGATGAGATTTGCAGAAAAGAAAGCCAGCATATAAACAGCGGCCAGCACGGAGCCTCGGTTGGACA
>CAZLFV010000014.1:0-16843 GCA_964558915.1 uncultured Eubacteriales bacterium | reverse complement strand
GCAGAAAAGAAAGCCAGCATATAAACAGCGGCCAGCACGGAGCCTCGGTTGGACAGGAGTGAGAGAGCGATGCTTGCCGAATAGGCGATAATGTTGAGATAGACAAAAAGGCGCACGGCTCGCCGATTCCTTTCCTCAGCGATGTTCTTGGCATGGAATAAAAGCAGGCCCAGGGCTATCGCCAGGACGAGTATTTCCAGGATTGCATAGAGGAACAGGACCGCTTCTGAAAATAAAGCGTGTTGCTCACCTGTAAACGGGGATAGGTTGGCCCAAACAATGGCAAGCCCATAAGCGAAAAAGATGATGCTCGTGGCAAGAAAGTAACCCAGAGTCAGGGCCCGGGAAACATTTTTCTGGACGATTTCGCGGCCTAACCGGAGAAACATATACCAGGCTAGGATCAGGAAAGGCAGGCCAAGAAAAGAGAAAAAATGGCTAATCATCTCGATCGTCTGAAAGGAGGACTGGTGCTGTTCGAGAATCCTCTTGGCCATCACCTGGCCGGATATTCCGTAGGTCCCATAGACATTGATGAATATCTGGAAATAGAGGTAGGTGGAGAGGTAAGAAAGCTTGTGCTTTTTTTGCAGTTGGTAGGCGATCAGGACAGCCGACAAGCCTATGAATAGCGAAATGACAAGGGCTGCAATTGTAAGCAGGTTATTCATGCTTCAAAGGGTCATTCGTCCATCCTGTTTTAGAGTATACAAAAAACTGATATTTCCTCAAGATAAATAAAATTTTCTCCTGAAACAGTAAACCCGACCAAAGTCGTGTTTTCATCAAATCCAACTTTCGGTGGTAGAAAAGGCGATTTTCTTGACTTATTTTAAGGGCGTGAAAGAAAAAAATTTTGGCAGAGAATACAGGAGGCTAACATGAGTGAAGAGACAAAAAAAGTCCTGGTCCTTAGCCCGACTGCCGGCTCAACCTACAGCTTTGGCTGGCAGCGGATGAAAAAGTTTTTCCTGGACCTTTTTCTTGTCACGGTTATTGTCGGCGTCGTCCTGACTCCGATCGGCATGATTCAATCGCTGGACGGCCGTGAGACGGCTGGGGGGATCCTTTTAAGGATGTTTTCCTTTGCCTATTGGCTTCTTTTATTTGCTCCCATCACCTATGGCGCGGCTCTGGTTTTTCTGAAAGCTGTCCGGAACGAACCGGTTGAAGTCAAAGACATGTTCTCGACATTCGAGAACTTCTTGAATGTGGTCCTGGCGCACCTGCTTGTCGTCGCGATCATCGGCATCGGCATCTTCCTGCTGATCGTTCCGGGTATCATTTTTGCCTGCCGGCTGGCCTTTGTCCGGTATCTTGTCGTTGACAAGAAGATGGAGCCGGTGGAAGCCGTAAAAGAGAGCTGGCGGATGACACGCGGACACGCCACCAGCATTTTCTTTATGGGATTGTTGGCCTTTGGCGTGGTCATTGCCGGCCTGATCTGTTTAGGCGTAGGCGTCATTCCCGCGGTGATGTGGATTCGCTGTGCGTTTGCCTCAATGTACTATGCCGTGAGCAAGCTCGGAGAATCAAAAGAAGAGGCGGCCTGAAACTTCAGGCTTTTTCCTCGAAAGGCGCCAGGGGAAGCGAGTTCAAATCCAGATTGTCGTAGAATCTCTCGATTTTTATGGACAGCGCTTGGATGGCCCTGAAGAGACCGCCCGGAAGAATGAGTGCAGTCCGGGCCACCTCATCCTCGTAGAGATTGTGGTAGAGATAAGCCGGCTCAGCTTCCTCGAACCAGATTTTGGCCTCCCAGGACTTCTGCCTAAAATATTCGGTTTCAAATATTGGGTTGGTTAGCCTGAAATGATCGCCTTCTACGACATAGGCCAGGATGCCGTGGTTAGAATAGTCGCGGCGCGACAGATTGGCATACAGGCAGACATGCTCTCCGCCAAAAGCCACAGAACGCACCGAAAAAATATATCCCTGGGTTCTCGAATCAATATATTCCTGAAGAACAGAGGGCCGAACCTCTGACCTCGCCTCACTGAGAGCCAGAGGACTGTCGATGACCTGAAAATTCCTGCCTCCGCGTCCGAGCCGCCGCTTCAGAACCAGACGACCCTTTTGGCGGAGAAATATCTCCGCCGTGTCCAAGCTCCTGGGGTCAAAGACCATAGTCTCGGGCATGGGCACAAGCGGACTGAGGATCTGATATTGAACCCATTTGTCCTCAAGCCGCAGTCCAGGATGCAATTCAAGGGGAAAGGGGCCCTCCCCATCCATCCAGATCTTCAAGGTCTTCAGGCTTTTGATAAACGGGAGAGAGTCGAGATAGTCCTTGAATGGCCGGCGGTAGACTCTGTTGGATATTTCCTCGATCCTTGAAAAGATATCAGAGGGTTCTTGAAAGAAAACGAGATGAGTCCGCTCGTATTCCTCAGCCCCGCCGGGAAGCCCGACATTCACTTCGGCCACGAACGGTTTGAGACTGGGGCTGACGAGAAAATCTATTCCAAGGTACATCGGGAATCAGCTTCCGTGTCAGGCCTTCAACCGCGGCGCCATCGTGTCGTAGCTCTGCCAAATCTCGTACGGCATGTGGGGTCCGAACTGACCGAGGAATTTCTTGATGTCCTCGAGCTCGGAGGACCACTCCCCGGGGTTGACCTCAAATAGTTTCTGCAGGTTGCTTCTGGGGATGCTTAATCCTTCCAGCGGAAAGTCGTTGAGATCGGGAACCAAGCCCAGTGGAGTCTCCCGTGCAGCTGCGCGGCCGTTAGCCCGGTCGACAATCCATTTTAAAATGCGGATGTTTTCGCCGAATCCGGGCCAGAGGAATTCGCCCTTCTCGTTCACCCGGAAGGCGTTGAGCGAATAAATTTTTGGCGGACGGGCGAGAAGCCGTCCCATGCTGATCCAGTGCCTGAAATAGTTGCCCATGTTGTAGCCACAGAACGGAAGCATGGCCATCGGGTCCCTCCTGAGGACGCCAACCTTTCCGGCGGCGGCCGCCGTCGTTTCAGATCCCATCCTCGCTCCCAGGAATACGCCGTGCTCCCAGTTGAAGGCCTCGATTATGAGAGGGATGAGCTTCGAGCGCCTTCCGCCCAGGATAATTGCGGAGATAGGTACACCCCTGGGATTATCGTATTCGCGGGACAGCGTGGGGCAATTATACAGAGAAACGGTAAAACGGGAATTCGGGTGGGCGGCCTTTGTTTTTTTCTTAGGGTCCCACAGCTCTCCCTGCCAATCGAGAAGATGCTCCGGCACCGGGCCGTCCAGGCCCTCCCACCATGGTTCATTCGTGTCCGGATTCAGGGCGACATTGGTGAATATCGTAGGGTAGAAGTTTGAGGCCTTGAGGGTCCAGATCATGTTGGGGTTGGTCTTTGCCGATGTTCCTGGTGCTACGCCAAAAAAACCCGACTCCGGGTTGATCGCGTACAACCGGCCATCAGGGCCAATATTTAACCAGGCGATGTCATCTCCGAGTGTCCAGACCTTATATTCGGGCAGGGCAGATTCGAGCATGGCCAGGTTCGTCTTGCCGCAGGCAGAGGGCATAGCCGCAGTAATATAAGTCACATTTCCCCGGAGGTCTTCGACGCCGATGATAACCATATGCTCGGCCAGCCAGCCCTGCTTATATCCCAGCCAGGAAGCAATCCTCAGGGAGAAGCATTTCTTTCCGAGCAGGGCGTTTCCACCGTATCCGGAACCGACACTCCAGACAAGGCTTTCCTCCGGGAAATGCATGATGAAACGCTTGTTGGGATCGAAGTCGCCGACAGAATGGATTCCCTTGACGAAGTTCTCGCCGCTCCCGATCTTTTCGACAATTCTCTTACCCATCCGGGTCATGATCCTCATGCTGATGGCAACATAGGATACGTCCGTGATCTGGACGCAGGCCTTGGCATAGGGGGAATCGGGATGGCCCATCATGTACGGCAGGACGTACATCGTTTTACCGCGCATGGCACCGTTCGACAGCTGAGTCAGAATTTTCTTAGCCTCCCCGGGATGCATCCAGTTGTTATTTGGCCCGGTGGCATCCCGGTCGGAGTGACAAACATGGGTCAAGTGCTCGGTTCTGGCCACATCGGAGGGATGACTCCTATGGAGATAGGATTTTGGCCAGATTTCCTGGTTGAGTTCGCGGAAAACATCGTGCTGGCCGATTTTTTCTTCCCTCAGCCCCATTTCGATAATTCGGCGCGCTTCTCCTTCCGACCCGTCGCACCAGTACACCTGCTTTGGCTGAAAAAGGCGGGCCTGCTCTTCGACCCATTTTTCGAGAGGTGTGGCCATAGCTCAATCCTGTGGTGTTTTCATTTTAGCAGATTTTTGGCCAGCCCTGAACACAATTTTGACGTCATTGTTGGGGCTCCGGGATTAGCGCTGCAGCTTTGGCTTCGATTTACTTAAGGATGACCGCACAGAAGCCGTTGATTTCTGGGTTCTTGTGGTCCTTGACTTTGATAATGAGCTCAGCACCTTTTTGGAAGCCCGGATTCTTGAAGTAAATCTTTGTTCTGGCACCGATGGTACTGGCCATGGACAACTCGTCGGCCGGGAGAGGGGCTCCGCCTAAGACGGGATAGAAATCATATGTCCAGTTGAAGCGATAAAATCTCATTTTGGATAAAGCCAAGGACTCCTTCCCCAGCCGGGCGTAGATTTCAATGTCGTTCCGGGCTCCCCTATAATCTTTCCTCCATTCTTCGAGAGAGGGCATTTTGTATTCTTGCTCTTTATAGATCATCACGATGTCCTCTCTTTGCACGGTGAGGCTGGCGCCGGATTGCGAGGCCATGAAAAGCATAAACATGACATAAGGACTGTCTAGTTTTCGGACAGCTAACCCGGCATCAACGGCCAACGCAATATCGCCTTCGTTATTGTAAAAAACATTCTGGCCAAGGTCTTCTGTCTGGGCAAAGACTGCGGCCGCGATGAACAGAAGCAATGTTATTTGCCTTATGGGTTTCATCCTGACCTCCTTTAGCCGGAAAGAATTTTTCTCGCCGCAATGACGTTCAGCAGATCCATATTAGCATTTGGAAATGTTTTTGTCTATGGAAGCGCCGGAAGTCCATCAGGATGGCTTAGAACAAGGAGAAGAAATAGTGTGTATACCCGAGCCCGATACTCATGCTCAAGTAGGACTGGGCCGGTGATTGACCGGCAAGAGGCTGACCGGCATTGAAGGCGTGGTTGTACCTCACCACAGCCGTCAGGCTGAAGTTATAGCCCAGCGGCAGGATCACGCCGATTTCGGGGGCCAGCCCGAAGTGCCAGACGAACTGATCCACTGAAAAGAGGGCAATGTCAACTCTCTCCAGGACCCCGAACACTCCCGCGTTCAATCCAATATAGGCTTGAGTTCCAGGGTCTTTGCCGGCGTAGAAGTGAACGCCCAGCATGATCGGGATAGTATTGATGTAGCGGGCCTGATTTCCAGTTATCGCGCCCGAGAACTCGTCCTTTAAATCTATTGATGCGGTTTTTGCCGTGTCGCCGTGGAAGACCTGGAGTCCAAAGTATAAGCCGGCCGACAATTTTGGGTTGAGAAAGTATCTCAATTGACCGGATATTCCCAGCCAGCTGATCTGCGAAACCGAGAAGTCCTTGGTGTTCCCGAAGGGGACGGAGGTATCATAGTTCAGAAGGCCTAGGACTTTTTTTTGGGCGCTCAACGGCTGGAGAAGAACGAGCATCAGGATTAGAAACGAGAGCCCCTGGATGAACACGGCTCGTTTTTTCATGATTGGCTCCTCTCGAGATTACTCACCTTGGTCGACACTACTTCCCCAGATAGGGAGACTGGGCAAAACACTGATTGACGCCGCTGACAATCTGGTCCGAGGTTATGGTGCTGCTCGAACCCAATTGGCCGTTCATGACTCCCGACCAGCGGACAGGAAGTTTCTTGTTGGTGAGGTCCCTGGCTTTGGGGTCAACCATCTCTATGAAAACGCTTCCCGAAACAAACGCCTCAATCGGAGGCCAGGGATAAGAGATTCCCCAACTGGAATCCCACAAACCCCAATATGTCCATCCCGGCCAGAGCCCCCAATAATCATACCAGCTAAAATCAACATAGGTCGTGGTTTGCTTGGAGATGCTGATAACGAGCACGACATCGGCTCCGTTTTGCGCCGCGTCGAGCTCTCTCGTGTAGCCCAGCCCGTTCATGTTGGTTTCGACCGTGGCCAGGATGAGAGCGTCGTAATCGTGAGTCACCGTGCCTGAGCCGGCAAGGTCAAAGACGGTATCCGGCAACGCATATGTATGAACTGTGTTGAAATTGAACTGGGGATCATACATGGTGACGACGAGGCTCGGGTCAGAGATGTTAGAGGGCCGGGAAGGGTAGCAGGACCAGAAAGACAAGGCCGCAAGCCCGAGCAAGAAACCGGACAGATAATATATTGTCCGTTTCCTCATGATTGTCCTCCGTTTCGGCGTTCTCCAGGAGTTGTCACTTCAAGCATCAGAGACAGCATGGTAACAGCGGGTCGCAATTTTTTCAAGTATATGAACGCCTTTGATCGTATTTTCGTTGCGGTAATAATCTTGATTTGGACCAGGGGCCTGTTGCGGCTCACTCAAGGCAGGCTTGTCTGAATGTCTCGGCGGCCCGCTTGATTTCGTCATCTGAAGAGTCGATATTCAAGCCGAAGGCGGCCCCCAGGCCGGGGTCGACGACGCCCACGCTGAGGTTGATGGCCCGGCTGAGGATGTTATCCGTCCGGGGGTAAACGCCTTTGCCGTGGGGCAGGCCTTTGTCCTTGAGATAGCGGTTGAGGTGCTCCATATTCGTATAAACATGCCAGCCGCTCTGATTCACCGTCACGGTTCCCAGGCTTCGTGAAACTCGGGCTGCTTTCTCGGCGCTCTCGAATATGACGGTGCAGAGTGTCGCGCAATCGCCTTCTGGGTCGTGGAGCGTCCGGAATCTGAAGCCTTTGATATCAGCGATGAGCTCCTTGAACTTCTTTTTTTTTGCGCGGAGGACGGCGATAATTTTGTCCATCTTCCTGAGCTGGGCGAGCGCGACCGCCCCGGTCAATTCATTCATCCGAAAATTCAGGCCAAGGACGCTGCGTTTGCCGACCTCGACTCCGGCGCGGAGCGGCGTGTGCCCCTGATCATGGAACCCGAATGCTAACCTGTAAAGATCCGTGTCGTCTGTAACTACGATCCCTCCGTCTCCGGCTGTCACCGTCTTGAAAATGTTCAGGGAAAAGGTTCCCATCCGGCCGATCGCCCCGAGCTTCCGGGCTTTGTAAGAGCCTCCGTTTGCCTGGCAAACGTCTTCGATAATCGGGAGACCGTGCTTGTTGGCGATGGCCATGATGGCGTCCATGTCGCAGGAATTGCCCAGCATGTGGACGGGCATGATGGCCCGCGTCTTCCTTGTCAGGCTACGTTCGATATCGTCTGGGTCCATGTTCAGGCTCTCGTCAATCTCGCTTAGCACAGGCACTCCCCCGGCGAAAATCACGGAGCTGTAGGAAGCGATAAATGTATATGCCGGCACAATAATCTCATCGTCCGGCCGGATTCCGATCGCTTTCAGGGAGACGAGGAGCGCGGCCGTGCCTGAACTCACGGCCAGCGCATGTTTGATCCCGCAATAAGCGGCGAATTCTTTTTCTAAGGTATAAACCTTGTGCTTGTAATCCGGATCATCGAGGCTTCCATACCGAAAAAGATGGCCGGATTCCAGCACATCCGTCACTTCTTTGAGCTCTTCTTTGCCGATCCATTGGCTTCCAGGGCCGGGCATGTTCCCTCCTTTTGTTCACCAGAAGATTCCATATATGATGATAAAAATTATAACCACAAGGGCAAACCAGAAGCTGATCCGCTTCCACCAGGGATATCCTTTTTTGAGCTCGTCCTCGGGAATGGGGACCATATCCGGATGCCAAAGAACCGACCGGAGTTTATCGGCCTCGGGCGGCGATGTGACCAAGCTTACCAGGACGATGACGGCAAGTGAGATGATGAAGACGATTCCCGAGAGGTTAAAGATGTTGAACGAACGCAGGATCCCGTAGAACTGCCTCAAAAAGACGATGACAAGCATCGGGATGGCCACGCCAAGAGCAGCGATGGCCGCCGTTTTTGTCATCCGCCTCCAGAAAATAGCCAGGAAAAAAACCGCCATCACTGGGGCCAGCATGAGCGCCCAGCAATCCTGCGCGTAGGAAAAGATAGAGCCGAATTTGCCGACCATGGGGGACCAGAGGGCCCCGAATATCAGAAACAGTGACCCGGTCAACTGGGCGAATTTGACGAGGTGCCTGTCCGAAGCGCTTTTGTTAGCCAAACCCTTGTAGACGTCCAGGGTGAGAAGCGAAGATGTCGAGTTGATCAGCGAATCGACAGTGGATATAATCGCCCCAAAAAGCACGGCTAAAATGACCCCGCGCAGCCCCACGGGAATCACTCTGCTGATCAGATAGGGATAGGCGCCATCCGGATGCGGCAGGCCGGGATTCAAGGCGTGGGCGATCATCCCCGGCCAGGTTACGCCAAGCCCGAGCGGGATGGCCAGCCCGGCTGCGAGGACGACGCCCATCTTGCCGTGCCATTCTGATTTCGCTCCCAGGCAGCGTTGGGTTATATATTGGTTCGTTGAATAGTAATATCCGCTCATCACAATGGCCACGGCGAGGATTCCCGTCCAGGGCAGGTCAGGATGAGAGGCGGGGAGGACGAGATGGGCTCTTTCACCAGAGCCGATGACCGCGTTCAAGCCGCCAGGGACGGCAATCAAGCCTAGAACAAACACCAGCAGGCCGCCTCCGATCAGAAGGGCCCCGTTGAAAAGGTCAACCCAGGCCGCCGAGCTCAGGCCGCCAAAAATCGTGTAGGAAGCGGTGACAATGACAAGCAGCCAGACGGCTGCAGACACGTTCAGCCCGAACATCTTGTTGATCAAAAAACCGCCGGAGTAAAGGACTAGGGGGAGGTTGATGACGAGATATTGAACCATGCAGACGATGGAAAACACGGAGCCAACGACACGGCCAAACCTCTTGGTCAGATATTCGGGGATGGTGAAGATCTTGTTTTTTAAATAGATAGGCAAAAAGAAAAGGAGCAGCAACCCCTGAGCCGGCCAGACCAGCCACTCCCAATTGGCCACGGCCATCCCGTACTTGTAGCCCCAGCCGACTTCCCCGATGAACTGTTCGGAGCTTATGCTGGCTGCGATCAAGGAGAACCCAATGACATACCAAGGCAGTCCTCTCCCGGCTAGAAAGAATTGCGAGGTGCTTTGGTGCCCTTTTCTTCCCGAAAAATAACCTATCACCAGGACTGCAATGAGATACAGGACGAAGGTGCCGACCTCAAAGACGGTTAAATTCAATTCCACATCTCCGGGGGCTTGGGCTAGCGCTCCTGCACAATAAAATCGCCGGTCGCCCGGATGTCCTCGGAAGAACTCCCGACGAAAACCTTGAATTGTCCCGGTTCGACAACGCGTTGCAGGAATTTATTATAAAGCGACAGATGCTCGGGGGTCAGCTCGAACGCGACGGTTCTTTTTTGGCCGGGGTCAAGCCCGATCCGGGCGAATCCTTTGAGCTCTTTGATGGGGGTGGAAACCGTGCTGATGACGTCCTGAATATAAAGCTGGACGACTTCTTCCCCGAAACGGGCCCCGCTGTTTTTTATCTCCACGCTGACCTTCACCGACTCGGCCGGGCTGATTTCCCGGGCGCTTATCTTGAGATTGCTATACTCGAATGTGGTATAGCTCAAGCCGTGTCCGAAAGGATAAAGCGGGGTCGGGTCCAGATCTGCATAAGGATGTCCCCAGCCTTCTTTGAGCCAGTAACGCTTCGACTTTTTGGCGTTATAATAGACAGGCAATTGGCCGGCATGCCGGGGGATGGTCACGGACAATTTTCCGCCGGGATTGCGATCGCCAAAGAGAATTTCGGCGACAGCTTGGCCGCCCTTCTCTCCGCAGACCCAGGCTTCGACTACAGCCGGAACGTGTTCGGCGACAGACCGGCTGGCCAGCGGCCGACCGTTGATGAGAACCACGACTGTGGGAGTGCCGGTTTCGAGGATGGACTTGACCAAGTCCTCCTGGAGTCCGGTGAGCTCGAGAGTAGCGGCATCATAGCCCTCGCCGCTCGTCCCTTTCCCTCCTTCGGCCTGCCACTCGTTCTCGCCGACCACGACGATCGCCGCATCCGCCTTGCTGGCCGCCTGCCTGGCCTTGTCAATGTCGTTATATTCGGAGCCGATGACCTCACAACCCTTGACATAAGTGACTTCGGTTTGGAGCGAGACGATCGTCTTGATGCCTTCAAGAACGGTGGTGACATCCTGAAGCACTTTGGAGGCCACATAATCGCCGAGCTGGTTGAGCGTATTATCTGCATTCGGCCCGATGACGGCAACAGATTTGAGGTCCTTTCGTAGCGGCAGAAGGTTGCTCTCGTTTTTTAAGAGGACGATTCCCTGGCGCGCAGCTTCGAGGGCGAGATCCTGGTGCTCCGTGCTATGGACGATTTTTTCTGCCCCTGAAGCATCCACAAACGGGTTCTCGAAAAGCCCGAGCCTGAATTTTTGAACAAGGATGCGCCGGACGGCCCGGTCGATGAAAGCCATGGGGACTTTGCCCTCGTTGACGGATTGGATGAGATCCAGCATGTAGCCGGATTCGTAAGAGATGCCCACATCCACTCCCGCCCTAAGCGCCAGCTGGCCGGCCTCCTTTTGGATCGGCGCCAAGCCTTCATAGACCAGGGTCCCGATCCCTCCGCCCTCGGAAAGAACCAGGCCCTTGAATCCCAATTCATCCCGGAGAATAGACGTCAGGATTTTCTCGGACGCATGGGTGGGGATTCCGTCGATGGCCGGATAGGTCGCCATTACGCCCAAGGCGCCGCTTTTCTTAATCCCGGCTTCCCAGGGTGGCAGGAAGATTTCTCTCAAGATCCGCTCCGATATTTCCATGGCGCCGCGCTCCAACCCGCTCACGGGCTGGCTCTGTCCGGGATAATGGCACAGGCCTGCAACGCATTTGTCAGCAGACGAAACATCATCGCCCTGGACAGCTTGGACAATCGTTTCGGCATAACGGGCGCAGAAATAGGGATCTTCGCTGTAAGCCTCTTCGTTGCGGCCCAGCCGGGGGTCCCGGATCGGCTCAACGACCAGTGTAAAAATCTGGTGGATGCCGATCGAACGGGCCTCTTCGGCGGCGGCCGCGTAAATCCTGGAGATCAAGTCCGTGTTCCAGGTGCTCCCCAGAGACGGGCCTTCCGGAAAGATGGTTGCTCCCGGGCACATCAAGCCGTGAGTGCCTTCCTCAGTGAGGAGGAGAGGAATTCCGAGACGGGTCTGTTTCAGCGCAATCTGCTGGAGCTCGTTCAAGAATTCGGCCTGCTGCCGCGTCCCTTCATGGAGGATTGTGTTGGGCAAAGTGAAAAAACCTCCGCCAGGTCCCAACCCCTTCAGGTACGTTCCCGCGGCGAATCTTTTGACGGCCTCCATTTTTTCCGGGATGGTTTGGCCCAGTTCTTCCTGGTAAACACAGGGCATATTCATCTGCCCGACCTTTTCCTCGAGCGTCATCCGGGAGAGGAGGTCGTCCACCCGGGCTTTCAGGGGCCGGGCTGAGTTGAGATAAACCGGGTTATCCGCTTTTTTCTTCACCGAGAGAATAGCAATAGCTGAACAGGAAATAATCAGAGCCAGTACCACGACAACAATCCAGGCGTTTTTTTGTGACATAGCGCTTTCTTTTTTTATCTTTTGCGGCTCTTAAGGATGTATGGCCCTATATTCCCGACCGTGTCAATCCAGATGCCGCTGGCAGGGTCCTGGGCATATTGACAGAGTTTTTCCACTGTTTGGTCCAAGGTGGTCTGGTATCCGCCCTGGCCTATCTCGTGTCCGCACAGGATCAACCAGCGTCCTTCTTGAGCCGCCTTGTCAACGAGAATTTTGAGCTGCTCAAATGTCTGGCCGTCGCTTCCCATCGCCAGCAACTGGCTCAGGTCGCAGAGGAGGGGGTCGTTGGCGTCCTCACCTCCGGCTCCGCGTCCGGTGAGAAACCTCGCCGCGACCAAAGGCACATAGGTCTTGACGTCTTTCCCGCGCCCCACAAATGTCTGCCCGCAAGGATAAGCAAAGGTTGTGGGTTTCACGCCCAGCTTTTTTTGAATGAGGTCGTTGGCGCTGTCTATTTCTGTAGCTATTTTCTCCAAAGTATAATCCTCGAGCGCATTCTCCTTGGAGAAGGCATAATTCCCAGTGCAGGGATGAGTCATCGTGTGGTTGCCGATCTCATGACCATTCTTAACGGTCTGCTTCCAGCCCTCGAGACGCTGTTCGACATTGACAGGGGAAACATAAAAAGTCGCCTTGACCTTAGATTTGTCCAGAATAGGAATGCCGACGTCAATTTGGCTGAGCCTCGCATCATCGAAAGTCAGACTTATGGCCGCTTTTTTCCCGTCGGGCCAGCGGAATTTTTCCGCGGGAGTCTGACTTCTTGATGAGGCGCTTTGCAGACCCATCAAAACCGCTGCCAAAAATAGACAGGCCCACAGGCAACAAGAGAAGACAGATTGTTTAGTTTTCATGTCGGCCTCCTAGCTTTTAATCTGCAAAACCACGACCGATTTTGCGGGCAGGGTGGCAGAGATTGTGCCGTTTTTCAGTTCGCAGCTCTGAAAAGACTCCGGTTTGACCTCATCCGGCTTCTCGAAGGTATTGTGGGCGTTTATGGTGGGAGACGTGAGAATCCGGCCGCTCACGCTTTGAGGTTTGATTCCGCGCATCTCTATAACGATTCGGGCTGTCCGATTGAGGTTGAGGTTACACAGGGAGACGCGGACGGTGCCGGCCGCGTCGCGGGAAGCGGAAACGCTTAGAGCAGCCAGCTTCTGCCCGTTGAATTCATAATCCGGCGAGCTGCTTTGAACAGGAAGCAGAGTTGCGTTCTGGTGGCCCGCATACATTTCAAAGACATGATATGTGGGCGTCAGGATCATCTTCTCGCCCTGGGTTAAGATAACAGCCTGAAGGACATTCACTGTCTGGGCGAGATTGGCCATTTTGACGCGGTCACAATGGTTATTGAATGCGTTTAGGGTGAGACCAGCAACCAGGGCATCTCTGAGGGTATTTTGCTGGTAGAGAAACCCCGGATGGGTCCCCTTTTCGACCGCGTGCCAGGTTCCCCACTCATCGACGATCAACCCAATTCGTCTTTTGGGGTCATACTGGTCCATAACGCTTGCATGGCGGCGGAGGATGCTGTCAATCGCTGAGGCGTTTTTCATAATCGCAAACCATTCCTCCTCGCCGAATTCCGTCGCCGAATTGCTCAAGCCCTCTCGCCCCACCCCCGTGTAATAATGGAGGCTCAACCCGTCCATGAGGTCGACAGCTTCGCGCATCAAGACTTCAGTCCAGCGCGTGTCGGCGCCGTAGCCCCCGCAGGCAATCTTATAGATCTTGTTCCCGGAGAAGTCGCGCACATAAGTCTGATAGCGCCGGAACACGTCGGCGTAATATTCGGGCCTCATGTTTCCCCCGCAACCCCAATTCTCATTTCCGATGCCAAAATATTTGAGCCTCCAGGGCGTGTCTTTTCCGTTCTTCCGGCGCAGGTCCGCCATCGGGCTCTCGCCGTCAAAGGTGATGTATTCGACCCATTCCTGCATTTCCCGGACCGTGCCGCTGCCGACGTTCCCGCAGACATACGGCTCGGCGCCTATCTGTTCGCAGAGGTCAAGAAATTCGTGTGTGCCGAAATGATTGTTCTCCGTCACCTTTCCCCAATGTGTATTGATCATTGTCGGACGCAACTCACGAGGGCCAATCCCGTCCTTCCAGTGATACTCATCGGCAAAACAGCCCCCGGGCCAGCGCAGAACAGGAATCTTTATTTTTTTGAGCGCGTTGACGACATCAGTCCGGATGCCCCGAATATTTGGGATCGGGCTGTCCATGCCGACCCAGTAACCTTCATAGATGCAGCGGCCGAGATGCTCGGAAAAGTGGCCGTAGATATCCTTGCTGATTATGTCTTTGCCCAGGTCAGCATTCACGACAATCCTGCCTGTGAGCTCGCTGCTTTTCCTGGACTGGGGCCTCGGGCCCGCCCCACCCAGGCCGACCAGACAGAACGTGAGGGCTGCAATGATTATTTTTTTCCCAGCCATGGCCGGCCTCCTTTTCATGATCAATTTTCCCGCTTGATACTATAGAAATAAAGAAACCCGGTCAAGGCTGCTAAAATGGAAGGGTCCTTCCTGGATCATCGCTTCAATATCGCGGAAAGGGAGACGATGTCCTTTCCGAATGCCTCTTTTGAGAGCGCAACCGGAGATATGCTAAAATTATCAGGATTCTAAGGAGGCCGCGATGAAGAAAACTGCCGCAATTTTGGCTGTTCTCCTTGTATTGGCCGGCCGGCACGGGATATGCGCGAATTCTCTTGCGGCTGACCCGGCCGCGGCAAATCAAAAAGATGCTCTGCTCAGCCCGCAGGCCAAAAAGATCGATGAATACCTGACGGCGATTACTCCGTTCGGGTACTCAGGCGCCATTCTTGTGGCCAAATACGGGGAAATCCTTATCAACCGGGGCTATGGCCTGGCGGTTCGAGAGAAGGGAATCCGGAACACTTCAGAGACCGTTTTCTGCACTGGTTCTATCACCAAGCAATTCACGGCGGCGGCCATTCTGAAGCTCGAGATGCTGGGCAAGCTGAGCGTGAGCGATACTCTTGACAAATTTTTCAGCGATGTTCCCGCGGATAAACAAAAAATCACCCTTCACCACCTCCTCACCCACACGTCCGGCCTCGTCGGAGACGTGGGCGGCGATTACGAGGTCGCCGAGCGCCACGAAACCGTTCAAAAGATCCTGGCCCAGCCCCTGCGGTCTGAGCCGGGGACAAAATTCTTATATTCAAACGCCGGCTACAGCCTTCTTGCGGCGGTGATTGAAAAAACGGGCGGCCGAACCTACGAGGATTTTCTTTCCCGAAACTTGTTCAAGCCAGCCGGCATGTCAGATACGGGCTACAGGCTTCCGCGCTGGAAAAATAAAGTGATCGCGCACTGGTATGTCGGGGAAAAAGATAACGGCATTCCTCTCGACAGGCCGTTCCCCTACTGGAACCTCATCGGAAACGGCGGGATCTTGAGCACCACAGCAGATATGTTCAAATGGAGCCTGGCCCTCAAAGGGAACAAAATTCTCTCTTCCGAAGCCAAAAAGACACTCTGGACACCTGTGCTCAACGACTATGCCTGCGGCTGGGATGTCCTCACGACCGCCGGCGGGAAGCTCTTCCAGCATGACGGCGCAAGCAGCCTGGGCAGCAGTGCGGATTTCCGCTTGTTCGTCGAGGCAGACATCGTCATCATGCTTTTTTCCAACCAGTCGCCGGATGGGTCCGCTCTCATCTTCAAAATCAGGGACAAAATCGAAAGGCTTGTGTTCAACGAGGATGTGCCAATTCCGCCGCAGCTTGCGCCCGGAGATCCCAAGATCTTGGCTCGGTTTGCCGGCGAGTACCGGCTTCCCGTGGGAGCAAAGTTCAACGTCAGCGCTGGAGAAGGCGGGCTATTTCTTGTTCCTGAAGGACAGGAAGCCCTGAGCCTGCTCATGAGCGTCAACTTAACGGACCCAACCTACAAGGAACTCAACGCGCGGACTACCGCCCTCATCGAAAAAGTTGTCCGCGGCGACTATCAGGCGATTTATGAAAGTTTCGGCGGCGGGGTCCCACTGGAGCGCATAACAGCACGGCAGAAGAGGATCTGGGAGGAGATGGAAAAAAAGTTCGGGGCTTACAGGGGTTTCCGGGTCCTCGGCACGATTCCTCTTGAAGGCGCCTCGGCCACTCTCGTCCAGTACGACTTTGAAAAGGGAACGGAAACGATTCAATGCGTCTGGGGGCCGCGGGGGCTCATGGGAATCAGAGTCCCGGCCACCCCGGTCAAAATCAAATTCGTTCCTCAGACGGCGACCGAGTTTATCGGCTATGATATCGGCACAACCCGTCTGGCCAGGATTCAGTTCAAGCTGGATAATAACGGAGCCGTAACGGGCCTGAGCATCAGCGGCCGGACCGCGAGCCGGATGTAAAAAGACCCTTCCGCCCTTCTCGCCTTTGGGTGGGGCAGAAAAAAATGATCAGACCTGGGTAGTCAGGAAGACGGGCACGCCCATCTGGGCGATCTGATCCTGGAGCTCCTCGATCTCATCGATGTGGCCGTCCTCGTCGCGGAGAATTCCCTCGAGAATCTCGCGGGTGGCGAAGTCTTTCACGTCTCCTGCAAGCTTGATGGCGGCATTGTAGGCCGCGACCGCACCGGCTTCAGCAGCATGGTCGTTCGCCAGCATTTTGGGAATATCAGCCCCGATATGGATCTTTTTCAGCGCACTGACAATCGGGATCCCTTCGAGAAAGAGAATCCGGCCGATCAGCTTCTCGGCATGCTTCATCTCGGTCACGGCCCGGGTCTCGATGGTCTTGTGGAGTTTGTCGTAACCCCAATTGGCGCACATCTCGGAATGGACCATGTACTGATTGATGGCCGTTAGCTCGTCGGCCAATAAGGAATTCAGGACATCAATGAGTTTTTTATCGCCCTTCATGAAAACCTCCTTTGTTCTCGTCCTCAGGCGTCTTGAGGGCTCTATTTTATCGGGGCAGACGGGATTTGTAAAGCTCTAAATCAGGGCAGGGATGAGTGCCGCCCTCCATCCCCCGCACCCCAGGGAACCAGTCCCGTCGGTTCCCCCCGTCAAGGCTCGGGTTTGGGGTCGCCTTTTTCCCTTCTAGCCACTTATGTTGATGATATCCCAAAATTTCCGTTAGGAC
>CAZLFV010000013.1:0-40964 GCA_964558915.1 uncultured Eubacteriales bacterium | reverse complement strand
GGAGCCTGCCGGGCTGAATGAAGCCTGGCCGGTTCTCAAGCGCTATGATCAGGACCACCTCGAGCGGATCGCCCTTCCCCTGGGCGGGATCGGGACGGGCACGGTCAGCCTGGGCGGACGGGGGAATCTTCGCGACTGGGAGATCATGAACCGGCCGGGCAAAGGATTTGTGCCCAACACCGGAAATCAGTGGGGACCATTCTTCGCCCTCTTTATTAAGACAAAGGACGGCAGGGTGATAACCCGGTCTCTGGAGGGCCCGCTTCCGCTTTCCGTTTATGAGAACAGCCATGGGAGCACGGCCATTAATCACGGACTGCCCCGCTTTCGAAATTGCTCTTTCGCCGCTGCCTACCCTCTGGGGCAAGTGCTACTCTCTGACCCGGAAATCCCGGTCGAGGTGCGGCTCGAAGCCTTCAATCCCCTTATCCCGGCCGATGCCGATTCAAGCGGAATTCCAGCAGCGATTCTTCGCTACATCATCATAAATAAAACAGGTCAACCTGTCCGCGCTTCAATTTGCGGCAATCTGCCCAATTTTATCGGCACCGACGGGTCGAACCTCACCCGGGATTGGAAAGGAGACTCAAACGCTACAGGCAGCAAGGCCAATAGAAATGAATTCCGGAAAGGCAAGGTCGTGCAGGGCATTTTCATGTTCTCCGAGGGAGTTGATCCGACATCCGAGGCCTGGGGAACTATCGCCCTCTCCACCGCCGCTGCAGGCCTGGTGACCTTCCGGACGGCCTGGATAGAAGCAGACTGGGGAACGCCGCTCCTCGATTTCTGGGATAATTTCAGCCAGGATGGCAAACTCGAAAACCGCGTTTCCAAAGAAGAGAATATGCCTACCGGATCTCTGGCCGTTGAAGTTGAGCTCGGCCCGCAGGAAAGCAGGGCGCTAACATTCCTCCTGACCTGGCATTTCCCCAACCGCTATACCTGGACGCCGAAAAAGGGCCAGGATGACCTCATCGGGAATTACTACACGACACAATATAAAGACGCCTGGGACGTGGCTGAAAGGTTAGCCCCCCGCCTGGAGGAACTGGAAAGAGCAACTGTGGATTTTATCACAGCGTTTTGCGAAAGCAGCCTGCCCGTCGAGGTGAAAGAGGCAGCGCTCTTTAACATCAGCACCCTCCGCACCCAAACCTGTTTTCGCACCCCGGACGGCCGTTTTTACGGTTTCGAAGGTTCCAGCAACAATAGAGGATGTTGTCATGGCTCATGCACTCATGTCTGGAACTACGAACAGGCAACGGCCTTTCTTTTCGGAGAACAATCCCGCTCAATGCGGGAGGTCGAATTCGGCCAAGCAACGAACGACGAAGGCCTGATGAGCTTCCGCGTGGGCCTGCCTTTGACCCGCGCCTGCGATTTCGGGAAGGCTGCGGCCGACGGCCAGATGGGCTGCATCATGAAAATGTACCGAGACTGGCAGCTTTCCGGGGATGACGCTTTTCTCAGGAAGCTTTGGCCAAAGGTGAAAAAGGCGCTCGATTTCTGCTGGATCAAAGGAGGCTGGGACGCCGACAAGGATGGGATCATGGAGGGATGCCAGCACAACACCATGGACGTGGAATACTACGGCCCGAACCCCCAGATGGAATTCTGGTACCTGGGAGCGCTACGGGCGGCTGAAGAAATGGCCAGATATTTGGGCGAGGAGAATTTCGCCCGGGCCTGCCGGAATCTCTTCGAGAAGGGGCGGACATGGACAGACGCCAACTTGTTCAATGGCGAATATTACATCCATGATATCCGGCCGCCCAAGGACGTATCCGAGGTCGCGGAGAGCTTGCTCGTCGGCATGGGAGCCAAGGACCTGGCCAACCCGGATTACCAGCTCGGGGAGGGATGCCTGGTCGACCAGCTTGTCGGACAGTATATGGCTCATGTGTGCGGGCTCGGATATCTGGCTGACAAGAACCATATCCAGACCACCCTTCGGAGCATCATGAAATACAATCTTCAGGAGGGTTTCTCCGGCCATTTTAACTGCATGCGCTCCTTTGTCCTCGGAGACGAATCGGCTCTCTTGATGGCCAATTATCCTCACGACCGGCCAAGAAACCCATTCTCCTATTTTAGCGAGGTCATGACCGGGTTCGAATACACCGCTGCCGTCGGCATGATTTATGAAGGACAGGTGGAAAACGGCCTGCGCTGCATTCGCAATATCCGGGAAAGATATGACGGCCACAAACGAAACCCCTTCGACGAAGCCGAGTGCGGGCATCATTATGCCCGGGCGATGGCGAGCTGGGCGGCAGTCCTGGCACTCTGCGGATTCCATTATTCCGGGGTCGAAAAGTCGATTATGTTCGCTCCTCGAGTCGGGACATACTTCTGGTCAAACGGCACGGCCTGGGGAACTTGCTCGATCCAGGGGGAGGGGAAAAGTTACAGGGCCGAGCTAAAGGTCAAGCACGGAGAATTGGACATCAGGATATTTCGCCTGGCCGGAATGAACCAAAAAAAATTGGCTCAAATCAAGAAGCTCAAGGCCGGAGAGAAATTCTCCGTGAGTCTAAGCTGATAGAGCTATCACAAAGAGGGGAACGGAATCGAAAAACCAAAGGCCGAGAGGATTGTATAAGCAGCAAACCCAAAAAGAACAACGGCAAGTACAAGCAACACTCTCCTGAAGATCCGGGGGTCGAGCTGGTGATGATGAACGGAAACATACCTGACCAGAATAAAGTACCAGGACAACCCGCCCAAGCCGCAGGACAGGGCAAAGAGCACCGGACTCCAGCCCGAGATGCCGACCAGGTTGTGAGCGGTCACGGCTCCAGCAACAGCCAGCCAGAAAAAATATAGACCCGGATTGCTAACATAGAGCAGGACGACGCCGAAAACAGGACGCGCGGAACGAGGCGCCTTCGACAGGGATTTGTTGGCCGGGGGATCCTGAGCCTGCTTAACCAGCCGAACAGCAATCCCGACCAGGATTAAGCCCGCCGCGATTTTCAGGAAGGGAATCGCCTGATTCACATTGAAGCGGAAAGAAAAATGGAAAAAGCCGACGAGCGCAATCAAGCAATAAATGAAGTCAAGGATAGCGGTTGTCAGCCCGGCCAGGAATCCGTGCCTGAAATCCCGCTTGATGGTCTGGCTGATGACAAAGACGTTGACGGGGCCTAAAGGGATGGCGGCCAAAAACCCAACCAGAAGGCCGAGGAGCACAAACACGCTTCCTCCCTTGCCTGAGAATTCAGTCTATAAGCCTGATCCTTTTTCTTCAACCGGACTCTTGGGATGGATGCGCTCCGGTTTCGACTTTTTCTGGATTTTTTTCCGGAGCAGATTAAAAAGCAAATTGGCCGGACCGGAAAGGACAATAAAAGTGAAAAAGGCGAGCAAACAGATATGCGGGAAGAAAATGAGGCTGGCAATGCCGATTGCGATAAGAAGCCCGGTGGTCAGGTTGACCTTCTGACGAAGGTTGAAACTCAGGTAATTCCTGTACCTAATTGTGCTGACCATGAAAACGGAGACCACGACGATCGCCGAAGCCAAAAGGAAAGCGGAAAACTTTGTCCCAAGAGGCTGGGGATGGAAGAGGACCAGGGAGGCCATAAACAACGACGCGGAAGGAACGGTCAAGCCGGCGTAATGTCTCCTGCTTTTCTGCGTTTTCTGGAGAATATTATAGCGGGCCAGCCGGAGAATGCCGCTGGCAAGGAAAACAAAGCTAAAAAAGACTCCGACACTGCCGGCCGCATGCATCCCCCAAAAATAGAGCAGGACCGAAGGGGCGCCGGCAAAGGAAAAAGTGTCGGCCAACGAGTCGAGCTGAACGCCGAATTCGGATTGCGCTCCGGAAGAACGGGCAATGATTCCGTCCAACCCGTCCATAACGGCAGCCATGATGATCCAGAATGCCGCCAGAGAATATCGTCCCCGAAAGGAGGAGAGAATGCTCATGAACCCGAAAAAGACGTTGGACAGGGAAAAGAAACTCGGCAAAAGGTAGATTTCCCCGTATTTTTTTTTCATGTTCTCACCTCAGCGATGATGGTCTCACCGGCTTTAACTTTTTGTCCCCGTTCGACCCTGACCAGGACTGACGGAGGACAGTAAATCTCAACTCGAGACCCGAAATACATCAACCCGATTTTCTGGCCCCGGGTGACTTTTTGGTTTTCCCGGACATAGCACTTGATCCGGCGGGCCGCTACGCCCACAATCTGCTTGAGAAAAAGGTCCGTCTTCACTCCTTTCAAGAACATGGAATTAGACTCGTTTTTCTGGCTGGCTTCGTCCCTGTAGGCCGGGAAGAATTGACCGCGCCTGTAATCGATCTTCTCGACCGTCCCGGAAAGAGGAGAGCGGGTAATATGGACATCGAAAAGAGAGAGAAAAATGCTGACGCATGTCACCGGAGAAGGAAGAAGAGGGTGAGACGAAGCGGCATTGATTTTGACGACTCTTCCGTCCGCCGGGGCGACCAGGGCTCTTTCATCCTCAGGAATTCTCCTGCTCGGATCACGGAAGAAGAACGAAAAAGCCAGGGTCGCTGCAAGGAAAGGAAGAGCCGCGCCCCACCAGCCAACCCCGAAGAACAGGATAGTCAACGCCGCGCAGGGGAGGATGAAGCGAAAACCCTCTTTGGCGATTCTCATTTTGGATCTTCATTGATAATAGCTTTTGATGGTCGTCTCTGTCAACAACCTGGTGCCAGGACTCCCCCAGCCCGCGAAAACTTGACATTTCTCAGGGAAGGCAATATATTTTCGTCACCTAAATTAATTGGGGTAACCATTGATGCATCGCCCGAGGGGTCTATTTCTCCCTCTGATGATATGTGCCGTGCAGGCTATTCCCTTGTCCTTACCCCAACCGGGAAGGTCAGATTATATAGATTAACATGTAAAAGGAGGCTGTTGTGAAAATCCAAAATTTTTGGGTTGTTTTTGGGACTATTCTCGTCTTCGTTGCGCTTATCCTATGTGTACCACAGGAAAGTGCAAGTCAAACCAAAGAGGAAATTCTCAATTTAATCCCGCCGGAATGGAAAGCCAAAGACCTCAAAGCCATGGAATCCCTGGCCAATCAAATCATCCAAGATAATAAGAACCTTTCCGGATTTTTCGAGAAAGGCGATAAAACTGCCATTAAGGCCATGACTGCGCAGTACGCCCGGATGAACGGCACGATCGTAGATGAAGAGTACAATGTGATTTCCCCTAAAGATGCAAAGAAGTTTAATAGATTCTGGAAAAAGGCCAGGGCAAAAGGTGCTAAGGTTGAATTCAAGACAGTGAGTATCTACTTGACGGATAAGCTTGGACCTCAGTTTCGCGTAGTTATTGAAAAAGGGAAACCGCCCGCAAAAGTAAAATTTAATTACGTGGCCTTTGTGACTCATGAGTTTAATTATGGCCCAAAGGGAGCGGGTGGCTCTACTTACGACCCATCAGACAGCAGGACATACTGCCATCAAGAAGAATGCACTTGGAGGGATGGGGGCAGGCAATAAAGTATTCGTCTGATAGCGCCCGATCCAAAGATTTCACAATCGAGTTACGCTGTTCCGCCTCCGTCAACGACAAGGTGCGCGCCGGTCACCCACTTGGACATGTCGCTGGCGAAAAAAAGGACGGCATTGGCCACGTCTTCAGGCGTGCCCAGACGGGCGATCGGACGCGCGGCCGCGTCTTTCATAAACTGTTCTAAATCCTCGCCCAGCTGGGCGCATTCGCTGCGGAGCAAAGGGGTATCGATATCGCCCGGGCAGACGCAGTTCACCCGGATGGCGTGCCTGCCGTGGTCGATGGCCATCGCCCTAGTCAGGTTGAGCAGGCCGGCCTTGGCCGCGCAATAGGAAACCGCCTTGGGCCCGCCTTTGAGCGACCAGCCGGAGCCGATGTTGATGATGCTTCCGCCCCCGTTCCGGATCATGTGCGGGATAACATGATGAGAGAGCAGGTAGGCTCCCTTCAAGGTCACGGCGAGCGCGTTGTCCCACTCATCCTCCTTTAACTCCACGCAATCCTTGCGGATGGCGATTCCGGCATTGTTGCAGAGGATATCAATCCGGCCAAATTTACCCACAGATTCCGAAGCGGCGCGGCGGCAATCTTCATCCAGCCGGACGTCGCATTTCATGAACTCGGCCGTGAGTCCTCGGCCCGCCATTTCCGCCGCCGCTTCAGCTCCTTTTTTCTCATCAATATCAAGAAGCACGACAGCGGCCCCCATCTCGGCCAGGCGCGTCGCGATGCCAAGGCCTATTCCCGAAGCCGCGCCCGTAACCAGGGCCACTTTTCCGTTGAGCGAAAGAAGTTCTGTTGCTTTTTTATTTAGAGCCATTTTGCCATCTCCTGAACTAAATTAAACCTGTCAGGCAGAACTTTTTCCGTGTTTTTTCTGATAGGCCCTCCACGTTATAGCCCATTTCTCCGGGTCATCGAAAGTGCTTTCGTCAATTTTGTGGACCACACTGCGGTGCGGAGCGGCCTTGACGGTTTCGGGCTCAACGCGTGCTTCCTTGGCAATGTGGCGCAGTCCATCCAAATACTCATCGAGCTCCTCTTTGGAATACGATTCGGTGGGTTCGATCGTGAACGGTTGGGGAACGATGAAAGGATGATGGCTCGACCAGAGATGGAAACCGAAATCTGCCATCCGGCAGGCGATGTCGTGAGTGGTCACACCCGTTTGCTTATAAAGCTCCTCCCAGCTGTACCTGACCTGCTCGATCCGGCGCTCGCCGGCGGTGAACGGAACAGTCGCACCCTTGATGGCCGTAATATTCTTCAAGAGGTAATTATTATTGAGGACCGCGATATTGGCCACTTCCTCGAGTCCGCACGCCCCGAGGCTCATGATCCAGGCGTAAGCCTTCACGATGGCAGCAAAAGTGCCATAGAATAGCCGGACTTTGCCGATCGTATGGGGCAAGTCCCAGTTGAGGTAATATTTTTTGCCGTCAAATTCCACCAGGGGAACGGGCAGGTAATCGATCAACTTCTTGCTCACACCCAGCGCAGCCGCAGCCGGTCCGCCGCAGCCGTGGGGAGTCCCAAAGGTTTTGTGCAGGTTGAAAAAACACATATCGAACCCGGCTTCGCGCGCCCGGGTGATTCCGAGGATACCGTTGGCGTTGGCCTGGTCATAGCCGCACAGCCCTCCCGCTTCGTGGACGATCCTGGTGAATTCCGCGATTTTCGGGTTGAAGATCCCCGTATCCTCGGGATTGGTGATGAAGAGCGCCGCCGTTCTTGAGGAAACAGCTTTCTTAAGAGCCTCGATATCAGGGAGGCCAGTTTCATCATGATAAACGGTGACGATTTTATAGCCCTTCACGGCTGCCGCGGCTGCGTCGGATGGATGAGAGAAGATCGTGGTGATGATCTCGTCCCGACGGCTCCCCTCCCCCCTTATCTCATGGTATTTCCGGACAAGGGAGGCCATAACCATGATGGCGTGCGACCCAGAGCTTGTCTGGAGCGTGAACCTGTCCAGGCCGGAGACCTGGCGCAAAAAGAGGTCCAGTGAGTGCATGATCTCGAGCGCTCCCTGGACCGTGGATTCATCCTGGGCAGGATGGAGAGCGGACGCTTTGGGTGATGCGGCCAGGATCTCATTGATCTTCGGATTATATTTCATGGTGCAAGTGCCCTGGCCGATATCGATATTCAGGTCCGCGCCAAGGTTCTGCTGGGACAGGCGAAGGAAGTGCTTCAGGACCCGCATCTGGGCGATTTCGGGGAGTGCTGGGGGCTCGGTCCTGAGCATACTCTTAGGGATAAAGGAGAGGCCGTCGCCAGTCAAGGCTTTAATCTCCGGTTCAACATCAGGGATAAGGATGCCTCGCTCGCCCGGTGTGCTCAACTCGAAAATGACTTTTTCATCCCATTTGGCCTGATGAAAATTCCTCAGTTTGCTGCCTTTATGGATGTTCATCGGCGTTCCTCCTTCTACCGCAGATAATCCTTAAGGACTCCGGCGAGATTGTCGATATCGGCTCCGGTCACCATTTCCGTGATGCAATACAGCGCGCAGCCGCGGAGCTCGGGAAATTCGTGAGACAAGTCTTTCCCCCCAAAAATGTGGTGCCGGAGAAGGTACCTGTTGATCTTGGCGACGGACTTCTCGGTTCGGGTGAAATCGACTACAAACTCCTTGAAGGGGGCGGAGCGGAAACGGATGCGCACGCCTCTGATGGCGCCGAGTTTTTTCATGCCGTATTGGGTCTTCTGGAGAGTGTGCCGGCCCAGGTCTCGCATGCCCTGGGGTCCCATCAATGACAGATAGACTGCTGCTCCGATTCCATGAAGGGCGGCCGCTGTCCCGACGAATTCCTTTCCTTTTTCTCTTTTATCGAACGAGGTCCGGCTGTAGGCGACGTCGCCGAACCCCCATTCTCCTTCGACCGAGGTCTCGGCGATGCCGAAAATGCGGGAGGGATATTCCATGACGAATTTTTCTTCGTCGCGGGTGGCGATGAACCCGCCCAGGGCACCGCCGAAATACATGTGGTTGCCCAGGCCCTGGATGTCGCCGCAGGCCATGTCGGCGCCATAGTGGCTGGGAGGTTTCAGGACTCCCAGTGAGATGGGGTCGACGCCGACGACGAGGAGCGTCCCCTTGGCGTGGGCCAGGTCGGCGACCTTCTGGCCTTGCGTCTCGATGAACCCGAGATAGGAGGGATTCTCAAAATAGACGGCGGCCGTATCATCGGTCAGCTTGGAGACGAAGTCTGCGAGATCGAGCAGACCTGTCCCAGGGTCGTGGCCAACAGGGACGAGGTCCATGACCGGATGGCAGTAGTTCTTCATGACGGCCAGCCGGTCGGGGGAAAGAGTATCGGCAAAAAGGACCTTCGTGCGTTTGGTGATGCGCCCGGCCATGCGGACCGCCGTGCTTGCCGCCTGGCCCCAGTCATAGGTTGGAACGTTGACTACGTCGAAGTCAAGGAGCTCTGCCATCAGGCTCTCATACTCAAAGAGCGCCTGAAACCGGCCGGCGTCCTCATAAGGTTCGCCGGCGTAGGCGGTTAGAAACTCCGACCGGCGGGTGACCTCATCACAGATGGCCGGAACATAATGATGGGCGCAGCCGCCGCCGAGGAAGCTCGTGAATTCCTCGCAGGAGGTGTTCCTATCGAGGATCATCTGGACGTGACGCTTGAGTTCCAGCTCGGAGAGCTTGGGCTCGGGTAGCGACAGGGCTTTTCTCAGCCTCAATTTTTCCGGGATGTCTTCATAGAGTTCGGCCATGCTTTTCACACCGATCTCGGCCAGCATCTTTTCCTTGACCGCCGGAACAGAGTTGGGAATGTAGGGATGGACAAAATCCGTCTTCTTTTTCACGGCCACCTCCTTCGCCGGTATTATATCAACAAATTGTGAGGAGATGTATTGCGGCAGAATTGACCTCAAGAGCCCGCTGTGATACAAAACTCGAAGACGCCAACCCTGCTTTATAGAAAGAGGTCCGACGTCCATATCTGCTCAACGAAAAAGGAGGTCGAAAATGGCTGAAGCACTGCGGGTTGCTTATCAGCTGACCGGGGTCGGGAGTCTTTACACTGCCTCAAAGGCGCTCAAGGATCTTGTCGGTTAGTTCCCGCAATCGCCTATTATTGAGGAAAATACCATGTTGGGAAAACAAAGCGCATTTACAGTTGTGATCCTGGCTTTATTAGCCTTCTTCCTCACAGCGTGTGAGCCAGCCGAGAAGGAAGGAAAAGAAAGCGCAATTTCTTGGGAGGAGAAGCTCAACCAGGCGTTGCCTGCTCTCGGCCACCGCAACTGGATCGTCGTTGTCGACTCCGCCTATCCCAGCCAGGTCAGCCCCGGGATTGATCTTGTCGTCGCCGGGGAGGACCACTTCGCGGTTTTAGAGAAAGTCCTTAAAGCGGTTGATGGGAGCAAACACGTCCGTCCGCGGATCTATCTCGATAAAGAACTCGCCTATGTGACAGAGGACCTGGCTCCCGGGATCGAAGGTTGCCGGGCGAGACTCGGAACGATGCTCACGGGACGCGCAGTCACGCCCGTCCCCCACGAAGACCTGATTGCCCGCCTTGACCAGGTCGCGAAGACGTTCCGCATCCTTATGATCAAGTCGAGCCTGACCCTCCCCTATACTTCCGTCTTTATGGAGCTCGACTGCGGCTACTGGACACCCGAAGCAGAGACAAAAATGCGGGAGTCGATGAAATAGGCACCCGAGGGTGCTTCTTGCTGAGAACCTCCTGCTATTTGCTAGCTGATTTGATTTCGCTACCTATTTGGCTTTCGTTATATTGGAGAGTTCGGGCCGCGGGCCGCCCATCTTGGATTCGACTTTCCTTATAAGGGAGTCCCACTTTTTATCCATTTCCCCCATTTTCTCCTTGTCGAATTTCTTCATTTGCTTCTCATCTTCCGTGAAGAATTCAGCCGGGCTCTTCCCGCTCATCGAAAACACATAGAGAGGAAGTTCCACTCCCATTTCGGCGACAAAGGTGTTCCACCCCGTCGAGACACCCTTACTCTTGTAAAGGTCAACATATTGCTTGCAGAGATCCTCAAACTCCTTTTCCTTGCCGAATTCCAGGTAGACGAAATACCAGTAGATGAATTTCATTTCCTCGGGCTTGAAGCGAGGCTTTTTCGGGGCATAAGAAAGCTCGGGTGCTAAGTGAATGACCCCATACTTGTAATAATCTATAGTCCCCTCGGCGCTCTTCATCAGAGCGTCAAATTCTTTCCCGATTTTGGCCATCCATTCTGCATCGGCTTTGTTAATATGATCGATTCCCGCGTAGTTCTCAATCGGAAACAGGGCGTAATAGATATAATCATCCGTGCCGTACGTTTCAAAAGGAAGCGGATAGTTCAGCTCGATTTCTTTTTTGACCACAGCTTCGTACTTCGCCACCATGGCGGGTTTCACGTGGATTTCGACAACAAAATAGAGCTGTGATTTTTGTTCCTGGCCTAAGGCCGGCCCAGCCATAACAAAAAGCCCCAGGCCAAACGCCACCACCAAAAAGACCGTCGTTTTGTTTCTCATGATTCCCTCCTTTTTTATGAGAAAGCGGGGAAGCATGCCGCCGCTCATGCCTCAATGCCTAATAGAGTATTCTTGCGGCTGCCTATATTCCCCGAACGTATTTGAGAAGAAGTCTATGGGAATGCCGGGAAGAAGTCAAACCGCCTCAGGAATTGATTTGAGCCGCGAGATTTGGTAAATATTCGTTGAGGCTTGTCTGAAAAAGGAGATGAGCGCACAATGAGCAAAGGATATCGTATCAGTGCATTCGGCCTGGTTTTAATTTTTGCGGCGGCCTCGATTTTTTTCCTGAGGGGAGAGCAAAATACAGCGGCCGAAAAGAAAATCTCGAGCCCGGGAAAATACGAGGGCTATTCCAAGCCCTTGTATGACGGATGGGTCCGCAGATCTCAATATGTTCCCGTAAGGGATGGAACCAGGCTGGCTGTGGATATTTTTCGACCAACCCGCAACGGAACGCCTGTTTCTGAGTCGCTGCCTCTCATCTGGACGCTGACCCCATACCGGCGGGCGGCCAGACTTCCCAACGGAAAATTGATCACAGCTCTCGAACAGATGTCCTGGCTGCCAACACTTCTCAAGCACGGGTATATCGTCGCGTCTGTGGATCTGCGGGGGTGTGGTGCCTCTTTCGGGTTTTCCCCGGGAGCCTTCTCTCCCAACGAAGCCGCAGACGCATATGATATCACTGAATGGTTTGCCGCCCAGCCCTGGTGCAGCGGAAAAATCGGCATGTTTGGCGTCTCCTACCAGGGTATGACCCAGTACATGGCCGCCAGCACGGCCCCTCCTCATCTTGTCGCCATCATGCCCGATATGGCCATGTTCGACGTCTATTCCTTTAGCTTTCCCGGAGGCGTTTTTCAGGACGACTTCATCAGGGACTGGAGCAACCTTGTTAAGACGGTGAATACGGTTGCTCCGGCCGTGCCTGTCGACGACGATCCCGAATCCAAATTATTAGCCGAAGCGCTCAAAGAGCACGAGAAAAATAGGTACTCCTATGAGGAGGCGGTCCAGGCAAAGTATCGAGACGATATCGTCCCCAGGACAACGCTTCGGCAGAACATGGAATGGAGCCCTCATGCCTACTTGAAGGGCATTCAGGAAAACAGCGCGAGGATCGCCATCTATCATGTCTCGGGATGGTTTGATATGTGGCCGAGGGATGCGGTCACCTGGTTCAATAATCTTAGCAATCCCCAAAAAATCATCATCACTCCCTGGTCCCACAGCCATGATTCCGCCAAGGGGTGGAAAGAGTCGATGCAGTCACTTGTTGGATTTGTCCCTCAGTTCGACTGTGGAGCAGAGCAGCTCCGCTGGTTCGACTACTGGCTCAAGGGGATCGACAACGGCATCATGTCCGAGCCCCCGGTCTACTACTTCACCATGGGAGCGCCCGAGGGCCAAGCCTGGAAATTTGCACGGCAGTGGCCTCTCCCCGAACAGAAACCGACGCGGTTTTACTTCCAGGCCGGTCTTTCCGGAAGCATCAGCTCGGCCAATGACGGGACGCTCCAGGAAAAGCCACCGCAGGAGGACTCGGGCCGAGACGATTATGTCGTGGATTATACGACCTCATCGGGAACATCGACGCGCTGGCACAACGGCCGCGGCGGTGGATTTAAGTATGAGGATATGGCTGCGAACGACGTTAAAGCGCTCACCTACACCACGGCTCCGTTGAAAGCAGATATCGAGGTCACCGGCCATCCTGTTGTCCACCTCTGGGTGAGCTCGACGGCTGAAGACGGCGATTTTTTTGCCTACCTCGAAGAAGTCGACGAGAGCGGTTATTCCCACTATATCACTGAAGGAGTCCTGCGCGCCTCTCACCGCAAGCTCAGCCAGGCACCTTACAATTATATGAATCTCCCCTACCATCGCAGCTTCGCCGAGGATGTGGAGCCGCTTCCTGCTGGCCAGCCGGTTGAGCTCGTTTTTGACCTCCACCCGACTTCCAATATTTTTAACGCCGGCCACCGTATTCGGGTTGCCATAACGGGCGCTGACCAGCCAAACTTCGAAACCCCGGAGCCATCCCCTGCCCCCACGGTCTCGGTTTATCGGAATGGGAAAGCGGCCTCTTATATCGAGCTTCCCGTCATCCCAAAAGAGAGCCAGGAAGAAACGGCCAGGACGGTGATCTTTTCAACAATTCTGATAATCATAGGCATAATCATCTTTGTCATCCTGCTTTTTCTCTTTTTGAGACGGACGCTGAGGAAATAGCCAATGGGAAATAAGATGAAAAGCAAAAAGTCTTACCTGTCGAGACCGGCTCTGCTTGTGGTTCTTTTTATCTGGGCGTTCTTTTCAACTTCTTGCGTCAAGACAACACAGGCTTCTCTGGAGGGATCCTACGCCAGTGTTTCAGAATCGGAATGGAATGTAATCCTGACCCTGAAAGAGGGTGGTGCCGCTGAAATCATCATGTCGACCTGGGCTCCTGGAGAGTACGAGAAACGCGAATCAGAGAAAACAACGGGGCACTGGTCGGCCAAAGGAAATATCATTACGTTGGAATACAAAGGCGTTACAGAAACGTTCGTTTACGACGAGAAGCTTTCTCTCGCAGAATTGGGTTTCAAAGGCGGAGCGCCGGGGCTGAAACAGATTAGAGCGGCAGACGAGAAGGCGATCATCGGATACTATTCTTTGTGGAAGCTGCCGCATAAGTTCGGTAACTGAACCTCATTGAGCAGAGCGTTTTTTCCTGAAACAAAACTAAAAGGGCAACCCTGAGAGCATGCAGAGAATGGACGCTCAGGCCTGCGCTGGCTTCTCGATGAGCGTGTTGACCAGGAAAAAGAAAGTGATGAGGATGAAGAAGGCACCGATGGCCACCCTCGTCACGCCGTAAACTCTCACGTTGCCTTCAAGTATGGGCATAGGGATGCGAGGAACAACCCTGTCATGATATCAGCTAATCTTGAGCTCTTTAAGGGGGAGCGTCCCCGAGATTTCTTTCCCGTCGAGGAGGGTCAGCACAACCTTCACCTTATGAATCTGGTTGGCCGGAATCTCAAAGAGGTTTTTCTCCAGAACGATAAGGTCCGCGGCCTTTCCGACCTCAATGGACCCGGTTATTTTTTCCTGATGGCTAAGATAGGCGCCATTGATAGTATAGGCTGCAATCATAGTCGGAAGGTCGACGAGTTCATCAGGCAACCAGCCCGCTCCAGCCGTGTCCTCGAGAGCCGTTCTCGTCACCGCGATCTGAATAGCATCAAGCGGGTTTATGGAGGACATCGACCAGTCGCTGCCGCCGGCGATCGTCCCTCCGCTTTTGACCACACTGCCGATGGGATAGAGCCAGCGCGAGCGTTCCGGCCCGAGGATCGGCTCAGTGAGTTTGGTAATATAAAGATCTGGATAGGCCCAAAAGGATTGAAAATTAGCAACGACCCCTAAGCGTGCAAATCGCGGGATGTCACTCGGGTCGATCAATTCCAGGTGGGCAATGTGATGCCGTGCGTCTCTCCGCCCATTCTCCTTTTGGGCGGCTTCAATGGCATCAAGAGACATACGGATGGCGCGGTCGCCGATGGCGTGGATATGAATCTGAAACCCGGCCTTGTCGATCGCCGTGGCCAGCCGATTCAAAGCCTCGGCTTCAATGAGAGGTACCCCTCGGTCGCCGGGCCTGTCGAGGTACGGCTCGAGGAGGGCGGCCGTGTGAGACTCGATTACGCCGTCCACATAAATTTTGGCGTCTTCTGCGCGCAAATAACGGCCTTTGTATTTCTCCCGCGTTTGAATCAGTCCCGGGATTTGATCAAGCCCCTTGTCCAGGTCGACATCGACGGATGCCAGGACGCGCGCAGTCAGTTGGCCGCGGCGGTCGAGGTCGGCATAGGTATCAAGGATCTTTTCATCCGCGTCTGCCTCCAGGATTGAGGTGATGCCGAAACGATTGGCCAGTGCCAGCGCCGCTTCGAGACCGGCCAAATATTCCTCGGCAGTCGTTTCAGGAATGAGCCGTGAGACAAGCGCTTTCGCCGCCTCCCGCAGCGTCCCCGACGGCTGACCCGTTCGGGCCTGACGCTCGATGTGTCCGCCCTTGGGATCCGGGGTTTTTACCGTGATGCCCGCCATCTCCAGGGCGCACGAATTGACCCAGGCCGAATGGCCGTCTGCCGCTGTCAGATAGGCCGGCCGGTCAGGAACGAGCTTATCCAGCTCCTCTTTGGTTGGGTTGGCCTCCGGAAAAACGGGCAAGGCCCAGCCGCCGCCTTCGACCCATTCCTTCTCCGGATGCTCAGCAGCATATTTCTTGACCACAGCAAAAATTTCTTCCTTTGTGTTAAGGTCGTTCAGGTTGCACTGCCCAAGCTCGACGCCTCCGGTAACGGGATGGACATGGGAATCGTGAAACCCGGGCAAGAGCATTTTGCCCGCAAGATCAACCACCTGAGTGGCTGGCGTCTTGAGCCTGGCTGTCCCGGAATCGTCTCCGACATAAATAATCTTCCCTCCGGCAATCGCCACAGCCTCCGCCCACGGCTGCGAAGAAGCGACAGTGTAAACCGCTCCGTTTTCCAGGATCAGGTCTGCGGGAACTGCGGGCTTCCGGCCCCTGGCGCAGGACAAAAATAAAACCGAAATAGAAAGAAAAATGAGCGGATCGAAAACACGACGAAGAAAAGCACGTTTTTTCATGGCCTTCATCCTTTCTTGAATTCAAGGGAGGAATTATATGCGGGTATAGCTCCCCCCGCAATCCCCGCTCTCAAATAGGAACATCCCTGGATTTGCATTAGTGGCTTCGGGAGGTTAAAATAAAAATTCATCCTGATTCCATATTTTCTGAAAACACGAAGGAGGACCTGATGAAAAAGTTAGTGTTATTTCTGGCGTGCGCGCTGGTCGTTGTTTTTCTACCTGCAAAAGCGGCTGCTTCCCCCGGGTTCTATGTCGGTGTTGAGGGCGGCTCCTCGGCCCCCGATTTCACGATTCGGAGTCTGACCGATGTTAACTTTGAGGGGGACAGGGCCTTTCTCTATGGCGCGAAAGCCGGGCTGAAATTCCTCTTTTTTGCCGTTGAAGGAAACGTCCTCACGAGCTCGCACGATATCACTTCAATTCTTCCCACTCCCTGGGAGTCAACCGGCGTCGGGTTTACCTACTGGGGAATCAACGGAAAGCTATTTCTTCCAATCCCCATTGTGCAACCCTATATTATGGCGGGCTACGGCACCTATTCAGTCCGTCTTGACGACGTCGGCAAAGGTTCCAACAGAGGCTACAATGTCGGCGGCGGAGTCCAGGTCAGCCTGGGCAGACTCGGCATCTTTGGAGAGGGAAGATATCATGACGCTAAAGTCCTTATCCCCGAAAGCGGCGAATTGGATATCAGCAACTTCACTCTGACCTTAGGCCTGCTCTACGTTTTTTGAGAATTCTTCCTTCGTGAGAAGAAGCTAGACGCGGATTCGTCTTTCAATTCTAAAGCCAATTCAGAAAAATCATCCGCGAGGCGAACAATGAAGAAAAAATTGTCTCACGAAGAATTTGTGAACCTGGCCATCGAAAAACTGAGGACGGGCAGCTTCAAGGGAATCCACTCGGTTTACAGCGGGTTCAATGAAGCGTTCAGGCTGTATTTCGAGGGAGATAACCCTGTCCAGGTCACAGGCAAGCTGGCCGAAGACGGGAAAATAGTTATCAGGCCGACACGGCGCGGGGTCATGCTTTACATCCCTGGCGAAGAGCCGCAGTGGACTCGGGGGGAAGGCGCCCTCCAAAAAATGGGCCTGCTCTAGTGGTTCTCTGATCTCCCACCGTTAATATTTATTCTAAGGGATGCAGATTCCCGACTTTATTAAGCGTATAATTCCCTCTGAACCAGGAAAAGAATGCAAGAGTTGAGCCCTCTTCCCTCGAGACGTCCATGGCTTTCGGATTGGGTAATTATAAGCTTTATCGCCCTGGTCAACCTGGCCCTCCATGCGCTCGTGATCCAGAAGTACAATTATTTCCGGGATGAGCTGTATTACATCGCCTCCAGCAACCACCTCGCCTTGGGCTACGTCGACCAGCCGGTCCTTTCACTTGTCATTCTGAGAGGAGTCCGGATGGCCTTCGGCGATTCGCTTGCGGCCATCCGCCTCTTGCCTGCTTTGGGAAGCGCCGCCCTTATTTTTCTTGCCGCCTTAATGGCCAGGGAGCTCGGCGGGAAGAGGTTTGCCCTGATCCTTGCCGCCATGGCCGGATTTGCTCCGACCGGAAATTTCTTTACTTTTCATATCTATTCTATGAACTTTATCGATATTCTTTTTTGGCAGGCCTGCATTTTAATCGTCATCCGTATCGTGAAGACAGACAACCCGAAATACTGGCTGCTTTTCGGGGCCGCGGCCGGGGTTGGCCTGGAAAACAAGGTCTCACCTCTTTTTCTCGGGTTCGGAATAGCCACTGGCCTCCTCCTCACCAAAAACAGAAAATTTCTCTTGAACAAATACCTGTGGCTCGGCGGCATCATCGCCGGATTCCTCTTCTTACCTTACATTTTGTGGAACGCCACCCATGGCTGGCCGACGCTTGAATTCATGCGCAACGCTGAAGGCACGAAAAATATTATCAACACCTTTCCCGGTTTCTTTAGGGATCAGCTCGGCTACAACAACCCGCTGACGCTTTTTGTCTGGCTTCCGGGCCTCTTCTATTTCTTTTTCCACCGAGAAGGCAAAAAATTCAGGCTGTTTGGCTGGATGTATATTTCGCTATACGCCGTCTTTTTCATTCGGCACGGCAAGGATTATTATTTAGCTTCATCTTATCCGGTTCTATTTGCCGGAGGCGCAGTCCTGTGGGAGGCCTGGCTCAGACCCAAGAGCAAGCTGTGGCTAAAACCCGTGCTGGCTGGAGCAATCTTTCTCGCCGCCTTAGTCTTGTGTCCCATCGCCCTGCCCATCCTGCCCGTTGAAAAGGCTGCCGCGCTTTTTCCCAGGCTGGGAATCAATCGCAGCCAGGAACGGCTGACGATGGGTGTTTTACCCCAGCATTTTGCCGATATGTTTGGCTGGGAAGAGCTCGTAGCCACGGTGGCAAGAGTTTATAAGATCCTGTCCCCTGAGGAGCAATCCAAATGCATGATTTATGTCCACAATTACGGGGAGGCGGGCGCCATTGATTTTTTCGGCCCAAAATATGGTTTACCGAAAGCGACCTGCAGCCATAACAGTTACTGGTTCTGGGGACCGCCCGAATGGAACGGCGACGTCGCCATCATTTTCGGGATGAACAATGATGTCCAGGCCAGCCTGGATGATCTGAGCGCGTATTTTCAAGAAGTTACGTATTCAACCTCGACATCCTGCCAGTACTGCATGCCTTACGAAAACAGCCGCCCGATCTTTGTCTGCCGGGGGTTCAAGAAGGGCTCTTTTCGGGATATCTGGCCGTCCCAAAAGAACTTCATCTGACCAACAATAACCGTTCTCGTTGTTAATATGGAAATTATAAACTGGTCAATTCTTATTATTCTTATATATTAACTATTATTACGGGATTTTAACAATCGTCATGAAAACAGCAAGAAATTCTCATTATTGTTTCAGGGCATCAAGGATGTCCTGGAATCCCTTGGTTGTCCGGAGGGAGTCGAAGTTGCGCTCCTTTTCCAGCATCCCAACGTCCTTAAATCCCGCCTTGACGGCCTCGGCAAGACAAGCGAGGGCCTTATCTTTGTTCTGGTCCAGAGCATAGGCGCTGGCCAGGTAGAAATACAGATATTCCAAACGGCCAGGCATGCCTTTGGCGACCCTGACAGCGATTTCAAAAAAAACGATAGCCCTCTTCGCGTCCCGGCTATTCAGGGCCGCAAAACCTTTAAGGCGACAGTCCAGACCCACGCTCTGGAGGCACCGGTAAGAGACCAATTTCGCCCGCGTGTCCTTATCCTCGTCGATCTCCCGCAGAAGAGGCTCAAGCTTCAGGTCTTTGAGGGCCTTTTCGAGGTTCAGCAAATCCGATTTGTCGCGGTCAATTCGGGATAACACTTTGTTCAATCTTGTCCTTGTGGCGAGTTCCTCCCTGGCGTCCGCCGACTCCTCCCTCAAGGCACGCTGGTAGGAATCGCTTTTTCTCAACTGCTCCCGCCGGGCTTCTAGATCGCTGGTATCGGCCAGCCCCTTGAACGCGCCAATGACCGATCCGTAAGAATTGGCGGCATCGATGAGTTTGCCGGACTGCTCCAGTGCCTGGGCCTCAGCGGTCTCCTTAAGAAAGAGCTCTCCAACGAGTTTCTCATTCCTGGGCCGCAGGCCTTGTTTGATCGCCAGGACTTCCATCCATTCCACCGCCTTCTGGAAAGCCTCAGCCGGAGGCCAGGAATGTCCTCCTTCAAAAACAACAAGGCGGTGGAGGATTGCCCTGGCTTCCATCTCGGCAGACAGCCTCCTCATTTCTGCATAGTTAAAATCTATTCGGCCAACAACTCCACAATAATAAGCGCCTCGGAGATCGGCGAGCTTTTCTCCAACGGCCAAACCGGCCCCGCAGCCGATAACGCCGGCGATGGCCGCTTGGGAAAGCTTTGGCAACCGGCTTGCCGCCCTCGCCCCCCCCGAGAAACCAGTAACATAGACCCGATTCTCGTCGACTCTAAACCGGGAATGGGTATCTCGCCAGACCGCGTTGACGGCATGGAGGATGGGTTCCCAGGGGCCGTTTTGGGCATTATTGGACCCGGCCACGATATATCCGTATCTCTCCGCGACCGCCCCGTATCGCTCCACGGGAATTCTCCCTTGAGCGCCGGGGTCGAAAGCATAAAGGATCGGCCATTTCTTCTCCGGAGAATATCCGGCGGGAAGATAAAGAGCGTAACTCTCGGCCGGATCGTCCTGACAAACGACTTTCTCGCAGACCTCCCCAGCTCTTATCTTGTCCTGGCCGGTTACCTGAAGCCCGAAAAGAAGCAATGATGTCAGCGCAGGGATACCGATTAGTCGATTTCGGCTGATCACACCAGCGCCTGCTTTCGTTTTCTTGCTTCGAACAGCCCGATCCAATCTTCTCTCAAAATTTATCCCCCTGTTCTTAGCTTCGCGCGCTTTTCTTATACACCGGCGATTCATGAAGCATGGCAGCCAGGATGAGAGCAAAGACAACCAAAGCGGCCAGCCCAAGAAGCGAGGAGGTCATCGCCCCGCTTGCGGGGTCCTTGAGCGTGTCCATCCCGAAAATGAAGGCGATCCCCGAGATCTGGCCCATTACCAGGAGCAAGCTATTGGAGGTTCCTTCGGGGGCCGGATGAGTTATTTCGGCGCCATATTGGAAGCCGATGGGACCCGCGCTGAGCAAGAAAAACCCAAATAGGAAACCTGAAAGAAGCAGCAACCAGTAGCTCGTGGAATAGGTCATACCGAGAAGGCCGGGAATCAGCCCGACGAGCGCCAGGAGCAGGAACGGCTTCCGGCGCCGGGATCGATCGGACAACAAAGGAATGCCGACCGCTCCGAGGATTCCACCTCCGAGCATCAGGCCGCCGAGCATTCCAGCCTGTGAAATGGAGAACCCGCGCGGGCGCACGATGTCTTCGATCCAGGTGGATATGCCGTTGAACATCCCCAGGCCGATGAAGAACATGACCAGCAGAAAAATAAAATCGCGCTGCCGCAGCATCGCTTTCAGGCCATCAAACATTAGGGTGCGTTCGTCCGGGCCCGCCGGCGTGGGCGGATGTTCACGGGCAACAATAAGAAAAAGGACGGCCGCCGCAGCCGCTCCGATGCCATAGTACAGCAGCATCCGCTGCATTCCCACGCGGAGGACCAGGACCGGAGTCAGGATCATCGCCACGAGCGGGCCCAGATAGAGCGCCAGTGTGCCCAGTCCAGAGGCTGTTGCCCTTTCCTCAACGGGAAACCAGCGGGCGGCGATCTTGGTAATGGACCCAATGATAAATGGCTGACCGACCGCGATTCCAACCTGCGAAAGGAACACGATTGTGAAGTTTGACGCGAATATTCCCCGGGCAAGCCCGAAAACAGCAGTCAAAATGGCGCCCGTCCCGACAGCCACCCGCAAGCCCCTGGTGTCAATCACATAGGCGGAAGGCAGGGCCAGGAGAATAAAGACCACCATGAAGCTCATCGACAGCAAGCCGATCATCAGGTCGGACGTGTGATAGAACTGCGCCGCCATGCCGGTGATGGGAGCAAACGTTATCCAGAGGACCTGGTTCAGACAGGTGATGACGCTAAAAGAAAAAAGGACCGCCCAGCGATAACCGTAGGTCCTGAATTGATGTCCTTCCCGCAGGCCAGCCGCCATGCCCTTTCTCGACCCGACTTCAAAACTGCAAACCAACGCTGAATCCGCCCGGAGTGAGACCGAAATAAATTCTGGCCTCTCGTTTCGGCTCGATATAGGTTCCCCGTTTCCCCAAATATCCGACTTCGTAGTTCTTTAAATCGCGCATCGCCCGGCGCGGCTGGGTGAATATATTGAGGAGAGAAACCGCTTCTCCGGAAGCAAAAGTGGTGAGCCCATCATACCAAGGCCGGTCGAACGCAAGCACAGTGACGAGCCCGGCGGCAAAGTTAACGCCGAGGTTCAGGAGATGTGTAGACCAGCCCCTCCCTTTTTTTTCCCGTTGAGCGCACTCCCGGAGGAGTTCCTCGGCCTTGATCAGCTTGAGCCGGCGCTCCTCAGGCGTGCCCTCGGGCATCGGCCAGAGACTTTCGGGGCCATAAGCCGGGACAAACGGGTCAATCACCATCCCGCCGACTCCCAGGGCAAAGGTTAATCCTCCGACTAGCATATCCTCGGCAAAATCCCTGTCCGGGACCGGCTGAGAGTCTTCGCCAAGCTTAACGTCGTCCCAATGGGAATTGGCTAAGCTCAACATGGCGACGGCGCTTCCTCCGTAGCCGGCAATCCAGCCGTCCAACCAGGCCTGGGCGCGCGGCTGGGCTGACCGAAGCGCGTTGGCGATGAATCTCAGCCTGTCTTTGATCTGATCATCAGAAGGCTCGGCCGCCTTCTGCGCCCGGGCGACATTCATAAAGACAAGCATAACGAAGAACACCAAAAAGAGTGACCGAACCAAGCGAAGCATCATCGGGACCCCCTTCGAAGAAAGGCAGACCGTTTTCCGGACTGAACCGCTGATCTCCTCGTTCCGACTGGAGAAGGCACTGCCCATCTCGCCAAGAATATATGGCTGCTCGCAAGCGATGTCAAGAACAGAAAAAAAACGATTTTCGCGTATTTAGAGCGTCACCAGAAATTTGCAGGAAGAGGCTCCCTGCTTGATCGTCTGAACCATCTCGACTTGGACGGGCTTCTGCCCAGCCGTCTCGAAGACCTGAAGAATCCATCCCTTCGAACACTGGCAGTAGGTCGCGGGCAACCGGTCCGGGCCGGCCGCCACGAGCTCGCAGTAGCACTTGGGATAGTTCAGATGAACGACGTTGCCTTTAATAAAATTTCCCTCTTGTCCCAGCACCTTGGCTAGGGACTCGACCAGCTTGGAGACATCGCCTTGACAGCTCGAAGCGAGCTTAAGAATCCCACTGCGACCGGCGCAATCCCGTCCGCAAGCTTCCATAAGCTTTTGTCGCGACGCTCCATCCATCTGGATTTCCATGTTCGTCATCAACGAAATGAGCCATGCTTCCCTGAAGAGCTGAATTTCGTCTTTGGGTTTCTGTTCTTGAGGTTTTTCAGCGGATTGAGCCCTCGCCCCATTGCATCCAAAGATCATCAGTCCACCTGAGGCCAAACCCATCTCGAGGGATGCCCTCAAAAAATCCTTGCGTTTCATCGAACCTCCTCTTTTCCTGGAATTTTTGGAGAATCTAATATGTCCGCTGTTCGTCCTATTCTTCTCCGAGGCAGATGGCGTAGAGGTACCAGGCGGCGTGAGGCAGCCACTGTTCGCTCCATCTCCAGTCGTCGTCCTTGCCCGTTTGAGCGAAATGCAAATTGAAATCGATATCGTTTTCATCCTGGTATCCGGCCGTGATTCCGTTCGAGATTCCTCCAGGAGCATTGGTATATTCATAAGAGTCAAAGAACATGTAGGCCGGATTTTTTCGTCCTTTTTCCTGAAGCATGCAGCTGTCGTAGGGATTCAGACCCAGGATCCAGTTCAATTGATCGCGAGCGAAAACTTGAAGCCTCGCGGGAAAAACCTTGTCCTGGATAAAATATCTCGAGGCTAATCTGGCTGCTGCAGCCATCGAGCCCAGTCTGGCATTCTCTCCCTGCCACCACGGGGCAGTCTCGGTGTCGTGGGGGAAGAAAAAGCTCGTCCGCTGCACAGCGTTTTTGCTCTGGACGAGCTGCCGGCTATAGCCGAACGGGTTGGCCACTTCCTCGGTTGCCCAGATCTCAAAATCCAATGATTTTTTCACGGTCTCAAGAACTTTGTTTTGCATTTCTGCTTCGGCAATTCCGTAATACTCCAACAGACTCACAACGGGAAGGCCGGCATCTACGGGATGGAAGAACGGCCGGTTGGCATCATCGGCCCGCCAATAATTCTTGTATTTCCCGCTCGTCGTCAGCCTGGCCATCAGGCTCGAGGCCCTCCTGTCCGCAGCACCTTTGTAGGCAGGCTTTTTCGTCGCCCGGTAAAGCTCGGTCGCCGCGACCAGAGCGCAATAATCATCAATGATGTTTTCCTTGCCATCATTGGTAAAAAACCTGCCGTTTTTTTCGAGGAAGGCAAAGGCATCTTCAGCCGCCTTGAGATAATCGGCATTGCTAAAATCCCCGGAAACCGGATAGGTCGAAGCCATGGCCAGCGCGGCGATACACAGGCCAGCGCCCTCCCTATAGGCGGCCTCGTAAGCCGCATCGCCCTGGATGTTTTCTTTGCCATAATCGCGGAACTTGTCTTTTGTCTCCGGGGTCAGAATGATATGCCGTTGCGCCTTGGCCGTGATCAGCCGGTCCTCGGCCTTCTTCTCGGGGCCGCGGCCCGACACGCTGATATAGAACGACCCCACCGGGTCCTTACTCCGAACCAGGTAATCGGCGCCGAACATGGCTTCATCCAGAAGACGCCTTTGATATTGCCTGAAGTTCGGCTCATTGCGTCTTTCCAGCTCCTGGTAAGCCTTGAACAAACTCCAGGCGGTGAGCGAAATTTGCTGCGGATTGAAATAGGTCGAGAAAGAAAGGTGGGAAAGGTGCTTTCCATAATCTCCGGTGGCGTCGAACCAGCCGCCATGCATGTCGACGGTTCCCGGCTTTCCTTCGAACTTGACATTCCGGTCCGCCTTGTCCAGCAGGCCGGAGCACCTTTGCCCCTTGAAATAATAGATGACATCGGAAAGCGTGTTTCTCTCCAGGACATTCTTCTGGACAGAAACCGGATGCGACCGGACGACGCCGCCAGCCGACGAGCATTCGATGACATAGGTGCCTTCCTCGCTGACCGGGCTGAAATCGATGGTCCAGAAAAACCAGTCTTTCCACTTTTGGACAGGCCCAATAAACTTCGGGACTCCTTGAAGAATTTGTTTCCCTGTTGCCAGCTCCAGAACCCTAAACCCGACCAGAGTATCGCCCTGGTGTCCCAGAATGACGGCCCGCTTCGGCCCGGAGGCCTCATAGCCGACCTGGTTCGTCAGGATTTTGACCCTTTGAGTGAATCCGGATCGAGGCGTAAGAAAACAAAAAACCAAAGCCAGCAACAATAGGTTCTTGTTGGTTGTCATCTTTTTTCTCCTTCCTCCTGTTTCCTTTGCGGAAAATTCTCCAGAAGCTCCAGGATGACTCCCAGCTGAGGGCCGCCGTCGAGATAACTATAACATCCGCCGGTATAATCGCCCCTCTGGATCAAGGGAATGCCGATCGACTTGAGGCCGGCGATTTTTTTCTCCATGTCCTTGACCTCAAAAGCAAGGTGATGCACTCCTTCCCCTTTGGTCTCCAGATGCTCCTGCCAGGTGCTCGGTCTTCCCACGGGCTCGATAAGCTCGATCACGATATTGCCCAGCTGGAAAAAAGCCAGCTTGGCCCGGGCTTCCGACAGCTCCCCTTTATATTCGGTGTGCGATTTTTCAACCGGGTCGGTGACTTCCCACTTGGGCACGTCCAGGCCCAGCAACTCAGCATAAGCTCGAGTGGATTTTTCGATATCTCTCACGACGATGCCGATCTGGACAATCGTGTCGTTTCCCAGGATGTTATTCTTCACACCATTATCCCGCGCATAAAAATAGCCAGCGGCCAAAAAACACGCCAAAACCAGGGCAAGGCATTCCTTCATTATTATAGTCCTCCCTATCAGGGAAATATTTCTCAGTCTTACTTTTTCAAGAGAGCAGTAGTCAGCAAAGGGACATAGGTAATCAGCAGAACAGTAATCAACCTCAGGAACAGGAAGACCTTGATGTCTTGGAAAACTTTGACCATGGGCTCGTTGAAACGGTAGGAAGCCAAATAAAGATTGAGGCCAACAGGCGGGGTCAGATAGCCCAATTCCAGGTTGGCCAGAAAAATGATACCGAGATGGACGGGATGGATCTGGAAGAGATCGCCCAAAGGAATAATCAGAGGAACGACCACCAGGATGGCAGAAAAAATGTCCAGGAAGCAGCCCACTACCAGAAGGGCCAGGTTGAGGATCAAAAGGAAGATATACTTGGACGAAATCGCAGCTTGCACCCAGGCCGCCAGTTTCATCGGAATTTCAGCATCAATAATATAGTAGGAAAGGCCGTTGGCCAGAGCCAGGATGGTGAGCACACCGCCGATAATAGGAATGCTCTTGTTCAAAGAATTGAGCAGGTCTTTGATCTTCAAGTCCCGGTGGATGAAGACCTCGACAATAAGCGCATAAACCGTGGCAACGGCTGCGCTTTCCACGATAGTGAGGCTCACGCTGGCTGCCAAGGCGAGCGCAGCCGACACGCCCGCGACGAGGAGAATGAACCGGAAAAAGGCAGAGCCCAACTTCTTTGTATCTGGACCCCGGTGAGTCAGATGAATCACGAAAAAGCCATAGACAGCCGAAACAGCGGCCGCGATTATGATCCCAAGCCAGGCAACCTTGAAAAAAAAGAACAGCGCGATAAAGGCCGCACTGACAGGGATATATGTGGCGAGAATCCCCGGGAGGCCCCTTGACCTCGAGTCCTGGCGAATTATGGCTTCGATGACCAGCACATAAGCAACCGCCACGGCAAATCGCCTGACGAGAGCCCCGGGAACTCCAAAATATCCGATAAAAATAACGAGCGGCAGAAGAAGCTCCCAGATGGATTCGCGGATGGCCGAAAACGTTTCCTTCAGGCTAAACGGGAGACGTTCCACTTTGCTCTTGGCGGCATAGACAATCCCGATGATGACCATGGTTAATACCATAGCCCCTCCGGGAAGGATTCCGCCTTTGAACATCTCCTTAATGTTGACCTGAGAAGTCACTCCGTAGATGATTACGGGCAGGCTAGGCGGGAAAAGCAGGCCGATGCTTCCTGAGGCAGTCAGCAGACCCACCGAAAAGACTTTGCCATAGCCGCTGTTGACCAGAATATAATAAAGGAGTCCTCCCAACGCCACGATAGTCACACCGGAGGCGCCGGTGAAGGTGGTGAAGAATGCACAGACGAAAACGGCCATAATGGCTAGGCCACCCGGAAACCAGGAAAAAAATGCTTGAAAGAGCTTAATCAGCCTCTCTCCGGCTTTGCTCTCCGAGAGAAAAAACCCTGTCAGAGTAAAAAGAGGAATGGCTGCGATCGAGAAACCGGTGAGCATAGAGTAGGCCTGGTTCGGAACCACCTCGAGAGGAAGCGCTTGACGGGCGAAAAGAAGATAGCCGATGCCGCCCAAGACCACAAAAATCGGTGTGCCGAAAAATGCCGAAACGATAATCAGGACGATCAGCGGCGAAGCGGCCTGAGCGAGGCCTGCTTGGAAGGGCTTCTCCAACGAAGCGAAGAATCCCGGGAGCGAGACGGAAAAGGCTTTGAACAGCTGGATCACAGAAGTGAAGGCCAAAAAGGTCCCGACAAGAAATGCCAACAACAACCAGAGGCCTCGCCGTTTTTTGTAATCCATACCGCTGATGAACCGGAGGCCCATCGCCAGGTACCCTAAAAACATCACCAGGACAATCAGGCGGAGGGGAAAAATGCCCATCTTCTGGGTGGCGTCGAACCCGTTGAAGGCAAAGCTGACCGAACTCCAGGCAAAAGCAATGGTCATTGAGGCACAAAGAACTCGAACGGCCGTGTGGACAATCTGTTTCAGCGGCTCCTTGAGCGGTATATCCAACGCCAGCGACAGATGTTTGTTTTGCCGGGACGTAATGGCGCCGGCCAGAAATGTGGCCACGAGCACCAGATGTTGAAGATAGGTCGTCGAGTTGGGGAGACCGCTCCTAAAAAACTCGCGGGCGATGACTTCCATAAAAGGGATGAGGCCCAGGAAAAAGAGCGAAAAATAGGCGAGCGAATCCTCGAGGATATGGGCGGCGCGAGCGGACTTACCGGCCACTCTTTTGCCTGTACTCCCTCAGAATGTAAAGGACGTGATCATAGATTTCTTTGGAAAACGCTTTCTCCGTGAGCTCGTCCATTCCCTTGGAGGCGACTTCGCGAAACCTAGCCATCGCATCGGCCGGAGGATCATTGATGATCAGCCCGTGCTCCTGCATCGCCTTGACGGCATCCTGCTCCAAATCCTTCGTGCTTTCGAGGAGGCTGACGGACGCTTTCAGGACAGCCTGAATCATCGGCTCGTGATATTCCTGGGGAATGCTCTCCCAGACTTTTGTGGTCAGAACGAGTCCGCCGATCAGCGGAGCCATGCGAAGGTTCAGCATGTGAGGAATCAGAGCGAAATACTGGCCTGAGCCGGCGAGAATCGGCGGCAGGTAGCAGGCATCGACCATGCCGCTTTGCAGTGACATCATCAAGTCCTTCATCTGGCCAGGAACAATCTGGTAGCCCATTTTTTTCCAGGCTTGCTCCATCTCCGGTTCGTCAGGGGTGAAGGAGATTTTGTACTTTTTCAAGTCCTCTGGATAGGCAATTTTGCCCTTGGTAAAGAAATAACTCCATCCCGCCTGGGTCCAGAGCAAAACCTTGAACCCTTTGTCTTCAATCTGCTTTTGGAAGACCGGCCTCAATTGATCGAAAAGATATTGAAACTCCTGGTCCGAGTCGGTCAGGAAAGGGATGGACAGGGCAAACAAGTCGCGGTTAATCTTGATCATGCCCATGTTGCTGAGGACGGCGCCGTTGAGGGTCCCGAGGCGCATTTTGCGGATCATGTCGAGCTCAGTGCCGGTGATGCCGCCGGCATAGATTTTGATCTGGACGGTCCCGTTGGAGATTTTTTCCCAATCCACGGCGACCTCATTCAGGGCCTTGTCCCAGGGAGAACGGCTGGGGGCGATGCTCCCAATCTTGATCACCGTGACGGCAGGAAGGCTGGCGCTAAACAGCAGCAAAATCAGTAAGGTAAGCAGCAACATTCGGTGGCCAGTCACTGAGGCTCCTCCAGAAGAAAATAATCCTCCAGATGATCGAGCAGCCAGCGCGCTTTTCGTTGGTTGAGGACGTTAACCAGCCGGTTATCCAGGTCCGAGTTTGGGTCAAACTCCAGAACCCTCTGCAGGAGGGACTTGAATTCCTCCACATTTTGTTCTTTGACGTCCACGGTCGTGGCCAGCGAAAGGAGAGGCGATGTGTCGCGATTCCCCGAAGCGGCCATGGCCAACTCGAAATGCTCCCGCGCTTTTTTCGGATCGCCCCCCATATATTCGGGAAGCGAGCCATAATAGAGAATATAAAAATTGTGAACCGCTCCCCTGTTGAACCCCGGGTCGAGTTCGATAACGCGGTCCATCATCGCCTCCGCTTGGGGCAGAGTCAACCCGATTTTCATGTCAAAAGGATCAACGCCGAATGCCCCCACCCAGCCCGCGGCGGCCCAGTAAAGAGTGGGCACATCTTTCTTGGCATAGGGCGCCAGCGCCTTCTTGTACTCCCGCTTCTTCAACTTCTGGAGAAGACCGGGATTTTTCTTTTCCAGGCCCACAATCAGGATATCCCGGCCGCGGAGATAGAGGTTCTTGGCCCGGCCGAGCATGAATTCCTTCTCATCCAGCTGCTGGCGGGGCTTCATGTCCGCCGGCGTCTGGAGAAAAGCGTTGGCATACATAATATAAAGGCTTCCCGTGCGCAGCCGCAAAGCCTCATTGTCAGGAATGGAAGAGAGCAAGGATTCATAGAGTTTGACCGCAAAGGGAAGGGCGTCACCCACGAGATCAGGGTCATTATCTTGGGTAAAGACGTTGCTCCCCGAGGGCGAAGAGAGCATCCCGGCCACCTTGTTCATAGCTATTTTGTTCAGTGAGCATGCTCCTGAGGCGGCCAGCAGCACGGCTAGGATGACAACTCGGCTCCTCATTTCTCTTTTCTTCACCATTAGTGGTTCTCTTCTTAGTTATACGCAGGTGCTTAAAAACCGCACTCTCTCGTCGGGATTTTACATAAGCGTGGTTGCTTTTGCAATCAACTTAAGTCCGCCCCACATAACCCGGAGGCAAAAAAATTAGCGGGCAGAAAGCGAAGAATACGTCAGCTGCAGAACATTTTTCAGGCCGCCATCGCAACATTAACTATTTTGTCAGTCCGTACTTTGGCTCAACCCTCATATTGTAGAACATAAAGGAAAAAGTATCTGTAAGCAGGTCAATGTCCTTAGTGAGATTGCTGGCCCCGTGCCCAGAGCGCGTCTCGACCCTGATCAGGACCGGATTCTTGGAGCCCTGTTTTTCCTGGAGGGTGGCGGCGAACTTGAAGGAATGAGCCGGCACGACCCTGTCGTCATGGTCGGCCGTAGTCACGAACGTCGCGGGATAGCAAACGCCATCTTTAATGTTGTGTAGCGGCGAATAGGAATAGAGGTTTTTAAAATTCGTTTCATCATCACTCGAGCCGTATTCTACTGCCCATCCCCACCCGACTGTGTATTTATGGTAACGAAGCATATCCATGACGCCCACAGCCGGCAAGGCCACTTTGAATAAGTCCGGCCGTTGGGTCATGGCTGCGCCAACAAGCAGCCCGCCATTGGAGCCACCAGCGATAGCCAAATAATCCCGCGAGGTATATTTTTCCTTGATGAGATATTCGGCAGCCGCGATAAAATCATCAAAGACGTTCTGTTTATTTAAAAGCATGCCTGCCTTATGCCAAGTTTCACCATACTCGCCCCCGCCGCGAAGGTTGGCATCGGCATAAACCGCACCGTTCTCAAGGAGGATGATATTGCTGGGATCGAAATAAGGTTGCTCGCTGCTGTTGAATCCGCCATAACCATAGAGGTAGGTCGGGTTTTTGCCGTTCTGCTGCAACCCCTTTTTCGAAACGATGAACATTGGTACTTTGGTCCCGTCTTTGCTCGAATAAAAGACCTGTTTGACCTCGTAATCGTCCGGCTTAAACTGGACTTCGGCCCTCCTAAAAACATCAGTCCGACCAGTCGCCAGGTCATATTTATAAATAGTGGGAGGATAAGTAAACGACTCAAAGGTATAGAAGAGAACCTTCTCGTCTCTCTTGCCGCCGAAACCCCACGCTGTTCCCAGGGCAGGCAATTCAATCTCTTTGGCCGGCCTGCCTGCGAGGTCATACTGAAAGACCTTGGTGTTGGCATCCTTGAGATAGCTGCAGAACAGCTGCCCGCCGGCCGTGTTGGCGCTATTGAGGACCTCAGGCTTCTCGGAAACAACAACCTGCCAGTTTTCCTTGCCCGGGGACTTGGGGTCCATAAGAACGACCCTGTAATTGGGTGCGTCGACGTCAGTGAAAAAGAGGAACTTGCCACCAACAGCATCAATCGCATAGGAGTTATATTCGAACCCCTTAATTAAAGGCTGGAAATCCATCTTCCTCGCCGTCAGGTCCTTGTAGTAGAGTTCATTGCCATGGGTTCCCTGGGAGATAGTCAAAAAGAGATATTTCTCATCCTCGGTTGTGTCCGCGCCGAAATAACGAAGAGGATGTTCTTTGTCCTCGTAAATAAGAATATCTTTTTCCTGCGGATCGCCCAACTTGTGGTAAAAGACCTTCTGGAACTCATTCTTTGCCGTCAACTCCTGGCCGGCCGCGGGCGCATCATAGGCGCTGTAGTAGAAACCGTTACCCTGCCAGGCTGCCCCGGAAAATTTCACCCACCGGATGCGGTCGCTAAACTCCTTCTTTGTCTCGACCTCCATCACTCTGATTTCAGACCAGTCTGAACCGGCCTCTCTTCTCGACACCGCGACACAGCGGTTGTCTGTTGAAAACGAGATTAATCGGACCCGGACCGTGCCATCCGGAGAAAGGGTGTTGGGGTCGATAAAAACTTCAGGGGTCCCCTCCAGGCCTTTCTGGATATAGACGACGGGCTGATTCTGGAGGCCATCGTTTTTATAAAAGAAATAGTAGTCCCCAGCTCGGAAGGGAGAAGAATATCTCGGGTAGTTATAAATCTGTTTTAAACGGGCCCGGATCCTTTCTCTGAAGGGGATTCTCTCCAGGAAGCCAAACGTAACGGCGTTCTCTTCCTTGACCCATTGCTTGACATCTGCGGCGTTGTCATCCTCCAGCCAACGGTAGGGGTCGGCAACTTTTGTTCCAAAATAGTCATCGACTTGCTCGATTTTCTTTGTTGCCGGATATTGAAGTTGGGACCCTTTCCCGCTCTGAATCTGGCAAGAGGAAAGAGCCAGAACAGAGGCAGCAAGAACGATAAGCGTGAGAAGTCTTTTCCTCATTTTGTCCTCCTTAAATGAAAACAAAAATCGTTATTAGCACAATCCTAAAAAAGCGTCAATAACTTGAACCAGGCTTGGAGAATTGCCATTAGGGCTCGCAATTGGACGTGTCGCAGCACCCCCCTTAGATAGGGCTATTCACGGGCCACCCTGTGGATATTTAGGAGCCCAAAGCCAAAAATACATGGCTGAGATACGTCGCCAGTGCGTCCACTGCTTTCTCGACTGGCGCAGACAGATCTTCGCCCAAGCTCAGGCCAAAAGGCTGAATGCCGAGGACGATGACTTTACAGCCGATTGTTTCTTCAAGATAAGAAACTAATAGAGCCAGCGAAATCCTGTGCGTCGAGATATCTTCGTTTTGGATCTTGTCTTTTTCCACGATAAAAATAGCTCCTGGACAGAATGGGCCTAGAGCGGAATCGAAAATAAGGACCAGGTGCGGGCTGAATTTTCGGATTTCCCCCGTGTAATTCTCCGGACTTTCGAACCCGCGAAGAATTTTGATCCGCGAGCCCAATTTTCCACGCGCCAATCTTAGGAGCCGTTCCGCACAAGCCAGGCCAGCGGCATCATCACCTTTGGCGGGATTCCCGACGCCGAGGATAAGGACTCGGCTAGCGGCCCGGATTTCCTTCCCGATCCGCCTTTTCCAGGCCGGGGGAGCAAACGCGGATTTCTTTCTCATGGCTAATGAAAAAACGGCGTTTTCAGGACTGCGCGGGCTCGGTCTTCGGAGAGGATTCAGGTTTTGGCGGCGCCGGCTTGGGCTCTTTCTTGAGTACCGCCCGCACAAATTCCCACTTCATTTTAAGATCATGGCGGTCAAACTCTGCAATCTCGAATTGGTGGTCCATTTCCATGGCCTTGATCGGCGTAACCGGGCAGGAGTCCACGCACTGAGCGCAGTGAATGCAGCGGTCATTATGAATGACCATTTCAAATTTCTTTTCAGCTTCGCTCACCGACCTGATCTCGATAGCCTCGGCCGGGCAGTCCCTCTCACAGGCCCGGCAGGCGATGCAGAGGTCGGGATGAAGAAAGGGCGTGCCGCGAAAGTCCTTGGGTACCTCGAGTTTCTTAAACGGATAATCCACCGTAGCCGGCTTCTTAAAAAGATGCCGCAGGAGCTCCGGAAGAAAAACCGCAACTTTCATAACAAAAATCCCTTGATTAAGATGACGATCAAAAGCTGGAGAACGGCCAGGGGGGCCAGGTATTTCCAGGCGAAGGAGACAACTTGGTCCACTCTGATTCTCGAGGTCAGGGCCCGGAGGAGCGACAGGAAAAAGATCACAAAGAGCGTTTTGACAATAAAATTCAGCAGGCCGAGCCCGAAGCCGCCGGGAAAGCCTCCCAAAAAGACGGCAGCAAGGAGCCCGCTCGAGACGACGAGTTCAATATCGGTCATGAGGCGAAAGAGGGCCAATTTCTTTCCTGAATATTCGGTGAACGTCCCGCCGACGATTTCCGTTTCGGCGTGGGGAATATCAAACGGCGTCCGCTCGAGCTTGGCCTGGACACAAATCAGAGCGATGACGAACCCAAGAAGATTGGGCAAAATGAACCAGGGCTTTTTCTGGTAGAAAGCGGCGATTTCAACGAGCCGCCAGGAATTGGCCAGGATCGCCGGGCTGAGGACGGCCATAAAAAGGGGAACCTCATACCCGAAAAGCATGGTCAGCACCCGGGTGCCGCCGATCGTCGAAAAATAGTTCGTGGACGACCAGCCGGCCAGGAAGAAGATCAATGTCGGCAGGCTAAGAAGGTAGAGGATGACGATAATATCGCCTGAGAACGAGTTGAACCCGGATTGTGCGAGATCATAATGCCAGACGGGCAGGAGCAGGCCGGCCGTGCCGACGATGGCCAGGCCAACGATGGGAAGCAGATTGAACAGTGTTTTGTCTGCTTGATCGGGAACGACGTCCTCCTTGGACATGAGCTTGAAGAAATCGGCAACCGGCTGAAGTATCCCCCAGCGTCCCGTGTGCGTCGGACCCATCCTGTTCTGGAGGCGGGCATAGACTTTCCGATCGTACCATTCACAGAATGTCGAATAGACAAAGAGAAAGATGATCCCCGGATAGACCAGCAAATAGAGGAGCGTTTTCACAACGGCCATTCAACATTCCTTTTCGGAGGGAGTTTCTTAAACCGGTCTTCGGCCATCTTTCTTAACTCGCTGAAATGCACAAATTTTTCCTCGCCGGTCCGGCCGTTGATGAGCTCGACGGTCCTCTCGGCGCAGCAGATGCAGGGGTCGATCGCAGCGAAGATCAGCGGAATATCGGCGATAAACCCGTTCTTGAGCATGTCCACCGTGGCCGGATAGTTGGCCAGGGTGGGGGCCCGGACCTTGAGCCTCTCCGGTTTGTCCGACCCGTTAGATTTAATGTAGTGCGTGTTCTCTCCGCGAGGGGCTTCATAACGGCTGAGGAATTCATTTGGCTTGGCCTTTCTCGGCGCTTTCACGGCAATGTCTCCGGCCGGGAGGTTCCGGAGCACGAACTCGCAGATCTTATACGACTCCATAAGTTCTTTGATCCGGACGACAACCCGTCCCAGGACATCGCACGTATCCGCCGTGCAGACATCAAAGGGGACCTCGTCATAGACGGCATGCGGGTCGTCCTTGCGGACGTCCCGGGGGACACCGGATGCGCGCGCGGTCGGGCCGACGGCGCACAGGTCTATGGCCTGTTGCTTGGACAAATAGCCGACGCGGGCAAGCCGGGCCACAAAGGTCGGCTCGTTTGCGCCGATCTTAAAGTAGTATTCGCTCCGTTTCTTCAGGATGTCGATGCCATCGAGACTTTTTTTGACCTGCATCTCATCGAGGTCGCGGCGGACTCCACCAAGAGTATTGATGGCGTAGTGGACGCGGTTCCCGGAGATCATCTCCAGGATATCCATAACGACCTCCCGGTCTCGCCAGGTGTACATGAAGAAGGAATCAAACCCGGCTTCATGGCCGGCGACACCCAACCAGAGCAGGTGGCTGTGGATCCGTTCGAGTTCGGAAACGAGATAGCGGATATAATTGCCGCGCCTGGGCGGAGTGATCTCCATGAGCTTTTCCACACCCTGGACATAGCAGGTAGAATGAGAATGAGAACAGATTCCGCAGATTCGCTCAGTCAGATAAATATTCTGAATCCAGGTTTTCTCCTCGGCCAGCTTTTCCAGCCCGCGGTGGTTGTAGCCCAGGCGGATGTCCGCGTCCCGGATGACCTCGCCGTCGACGGTCATTCTCAGGCTGATCGGCTCTTTGAGAGCGGGGTGCTGCGGGCCGATGGGGATGGTGAACTTCATTTCTTTCCTCCGGGAATGATTTCGGGGGGGCGTTCGTATTTCCAGTCCTTCCTCAGAGGAAAATTGCTGGCTGGCCAGTCATCGGGCAAGATGAGCGGCCTGGGGTCGGGAATATGATCAACGATCATTCCGAACATGTCCTGGAGCTCCCGCTCATAAAAGATCGCTCCTGGAATGACGGAGCAGATGCTCTCGACATGCGGGTTGGTCCGTGGAACTTGGGTGCGGACGGTGAGGCTGCCGTGCTCATGGCCGAAATGATAGAGTATCTCGAAGGACTCGCCCAAATCCACGCCGCTGATGGTCGCCACATAGGTAATGTTCAGGTCTCTGCGTAAGCCAGCTATGAGAGGCACTAGGTTCTGGGGCTCTACTTTTATAAAGATACGCCTCGCCGCAGGATTCGTCATCTCGACGATCTTGTCGCCGAAGAGGCTTTTTGCCTTGTCCATGATTTCAACGTCAGTCATAGAGTCCTCAAATTCTATAATGTCCCAAGAAGCTTGACGACGCCGTCCAGGATGGCATCCGGCCGGGCCGGGCAGCCGGGGACGTACACGTTGACGGGGATGACCTGGTCTAGGCCTCCCATAATATTGTAAGCGCCGCGGTAAACGCAGCCCGACATGGCGCAGGCCCCCACGGCGATCACGAATTTCGGGTCGGGCGTTTGCTCATAGATGCGGACAATGCGGTCTTTAATCTGCCGGGTTACCGGACCAGTGGCAATGATGACATCGGCGTGCCGGGGCGTGGCCTTGAGGAGCACCCCAAGCCGTTCGACGTCGAACCGGGGCGTCAGCGCTGCCACGACCTCGATGTCGCAGGCGTTGCAGGCACCCGAATTGAGATGCAGGATCCACGGAGACTTGATCCGGGACCAGCGCACAAGTCGGTCGAGCATTCTAACTCCTTGTCACAAGCGCCATAATCGACAGGAAAATCACAGCTAGATACAGCACGGCAAAGATGACAATTTTTCCCGAAGGGACGGTCGCGATCATGAGTGCGGCCACATGCATAATGGTGAAGAACAGGGCGATAAAAAAGAACAGCCGGTAGCCAAACTGGACCTTGGCGCCCGGGATATCTTCGCCGCAGGCATAGGTCGTAAGCTTGCCACCGACCTTGTTGAGCTTGGGAGCCATGCGCTTTCCCAAAAGATAGACCAGGAAAACGAAAAGGAGATAGAGGACGAAGGCCACGGGCGGCGATATGAGTAAGTCAATCCCTTTCATGGTTTACCCTTTGAGTTTCGTGAGCTTACGAACGTCCAGGCTTTTGGTGTGCCTGTAGATATTAATGATAATGGCCAGGGCGGTTGCTACGAGGCTAACCTCGACCACAATAAAGGTAATCACAAGGCTCTGGGCCAGGAGGACGTTGTTCCTGACGACCCCGCTGGTCAGCAACGCCAGGCTCACGGCCTTGCTGATGATTTCGATGCCGATAAACAGCTTGATCAGGTTTCGCATGGTCAGCAAGCAGTAGATGCCCACGAACAGGAGAACGGCGGAAAAGCCGAGGTACATAAACCAGGTGCTATTCATCTTTGTCCCTTTTCCGGAATAAGGCCAATACAGAAAACACTCCCGCGAGAATAACGGCAAGCTGGCCGACTAGGTCAAAGGTCCTTTGTTTCCAGAGGACATCTCCAAAGGTGCCCTGATCCGCCGAGCCCGGGAGCGTCGGAATCTTCTGGATCAGGCCTTTCATGACAAGCACATCAATGATGATGAAAACGACAAAGAATAGCGGAAATACGATCTTGGCGAGGTTGGATTCCCGGACATCGCCCTCGGCTTTGGTCAGGGCGATGGTCAGGATGAAAAGAACCGTGATCAACCCGGCCACGACCGAGATCTCAAAAACGCCGGCGTAAGGAGCTTTCATCCGGAAAAAGATGATCCCAAGAAAGAGGCTGGCGATGGCGAGGCTAATAGCCGACCGGAGCAGGTCCTTGGACAGGATTGCCAGGATGGAGAAGAGGACCAATCCAGACAAAAGCGCTATTTGCAGAATCATCTTTTAAAATCCCCAAGACCCAACGACGAGATGAATTCCCTGGACCAGCACGTCGGAAGCCGGCTGGATCCAGGATCTTATGACAAAAGTGAAAACAATGCCGATTCCGACCGTGAGAAGAGCGAGAATGACCGTCGCTGCCGTCATCCAGAAAGGCGCCTCTTTGATGGCCGTCCAGCGCTCGTTGAGCTTTCCGAAAAAGGCCTTGCGCTGAAAAAGCAGGTAGTACCATAGCGTCAGCACGCTGGCCAGGACGGCGATGACGGCAAGAACCCATTCGCCCGACTGAACAAGAGCGATAATGATGATTAATTTGCTCCAGAACCCGCTGAGCGGAGGGACGCCCGAGATCGAAAGCGAACCAACGATGCTCGTGGCCGCGGTCAGGGGCATCCGCTTGGCCAGCCCGCCCATTTCGTCCATGTTCCGTGTGCCCGTGGCCATCTGGACCGACCCGGAATTCAAGAACAGGAGCCCCTTAGCCAGGGCGTGATTAAAGAGGTGGAAGAGCCCGCCGGCGATCCCGAGCGGAGTGCCTATCCCCAATCCCAGGACGACATACCCGACTTGGCTGATCGAGGAATAAGCCAGCAGGCGCTTCAAGTCTTCCTGGCCGAGTGCCAGGAACGCCGCGACGACGATGGAAACGGCGCCAAGCCACATTAAGACCTGGGACAGGGTGGCTGTCAGGCCGAAAACATTAAAGAATATCCTGGTCAGGGCATAGACACCGGAAACTTTAATGAGCAGGCCTGAAAGGATGGCAGAGATCGGAGCGGGCGCCGAAGGGTGCGCATCCGGCAGCCAGGCGTGGAACGGAATCAGCGCGGCCTTCAGCCCAAAACCCATAATGAAGAGGGCGGCGCAAAACCCGACCACCAGTCCGGCATCCAGAGCCCGGAGCCCCTCGCCCACGGCGACGAAACCAAGGCTTCCCGTCAGGCTGTAAATTACGACGATGCTGAAGAGGATGGCGGCGGAGGCGATGACCGAGAGCATCAGGTACTTGAATGAAGCCTCGAGCTCATCATGTTCCAGACCATAAGCGACGAGAGCATAGGAAGCGATCGCTGCGACCTCCAGGAAAAGGTAAATACTGAAGAAATCGGTCACCAGCACGAGCCCGTTCATCCCCGTCATCATCATCAGAAGCAGAGCATAGTAATTCGCCTTGGAGCCGTAGTGGTCCATATAATCAATGGAGAACAGTCCGACGCATAAGGTCACGAGGGCGATGGCCATCAGCATGAAGAGGCTGAAACCATCCACCGCAACCTGGATGTTAATCGGCTCGCCCAGCCAGTCAAGCCGCCGGAGGACAGGCCCCTGGCTGATCATTGCCCGGCCGCTGGTGATTGCCAAAACGAACAGAAAGAGGAAGACAGCGTTCGCCAAAATGTCGGGTAGTATTTTTTTTGAAACCTTCCCGATCAACGGAAGCACTGCGGCGACCAAGAGCGGCAATCCGATAAACAGGAAAATCAAATGTCCTCCTCTATATCCTCAAACATTCCATTTTATCACTTTAGCAGCAAATTAATTAGGGCAGCAATGAGAACCAAACCGCCGATACACCAGGCCAAATAGTTGGCGTAATGGCCGGTGTGGGCCTTTCTCAGCACACTGGTGAAGGCCCGGCCCGTGGCCGTTACAATTTTCTCATAAAAGAAATCAATCGGCCGGTCAATGCCCTTGAATAGAACGGTCGAAAAGTTCCTCAGGAAGATGATGCCTTGCTCATAAATATCAAAGATCCGGGCTTCGGCCAAGTCATAGATGGTTTTCATCACCGGGAACTTGTGGACGGGCTCGGAGGCAAGATGCGCTTTCTTGTCCCCGCGCTTCCAACCGTAAAAGTGGAGCGCCAGCGCCAGGAGCAGGCAGAGCACGGAAATCCCGGCCACAGGATTGAAGAGGCTCAGGGCGTGCGCCGTGAAGTCAAGGCTCTCTCCAGCCTCGACGTGACCTTCAAGGATCGGCTGGATGAACTGCGTCAGAGGGAGCTTATTGTAAACACCGAAGGTGATGCACAGGAACGCCAAAACCAGGATCGGGATGAAAACGGCCGCTTCGCTTTCCTTGACTTTGGCGACCTCCTGGGTTCTCGGGCCGAAAAAGACAGAGTGACCGGCCTTGAGGAATGAAGCGAAGGTAAAGATGGCCCCGACCCAGGCGGCAATGGCGAAGATCGTGTAGCCGGTTTCGAGGGCGCCATGAAAGACCATCTCTTTGGAAATGAAACCGTTCAGGGGCCAGACGCCCGAGATCGCCAGGGCGCAGACGCTGAAACCGAAGGCGGTCAGCGGCATCTCTCTCGCCAGCCCGCCCAGTTTCTTGAGTTCCGTTGTGCCGGCGCGGTGCTCGACCGAGCCGGAGCTCAGGAACAGCCCGCATTTATACATAGCATGATTAATCATATGGAAAATCCCGCCGGCGATGCCGATGGGAACGCCCGTCCCGATGCCCAGGACCATGTACCCTACCTGGCTGACGGCATGGTAAGACAACAGCCGCTTGAAATCCTTCTGCACGAGCGCCATGAAGACGGCGAAGACGATGGTCGCCGCTCCGATGATCATGAGGACGATCGCCAGGGCGCTGTTTTTTTCCAGCTGGAAAAAGTCAAGCGTGATTCGCGCCAGAAGATAGATGCCCAGCAGTTTTTCGAAGGCCGCCGGCATGAAGGCCATGAAGCTCACCGGCGCGTCGATGGCGGCATCCGGGATCCAAGTGTGGAACGGCATGGCACCCGCTTTGCCGATAGCGCCGATCATCATCATAATGAACCCGACACCGGCCAGACCCTCGGGCTTGACTGAAACTAGCGACATCGTCAGCGTGCCGGTTGTCACCCAGAGGATGCCGATGCCCAGGAGCATCGCAAAGTCGCAGAACCCGCTGATGATAAACGCCTTGACCGCGGTGCGGTTCGATTTTTGGCCGCCGACCGAAATCAGGCCGTAAAGGGTGAGGAGCAGCCCTTCCCAGAAGAAGACCAAGGGGACGAAATTGTCAGCGAGCACAGCTCCGTTCGACAGGGCGGCCGAGAGTAACACGTAAGCGTAGTACTCACGCCCACGGGGGTGGTTCCTCATCTTGACGGTCGAGTACAGCGTAATCAGGAAGAGGAAGCCGGCCAAGCCAAGAAGGATAAAGCTCGAGAAATGGTAGAGCCGCAACTCAAATTTGATGCCCTGTCCCATCCAGGGCAGGCGGAATTCGAGGTTCTTCACCTGGAAAAGGGCGTAGGCAAGATAACAGACTGCGACAGAGGCGAGCAGGGCGATGCCCTCTCTCAGGATCTTGACGCGCGAAGGGATGAGCAGGCAAACGACGGCAGCAGCCGCCGGCAGAAAAATCATCCACAAGAGCATGTTCGGCGTCATTTGAGCCACCAATTGATCTGGCTCGTCGCAATCTCAGCCAGCTTGGCGGGATAGGATACAAAGATGCCCGCGACAAGCGAAAGGACGGCGAGCAGGGCGACGACGAAAACCATTGACCTTGTCTTTTCAGGGGCAAGGACTCTGGGCTCACCCAGGAAAACCTGGCTGAACACCTTGAAAAGATAAAACATGGTCAGGACGGCGGTAAAGAGCGCGACCGCAGCGACCCAAACCAGGCCCGCCTTTACCGTTCCCATGATGACCAGGAATTTAGAGAAAAACCCGCCGAAGGGCGGAATGCCGATGACGGAAAAGGCAGAAAGGAGAAACGCAACCGCAGTGATGGGCATAGTTTTTATGAGCCCACCCATTTCCCTGATGTCCCGCTTGTGCGTAGAGTGAATAACGATGCCCGCGCAAAGGAAGAGTCCGGCCTTGGACAGCCCGTGCATCAGAATGAAGAGGAGCGACCCCGAGAC
>CAZLFV010000012.1:0-42929 GCA_964558915.1 uncultured Eubacteriales bacterium | reverse complement strand
ACCTTATATCAGGAGGCTTTATGTTTCAATCTTATTTTCTATCGGCAAATCAGGGAGATATCCAAATTTTCCGATAGAAATGCCCGACAGGTCCTGTCGCGGTTCACCCTTGGCGTCCTAAGGGGCCAGACCTTTATGAAGTCCGAGGTAAGCGGTGATGATTTGGCCGCCCCAGACGAGAGAAACATACGCGGCAGGGGCCAAAAACGTCCCGAAGGGAAGGGAATAGTGCAGGTCTTTCTTGCGGAAAAGTAGCAGGAATATCCCGACCAGCGCGCCGCTAAATGAGGCCAGGACCAGGGTTAGAATGGCCTTGAGCCAGCCGAGATAGGCGCCGACTGCGAGCATCATGGTCACATCGCCCATGCCTAGGCCCTCTTTTTTCCTGAGAAAATAGTAAGCCGCATAAATGACAAGCAGGAATCCCGAACCGCTCACAGCGCCGATCAAAGCCTGTCTCAAACCGAGGTCGGGGCGGAAAAACGAATAGGCCAGGGCCAACACCAAAATGGGCAGGGTGATTTCATCGGGCAGGACCTGAAGATTAAAATCGATAAAACCGAGGGCAATCAAAGCGCTGGCAAAAAGGCAAGAGGCAAAAAAATGGAGGCTCAGCCCAAAATGCGCCTGGAGGAGTAGAAAACTCAACGGAGTCAGGATTTCTACGAGCAGATAGGTGAAGGGAATTTTGGCCTTGCAGAAACGGCATTTTCCGCCCAGCAGAAGAAAAGATATAACGGGGATGTTGTCATAAACTTTTATTCTTTTCTTGCAGTGCGGGCAGGACGAGGGCGGCTGAATCAGGCTCAGGCCTCGGGGAAGGCGATAGATCACCACGTTGAGGAAGCTTCCCCAGATTAACCCGAATAAGACGATGATTATCTTTTCCACCAGATGGTCGGAGCCTTGACCTCTCCTGTTTTCGAATCATAAATATAATCTTTTCCGTCCAGGTCTTGCGGCAGGGACGCGAGATATCCCATCGGGACGAGTTCGGCCAGGTCCTCCGGATTGTGGCCATACTGGTCCCGGAACCGCCGGATGGCTTCCCGCAAGACAATGATGTCCGAAGTGCTCTTAACCTGGTATAAATGTTTAGACGCGATCTTCTTGGTGCGAGGGTCTGTGGAAGTGTTGTAAATTTCGAGCCATGTCTCCCATGATGTCTGCAAATCCATGGCCTTGAACCCGACGGCGGCATAAAGCCTTTTGACAATGTCCGGCGACCCCGGAATCTTGATGGCCTTTTGGTAGTAATTGCGGGCGGTTTCGTAATCCCGGACCATCTGGGCATAATGCCCGGCCTCGAATGGAAAGACCCATTGGTCCGGATTCTTCTCCAACGCCAGGTCCATAATCTTGTAGGCGAGTTTGGGATCCTTGGCTTCTGAGAAGGCGATTAGGGCGCCAATCTCATAAGGGTCTTGATAGCGTGGGTCCAGCTCGGCGATGATCGAGAAGATGTGTTCGAGGTAGGCGAACCTGTCGACGATTGTATAAGTGCTGTAGTACTGGATGGCCCAGATAAAGACCAGGTCCGCGACCAGGGAGGGATAGCCAAAGGTGACATACTTGAGATATTTCCCAGAGGGGATATAAATCACCGAAGCGCCGGGGATTTTTTTTCTGGGAATCTTATCCAGGGTGCCTTTGAGCGAGAGGAACCCCGCGGCCGCGAGGCATAAAAGGAGGATGAGAGATAGCGCGGCCGACCCTTTGGCGGAACGCGGGATTGTCTTCATCTCCGTCAGACAAAATCCCTTTTCTTGAAAATAAGGATAGCGAGCACCAGGATAAACAGAGTATAGACGAGGCCGTACAGGGCGGAGTAAAAATAGAATTTTGACTGGACGGCCAGGCCATAAACCGCTTCCGTTTTGAAATTGAAATTCTCCAGGTCTGGAAGAAGAACATAGATCCCTTGGAGCAGGACCTTGGTCGGGCCCGGTTTCGTTTTCCGCAGGAGTGTCTCGAGGCCCCAGGAAAAATGGCCGATGAGGTAAAACGAAACGGAGAACAGCGAGCTCAAAATTGGCGTCGAAAAACAGGAAAAAAGAATAGCTACGGCGGTGATCAGGATGAGTTCGATAAAAATGAAGAGCACGGCAAGAAGGAGCCGGCCCTCGATTTTGGATGTGTGAAGAAAGACGATAATGATGAAGATGAGGCTCATCAGCACGATCATGATGAAAAGGGTCAGGACGAGGCCAAAGAACTTGCCCAACAAGAATTGCCAGCGGTGGATCGGCTTGGAAATGAGAGTGAAAACGGTCTTCTTATCGATCTCCTTGTAGACCAGACCCGTTCCGATCAGAATGGCCATGAGCATGCCGAAAAGAGAGATGGAGGCCAGCCCGACGTCTTTGATGATTTTGACTCGATCCCCCACGGTCAGCATGGCCAGAAGCCGGGAGAAAAGAAGAGCTACGACGGTGAAAAAGAAGAGGAGGTAAAGGACCCGGTCCCGGATCGCTTCCCTGAAGGTGTTCATGGCGATGGCTTTGATCTTCATCCCTGTTTGACCATCCCCACAAAAATATCCTCGAGTGTTTCCGTCCGGGGCGTAAGCGCATGGATCTTCCCCTTGCGGTTATGGACAAGCGCCATCAGCTTTTCAATATTCTCCTCGTGGAGAACCCTGAGAAAGATCTTTTCTCCGCGCGCCCACAACGGTTCACCTAGGCTGATGAGTTCCTCAGGACTCAGGCCGGAAAGCGTGACTTCTGTGAACAGGATTTTCTCCGAGACCAGGTCCTGGAGAGCGCCCTGACTGATGATCTTTCCACTGACGATAATGGCCACGCGATCGCAGATCATTTCGATGTCCTGGAGGATATGGGAGCAGAGGAAGACCGTTTTTCCTTCCTGACGGAGATGAATGATAACGTCGCGGACCTCCTTTCTTCCCAGCGGGTCGAGGCCGCCCAACGGCTCATCCAGAAAAAGAAGCTCGGGGTTATTGATTAAGGCTTGTGCTAGCCCGATTCTCTGGAGCATTCCCCGGGAGAACTTGCGCAGCTGGAGTTCACGGGCTCTCTCCAGGCCGACGAGCCGAAGAAGGCCGTGGATTTTTTCTTCCCTTTCCCTCTTGCTGATCCCGAATAGCTGGGCGTAAAAATCGAGAAATTCCGCGGCCGTGAGATATTCATAAAAATAGGGATTTTCCGGGAGATAGCCGATCCTCTCCTTCCCTTCAGGTGAGAGGTGAGGATGGCCAAAGATTTCGATCCGGCCGCTATCCGGAAAGATCAGCCCGAGCACACATTTTAGGGTGGTCGTCTTGCCCGCGCCGTTGGGGCCCAGATAGCCGAAGATTTCTCCGGAGTCAACCGAGAAGGAGATCCCTCTCAGGATTTCCTTTGTTCTGGGAATGAACCCCAGCTTGAAGGCTTTGGACAGGTTTTCGATCCTGAGAACAGTGGCCATTTCGCTTTGGAGCTCACATTATATTTTAATAAAGGATGAAAGAAAAGACTCCTTTTGTCAGGAGAAACCCTTGATCGTGTGCGCGTGCCTGAGCAGCCATTCCTGAGTGAATAAATGCTCCCGCTTGAGAGCGAGACGCAGGCTGAGTTCGTCGCGGACCTCAACCGTCGGGACGAGAGAAATCAGCGTCTCGTATTTGCGGATGAGGTTTTCTTCGGCTGGGATCAACGTCTCGAGAGATGAGAGCCGGTCTGTGCCCGGGTAGACAACTGGCATGGGCTTCACGCTTTTTTCTGTTCCGTCCGCGTCCCTGTATGAGTTTTCGATTTGGATGACGCTTCCCAGCCTCACCAGGAGTCCCGAGTTCTTGTCCCAGTGGCGCATGTGGTCGATCGAGTTCTTGAATAAGCGCTGGCTCAAGTCCTGGTGCTCGCTAAAGGAGATGACATAGCAGAGATAGCGGTGCACGAGCTCGTTTTCGAGCCGGGTGATTTCATGGAGAAGTCGGACTTCTTCTTTGGCCGCGGCTGCGGGGCTCTCCTCGTAGCAGCGGGCTTCGCCGTTCCCTTCCTTTTCCATCGTCTTAATCATGGCCTCGAATTGGCGGGAGTGCCGGACTTCGTCAGCCGAGATATTGAGGGCCATGTTCTGGAGCTTTGGATTAATTCCCTCCTTCCATTCTGGGAACTGATAGAGGTCGGTGACCATGTCCTCGGTCATCTTGTCCCGTTTGATATTGTCCACGATCCGGGGATAGCGGATGACTTCGTCCGTTTCAAAGGACGCCTTCCCTCCCATTTGCTGGATGATGATGCCAAGCTGCAGGGCATGATACATCTCATCGATCCCGATCTGAATAATCTGCGCCCGGCTATCTGTGCGCGACTTCATGACCGGATCTTCGTAGAAATATTTTCCCTTGGGCATGGAATACGCATGGATAACATACTCAAAGCTAACCGCCCATTCATGCCTGAGAGCAATCCCCAGAAGGCGGAGCGCGTCATCCCTTGTTTCGATCCGGCGCATCTTTTCCATCGGACGTCCTCCACAAGAAATTTCTACGATTATAGTCATCTTTTAGTGAAAAAGGAAGCCAGCTCTTGGGCCGGGGCGAAGACGGGGAGCAAAATTCACCCCCAAAACCCTCCCTAGAGGTGATTGCGCGGCCCGGGAGCGTATGACAGGATTTCGGTGTCGCAGCCTCAACGGCTCGATTCCCTCATCCAAGGCGTAGCCGAGGTTGTGAAAAGGGAGAGGGGGAGGATCCCTCTCCCACCCCCCACCCTCCTTTCATTGACTCTCTTGAATCAAGAAATTGAATCAAGGGAGTCATATGCTCCCGCTTTTTGAACCTCGAGCGGCAGCCCCTTTTTAATCGCCGTCAGAATTCTTGCGACCGACTCTTCAGCCAGAATGACCGGCGTACCCGATTGGCGCTGCCATTTGACCAGCCGGATCAACCCGTTCTGAATCTCGAGGCAGGTGATCCCGTTGGCGTAACAACAGCAGCCGGTATTGAAATAGCAAGGCACCGGTTCCCGCGGCGGAGCCTCAAAAAACGACCGGGGTATTCCCTTCCGGCGGCGGATAGTTCTCTCCCGCTCGGCCTTTTTTAGGGCGATGCGCTCCGCTGGTTCCTTTTTTTTCTCAAGCTCATAAATCTCTTTGTCCAGGCGGTCGAGATGGGAGAGCGAGGCAAAGAGCGCCATATGCGTGTGGCCGCAAACCAAAAGGACCCGCCTTTTCTTCGCCCAGCGATAATAGTTGCGTTCGAGGCCGTCCCGAAGACGGATATTTTCCGAAGGTCCTTCTTTCCCAATCGAGAAGATTTTTTGCAGGCTTTTCCAGATGAACTTGACGGCCAGGCGGCTGACTTTCCAGGCCATGTCCTCAAAAAAGCGTCCCTGATGTCCGTGGACGATAAAAATGTCCGGCCCGAGGCAGAGGCCCTCACTATAGGTCACGTTATCAAGAAGGGGCGTGGCAAGGTTCCGGTAATGCTTTCTGAATCGGCGCAGGGACATCTCTTTGTCATGATTTCCCCAGATTCTTAACCTTTTCTGGTTTGGCGCTGTGACGGCCAGGTCAATTTCCTTTTTGATGACCTGTTCATACCGAGCCAGGATCCGGTCGAAGCCGTTTTCCCAGCATTCTTCACTGTCCCCGAGAACAATCAGCTTAAATCCCTTTTCTTCATAGTGAGAGAGCGCTTTTACATAAAGGCCGGCGTTCGTTTTAAAATCGTCGGCGTTGCTCCCGTCGCCCTTGTGTTGGTCGGAAAAGAGGACAAATGCGTCCTTCGCGTAATCGGCAGGAATGAGACGCTCAGGGCTGCTGGCCCGATCATAAATCTGGTTGAATTTTCGCATCATCCTTAGGTAGGACATTTTTATTGCCCGCGGCCGTGAAGATAATGATAACAAATACGGTTTCCTTTATCCATTTGCTCGGCGCCGATTTGCTTTTTTAGCAGAAAAATTGTAGTAAAGGGAAGGAAAAACACACATGAGAAAGGAATCTCCGGTCCCCAGGGTGAGGCCGGACCTCGAAATTGTCCAGACTTCCTATCAGGGGAAAAACGCCCTTCTTGTCCGCGATTTCCTGGGGTTGATCCGCGACCCGGTCATCCTGCAGGGGGACGTCTTGAGTTTAATCGGATTGATCGACGGGAACAGGACCATTCGTGATCTTCAGGTTGAGTTGGTCCGACAGAAAAGGGGGGTCTTGGTGGATAGCGAACTCATTGAAAAATTTGTCCGGGAGATCGATTCGGCCTATCTTCTCGAGAGCCCCCGGTATGAGGAAGGGAAAAATAGAATTCTATCCGAGTATCATCGGCTCGAAGTCCGGAAGCCCAGCCACGCCGGAGTCTCTTATCCGGCTCAGGCTTCGGACCTCAGGCTTTATCTCGATTCCATCCTCAAAGCGGCAGAAAGTGATCCTGAAGGAAACGGCCGGGGCCGCATTCGGGGGCTCGTCGCCCCGCACATTGATTTGGAAGCGGGGAAAAGAGTCTACGCCAGGGCTTATCGGGCGATCAGCAGGGAGAGCCCACGCCGGGTCTTCCTCATCGGCACAGGCCACGGTCTCGATGACGGGTTCTACAGCCTGACAGAAAAGGATTATGAAACGCCGCTCGGACGGGTGAGGACGGAGAAAGACGTTGTTCGTGCTTTGAAAAAAGCTGGCGGCCCGGTTGTATCTTCTTCCGATATTTCCCACCGGCGGGAACACTCTCTCGAATTCCAGGTTATTTTTCTCCAACACCTTTTCGGCCTGTCATTTTCTTTGGTCCCCATCCTTTGCGGCTCTTTTGCGTCTGTGCTGGAGACGGTTTGCCGTGCATCCGAGATTGCTGGGGTGGGCGGGTTTTTGGAGGAATTCAGGTCCTTTTTGGATGAGGGGTGGGGCCGGGACCTGGTCGTGGCCGGGGTTGATTTTTCGCACATCGGCCCAAAGTTCGGCCACCAGGAAACGGCTTCGTCCCTGCTATTGGAGGCGAGAGCACATGACCAGTCGCTTCTCCAAGCATTTTGCGGAGCAGATGTCCAAGCGTTCTGGGCCGAATCCAGGAGAGTGAGGGACAAGTACAATGTCTGTGGCTTCCCGGCCCTGGCCTCCCTTCTCGAGGCTTTGCCCGGTGTGAAAGGCCGCTCGCTCGACTATGAATTTTGGAAAGAAGAGCCGACTCAATCGGCCGTCAGCTTTGCTGCGGTCATCCTTGAGGATGACGCATCGGGGAGGTGAGGAATGACTGACTTCGGAGGCGCAATCCAGAAGAGCCGGAAATATAACCTGGCCATTATCGGCGTTCCCTTTGATGAAAAATCTTCCTTTCTGAAGGGCGCGGCCGGGGGGCCTGCGGCCATCCGGGCGGCGTCCACCGGAAAGGTCAGGAACCCGTTCACCGAGCTGGGCGTTGACCTCGAGCATGACACAGTCATCGTCGACTTAGGAGATGTCGATACCTCGGGTGATGTGGACAAAACGTTTGACCGAATTGAAGCCGCTGTCCTGGACATCCTTAAGAATAAAGCCAAACCGATCATCCTTGGCGGGGACCATTCCATTTCCTATCCTGTATTAAAAGCCATGGCCAAATACTTTCCGGCCTTGGATATCCTTCATTTTGACGCTCATCCCGATCTTTATGAAGACCTTTACGGCGACCGCTATTCTCACGCCTGCCCTTTTGCCCGGATTATGGAGGACGGCCTGGCCAAGGAGCTCGTCCAGGTCGGGATCAGGGCGGCCACCCGGGATCAATGGGCCAAGGCCCGCCACCACGGCGTCCGGATGATCGAGATGAAAGATTTGAGAGATGGCCCTGCCTTGAGTTTCTCGCGGCCGCTCTATATTTCATTTGACCTGGATTCGCTCGACCCGGGTTTCGCGCCCGGGGTATCACACCAGGAAGCTGGCGGCCTTTCAACGCGTCAGGCCATTGACCTCATTCATTCTCTTAAAGCCAGGGTTGTCGGCCTGGACGTCGTGGAGCTCAACGCCAGCCGAGATGTTTCTGGCATAACCGCCGCTGCGGCCGTAAAAATCATAAAGGAAGTGGCGGGGATGATGGTCAAAAAAGGACGCTGAGAATGGGTCCTGGCGCGGCTGTGCCCCATCCGTCCTCGCTAAAGACCCCCCCACCCCATAAGGTTCGGGCGGACGGAGCACAGCCGTGCCAGTCATTTAAATGAACAGATTTTAAAGGAATAGAGGAGGAATGACGATGGTGAAACGCATTTTTGTCTTGGCTTTTGGAATTTTGACCTCGGGGATTCTCCCGGGCTCGCCATCTGCCGTATTCGATAAATATTTTATCGATCAGACGATGCGCATCGACTACTATCATTCCGGAAACTCACAGGGAGAGCTCATCACCCTGGACCGCATCTGCCGGCAGGGAATTTGGGCGGGGAGTCGACGGAATCTGACCGACCCGTTTAATTGCGGCCGCTATTGCATCAAGGTATTTGATGGGGCTTCCGGCCAGCTGGTTTTTTCGAAAGGCTTTGACAGCTATTTTGGAGAGTACAAGACCACGGCGGCGGCCGGCCAAGGTCTGAAAAGAACCTATCATGAATCAGCTCTCATTCCTTTTCCAAGGAACACGGTCAGGTTTACGGTCGAAATGAGGGACAGGAAGAATATACTCCGGCCCCTGTTTAGCGCTGACATCAACCCCAAGGATATTTTTATCAATACAGAGTCCCCGGCCAAAGGTGTCAAGGTGTTTGAAATTATTAGAAGCGGCGACCCCCACGAGAAGGTGGATGTCGTCTTTGTGGCCGAGGGCTACACCGCTGCGGAAGAGAAGAAAGCAGAGGCGGATGGGAAGCGATTCGCCGATGTCCTGCTTGGCCAAGAGCCTTACCTGAGCCGCCGAAATCTTTTTAACGTCTCTGGCATTTTCAAAGCCTCTGATGAAAGCGGCTGCGATGAACCGAGCCACGGGATTTTTAAGAACACTGCAGTCGGCGCCACCTTCGATTCCCTCGGTTCCGAGCGCTATGTTCTGACAGAAGACAACCAGAGCCTCCGCGATATCGCGGCCCACGTCCCGTATGACACTCTCTTCATCATGGTGAATCATAAACGTTACGGAGGGGGCGGAATCTATAACTTATTTTCCACGTTCACGACCGACAACCAGTGGTTCGAATACCTCATCCTCCACGAATTTGGCCATTCCTTTGCCGGTCTCGGGGACGAATACTACACCTCGGAAGTGGCTTATAATGAATTTTACCCCGCGGGAGTGGAACCCGTGGAACCCAATATCACAGCTCTTCTCGACCCGAATAATCTCAAGTGGAAACAATGGATCACTCCGGGAATCGCCATCCCGACCCCCTGGGAAAAAGAGGAATTCGATAGAATAGACAGCGCCTACCAGAAAATTCGGAGAGAGATCAACTCGAGGATCGCGTCGATGAAAAGGTCGGGCGCGCCGCGGGCCGAGGTCGAACAGCTCGAAGCAGAATCGGAGAAACTCTCTCTGGAGAATGCCAGGAAGGTGGACGATTTTCTTCGTAACAGCAAGTTTGGGGGGATGACGGGAGCGTGCGAGGGTGCCGGCTATGCCTCCAAAGGACTCTTTCGGCCGGCGGTCGATTGCCTGATGTTTACAAAAGGGAAAAAGCCCTTCTGCAAAGTCTGCGAGGAAGCTGTCATCCGCGTCATCAAGTACTATGCGGAATAGCCGCCAAGATCAGCATCGGGGTAAAGGCTGCGTTACCGGGTCTTCGGGCTAAATTTCTGATCCCCGGTCAAAAAGAGGAAAATTGTGCCGGTGAGACCAGCCGGACGATTTTCTCGAGCCAGTCTTTATCCGTGGCAGAAAAGGCATCAAATTTTCGGCTGTCCACATCCAGGACGCCCCAGATGTCGTTATGTGCGTTGAAGAGGGGAACGACGATCTCCGCATTAGAGCGGCTGTCACAAGAGATATGACCGGGGAACTGATGGACGTCTGGAACAATAATCGTTTCGCGACGGAGGATCCCTGCCCAGCAAACGCCTTTGTTCTTTTCCAGGACCGGGCAGGCCAGCGGACCCTGGTACGGCCCGACGACGAGTTCGCCTCTATCGAGGAGATAAAACCCGGTCCAGAAGAAGTGAGGCATCTTGTGATGCAACATAGCAGCGATAGTTGCCATCCGGGCGAACGTGTTTTCCGTCTTCCCAAGAAGGGGCTCGAGCTGGGTATAAATTCTTTGATATCTCCTGGCCAGAGTCGCGTTCTGTTCCACAATCGGCCTCCATATCGAGTTTGAGATGCGCGTCTCCGACAATTTAGCACTGGATCAAAAAAGGGTCAAGAAAAGGAAGCGTCTCCATATATGTTATCTTCATGATGTGGGCGGCTTCCTGCCCACATCGAATCACACAAAAGATGTTTGCCTAAAAAAAATCCGGATTTGACTTTTGAGGACGGCGAGACTATCTAAATCATAGATATGGAGGTCCGAATGAAAAAAACTATTCCCAGATTTTTTCCCATACTTCTTTTCTTCTTCACAGCAGCCCATGCGGCTGGCGATTCGAGGCAAGCCGTCTACAACCTTGGCCTGGAGCTGGAGAGGGAGGCCGCCCTCATTGCCCAGAGCAGCTTTGACCATTTTCAGGGCTGGAACAACACGATCTCTGACGAGGAGCAGGCCGTGCTGTTTAAATCGGAGTCCTTTCTGGCGTCTTGCCGGCTTTTCCTGAGACTTGCCGGGGAGCAGTCCGGCTACTCCGGCCCCGGATATCTGCGGACAAACCTGTATAATGCTTTTACTTATCTCACGCGCTCTTTCGAGGACCTTAAAGAATCCATGGGCAGAGCGGGCGTCAGGCCCTCTTCCATGTCGGGCTGCAGCAGACTTCTCAACAGAATGGACAAAGCGTTCTCCGAATGGGCTTCTCCGGACAACCTGGCCTATCTTCATGAAAAGTATGTCAAAGCCAGTGATGCCACCGTCTATCTGATTGAAAAAAAGGGGCCCGGGCATTATGTCCGTCATCCTTTCAAAAGCCTAGAGAGCCTCTTCCGCTATAATTACAATCTCAAAAGAGGGAAAAACCCCTGGAAGTATCTCGTGGAAGTTTCCTCTGACACGCTCGAAATGATGAGAATAGACACGCTGATCGACCTGACTTTTGAGGGCTGCCTCATCATCGAGCAGAGCGACCGCCCCGTGAGGGGAGTCTACCTTATCGAGAACGGAAAAAAGAGAGTTCTGACCAGCCCCAAAGTCGTCGAGCGCATGGGCGGGTGGAGTAGAGTCTTGGAAGTGCCCGTGGAAATCATTGCTGCCTATCCGGAAGGTGAACCGATTTCGTAAGAAGTCTGTCCGCTGGCGCGGCGGGAAGAAGGTGCGGGCTGTTGTCAGCAAAAGGGGGGTTGATGATGGGAACCAAAAAGGTGGGGGCTTTCTCCAGCCCGCGCAAGAAAGCCACAACTATTATAACACGAAAAAGGCAAATGTAAAGACCTCTTTAAAAAATTTTTTAAAGTTGAAATTTGCCTGCTGTTCAAGGAAAATAAAAACCGGTTCGCACTGGAGGAATGCAATGGAAGAAAAGAAGATAGACATAAAAGTGGACGAACACACCGCCCTGGGGCAGTACTCGAACCTTGCGGCGATCCGCCACACCAGGGAGGAATTCATCTTTGATTTCGCCTTCATTTTTCCCGACGGCCCGATGGGCAAGCTCGTCTCCCGCACAATCCTGAGCCCCGCCCATGCTAAACGATTTATGCAGGCGCTTGAGGCCAACATCACAAGGTATGAAGATAGTTTCGGGCCGATCGTCCCCGCCGAAGTCCCGCCTTCAGTTGGGTTTGTCCATTAGGTCCGGACTGAAATCTAAGGAGGAGACGGATGCCGTATTTCAAAAACCAAGACGAGGTCTATGATATCCAGCGCGCCTTTTTCGACCGGATCGCTCGAGACCAGGTGATCGGTCCACAGCTTCAAAAGTCGAAGCTCGTCATTTGCTTCAAGGTCCATGACCCGGAAAGCGTCGTCACGATCAACTGCCGCGACATCCCTGAAGCCGGGAAATATTTTGCCACGGTTTTCGGCGACAGTGACTTGAGGCCAGACATCACGCTCCTGAGCTCGGCCGATGTTCATCACGAGTTTTGGCTGGGCAAGGTGAATATCATCACGGCCCTCCTGGCCGGAAAAATGCGGGCCGAAGGAGATGTCAGCCAGGCTGTGAGATTCATGCCGGTGCTCAAGCCGATCATCGAGATTTATCCGCAGGTTCTAAAAGACCTTGGCCGGGCGGACCTGATCGCAAAATAAGGGGAGAAGAAGAAAAAATATCCTTGACATAGCCCTCTTTTTTTTATAAATACTTGGACAAGATTGTAAAATCGAGTTCAGGAAAGGAAAAACTTCCAAGGAGGTTGGAGTGAAAAAAATCCTTACCGTCGGACTATTTGGGTTGATCGTTCTTGCTCAGGCAAACCCCGGCTATGGCGCCGGCTTCCTCATTTATGAGCATGGAGCCGCAGCCATGGCCATGGCGGGCGCGTTCGTCTCGGTGGCCAACGATCCTTCGGCGATCTGGCACAACCCGGCCGGGATTGCTTTTCTCAAGGGGACGCAATTTTCTTTAGGGACCACTTTGATCTGGTCGGGAGCGAGTCTCAGGCTTCCGAACTGGCCGGTGCCTGGTGAAAGAAATTGGGACCAGGTTGAGCAGATGTTTTATCCCTCGAATTTCTATTTCACTCAGAGCCTGAGCCAACGGGTCACGCTGGGATTCGGTTTCTTTTCGCCCTTCGGACTCGGGGCCGAATGGTCGGCCGAGAACCCCTTGCGCTACCTCGGCTATAAAGACGACATGAAGACATTTTTCTTCAACCCCACAGTCGCCTTTAAGCTGAGCGATCAGTTCTCTTTCGGACTGGGCTTTTCTTACATTTATTCTACGGTGCTGTTCAAGCTCGTGGAGCTCGCCGACCTGACGGATTTCGGGGCAGGAGTTTATGACATCCCGGCCAGCATGGAAGGAAATGCGGACAGCTTCAACTTCAACGCGGGATTGCTCTACAGAGGGGATCAAGTCAACTTTGGAGTTAGCTTCAGGAGCGCGTTTAATCTCAAGTATTCAGGCGATCTCACCTTGGACATATCGGCCATTCCTGCTCCGCTTAAGCCCTTCTTCCCGACGACAGCCAAAGGCGAGACGACCTTCAAGTTCCCGGGAATTCTCAGTTTTGGGTTCTCTGTGAATGCCAGCAAGAAACTGCTCTTGAGCGCCGATGCCAACTACGTCATCTGGAGCCGGTTTGATAAATATGTCGTCACGTTCGATAATCCCGAGCTCGCCCAACTGGATATCGAGGAAAACTTCAAAGATTCCTGGACTTTTCGTGGCGGGCTCCAGTACAAGGCCACTGAAAAGCTCGCCCTGAGAGGCGGGTTCTTATATGACCTGACTCCCCAACCCGCTGATACAATGGACCCATTGCTTCCCGATGCCGACCGCTATGCCTTTACTCTCGGGTTCGGCTACACCATTGGCAAGTTTATCCTTGACGTAACCTACCATCACGAAGTCTTTTCCGAACGGACAGCCCCCAATCGCTATATCTATCAATTCGCCAATATTAATCTGGGCGAGGGCATTTATAAGACAACCGCTGACCTCCTCGGGATCAGCTTGAGTTTTGTGTTCTGAAGAAATCAAATTGGAGGTATCAATATGGCCTATGAATTCACGAACAAAAAAGGGGTGAAGTACTTTCTCCACTCAAAAAACGTTACCCTGAAAGGCGGCCGGAAACAGGTGATTTACTATTTTGCCCGCGACGTCAGGCCCGGCAGCCTGGATGCTGTTCCGACTGGCTACAAAGTCATCGAAACGGCCAAAACAGGAATGCCCATCCTGAAGAAAGCCTGAGCTCGTTTCTCCAGGATTCAGACGCAAAGGCGTGGAGGGGCGTGCTCTCTCTCCCGGGAGAGAGCAGGCCGGTCTTAAAGCAGAAGCGTACTTATTTATTTCTTCATTGAAAATTGGGGACGGTCTTGAGGTGAGACCGTCCCTTTCATTTTATTGACTGATTTTTTTCTTCCCTGTATACTCTGGCCATGAAGGCGCGGTGCGTATTTATTATCGGCCTTCTTATTTTTTTAATAGTCGGCCTCGCCTGCACAAAAAAGGACAGGACCAAAACCGACTCGAAAGAGCCAGGACAGGTTGAAATTGCTGTTATTCCCAAAGGGACAACGCACGAATTCTGGAAATCGATTCACCTGGGTGCCGCCATGGCCGCAGAGGAATTTGGAGTGGGAGTGATCTGGAAAGGTCCACAGAAGGAGGACGATAGGGCCCAGCAGATCACGGTGGTTGAAGACTTTATCAGCCGGGGGGTGGACGGGATTGTCCTGGCCCCTTTAGATGAACGGGCATTGGTCCGTCCAGTCCGGGACGCGGTCCGGGAAAATATTCCTGTGGTAATCATTGACTCGGGGCTCCAGGGTCGAGATTTTATCAGTTATGTGGCTACGGACAATTACAAGGGCGGAGTTCTTGGAGCCAGAAAACTGGCCGAGCTCATCCAGAATCGGGGGAAAATTTTTCTCATCCGGTATCAAGAGGGCTCGGCAAGCACTACGGAAAGAGAACAGGGATTCCTGGATACACTCAAGGCGGAAGCCCCGGCATTCTCCCTCCTTGTCCAGGACCAATATGCCGGCTCAACTACCGAAAGCGCATATCAGCTAGCGGAGAACCTGCTCAGCCGTTTCCCCGACGTTGACGGAATTTTTTGTCCGAATGAGTCCAGCACGTTTGGGACGCTCAGGGCCCTCCAAGAGGCCGGGCTGGCGGGGAAGGTCATTTTTATCGGGTTCGACAGCTCGCCCAAGCTTGTCCAGGGACTGAGGGATGGCCACATTCATGGGCTGATCCACCAGAATCCGGTCAAAATGGGCTATTTGGGAGTCAAACAGATGGTTCTCCATCTCCGGGGTCAGGCTATCGAGAAAAGAGTCGATACTGGAGTCTATCTTGTGACCAAGGAAAATATGGATGACCCCGAAATCAAGTCTCTTCTTTCCCCTGATTTTTCCAAGCTATTTGAGTAATGGGACACAACCAGCCGTCTCCCTTTCTTTTCATGCAGAACATCAGCAAAGACTTTGGCGCCACGTGCGCCCTGGATCGTGTTGACTTCGACCTCAGAAAAGGCGAGGTTCATGCCTTGCTCGGAGAGAACGGGGCCGGCAAGAGCACTTTGGTTAAGATCCTCAGCGGAGCCATCAGGTCAGATCAAGGCGCCATGTTTCTTGACGGCGCCGATTATTCGCCCTCCAGCCCGTTGGATAGCCGGAAGAGCGGAATATCCGTCATTTACCAGGAACTCAACCTGGCCCCTCACCTCACTGTCGAAGAAAACATCATGCTCGGTCGGGAATGGAGCAGTTGGGGTTTTCTCAAGCGCCAGAAGATGGCAACCAAGGTCCGCGAAGCACTCAGCTTAGTGCGTCATCCTGAGATCGCGCTCGATATCCCTGTAAGACAATTGAGCATGGCGGCCCGTCAACTTGTAGAAATCGTTCGCGCTCTGCTTGAGGAGGCCAAAATTCTGGTCATGGACGAGCCGACGAGCTCTCTCTCCGGAGAGGATAGCCAGCGCCTCTTCGAGATTATCAGACGGCTCAAATCCCAGGGCGTGAGCATCATTTATATCAGTCATTTTCTGGAGGAAGTCCAGCAAGTTGCGGACCGCTTCACGGTCCTTCGGGATGGAGCGAAGGTGGGAACAGGGGAGATGAAAGACACTTCTCTTGACCAGATTATCCGGATGATGGTCGGCGGGGAAGTGAAGCTAATGTTTCCCCGTATCGAGCATCAATGCGGACGGTCCGCTCTCGAAGCGGCGGAGCTACAAGGCAGGAAAATGCCAGCGCCAGTAAACCTGGGCGTGCGCCGGGGCGAGATCCTTGGCCTGGCCGGGTTAGTGGGCTCTGGGAGAACAGAGTTTTTGCGGACTATCTTTGGGCTCGACTCTTTGCAGAACGGGTTAATCAAGATCGGCACGGAAGAATTCGCCGGCGGGGGCATTCGCCAGCGGATCGATAAAGGCCTCGGTTTTTTGAGTGAGGACAGGCAGGGGGAAGGGTTAGCCTTGAGTTTATCTGTCGGCGATAACCTTACATTGAGCCGGTTTTCTCCTTACGTCCGGTTTGGTTTTCTGAGCGCTAAGAAGCAAAGGAAAGCGGGCTGGGACTGGATCGAGAAGCTTAAAATCAAGGCCCAGAGCCCGAAACAGCCCGTCCTCAGTCTTTCCGGGGGGAACCAGCAGAAGGTGATCTTGGCCCGCCTTCTCCACCAGAATGCGGACGTTTTTCTCTTAGACGAACCCACCCGGGGCATTGATATCGTGAGCAAGGTCCAGTTTTATGAATGGATGGGCGAGCTCGCCGCTCAAGGGAAGGCGATCCTGTTTGTCAGTTCCTATTTTCCCGAACTCTTAGGAGTCTGTGACCGGATTGCCGTGTTCTATCGCGGGCAGCTTGTCGATGTCCGACCAGCCGCTCTCTGGAGTGACGAAAGCCTGCTGGCTGCGGCAACAACGGGACATGGGTTGGGAGTTCCGGCCTAGGGAGAGTGCCATGAGAGAAACCCGGGGCGGCAGGAAACGAATCCGCGTTGTGGTCAATTTTCTGGGACCTTTTCTTGGACTCCTGCTCGTCATCCTGATCTTCTCGCTGCTCCCTCAAGTCCAGGACCGTTTCCTTCGACTCGGAAACCTCAAGAGCGTTGCGACGCAGTCTGTGATCGTCGCCCTGGGCGCCCTGGGAATGACCTTTGTCATTATCAGCGGCGGGATTGACCTCTCGGCCGCCTCCAACATCGCTCTTTCGAGTTGCGTCATCGCCTACGTCATCAACGCCGGCCTTCCGCCCTGGCTTGGTGTGGCAGCTGGGATTTTGACCGGAGGAGTGATCGGCCTGGCCAACGGAGCCCTGATCACATCCTTGCGGCTTGTGCCCTTTATTGTCACGCTGGGCATGCTGGGAATAGCCCGGGGCGCGGCCAAATGGATGGCCGGAAACCAAAAGATCGACGCGCCCATCACCTGGGTCAATGAGCTAATGGCCCGAAGTCCGCAGCCATCCTGGCTGCTCATGGCGCCCGGTGTCTGGCTGATGATCCTCTTTGCCGTCGCGATGGCCGTGGTTCTTCGCTCCACGGTTTTTGGAAGGCATGTTTTTGCGATCGGCTCGAATGAAGCCACTGCCCGTCTCTGCGGCATCCGGACAAAAAGGACAAAAACCGTTATCTACGGGCTGGCCGGTCTTTTTTGCGGGCTCAGCGGCGTCATGGAGTTTTCCCGGTTGACCGTGGGCGATCCGACTGTAGCTGTTGGGCTTGAGCTGGATATCATCGCTTCTGTCGTCATCGGCGGCGGAAGCCTGAACGGAGGGCAGGGGAGCGTCCTCGGCTCGATGATCGGCGTTTTCATCATGGCTTTTCTCCGCAACGGCTGCACGATGATGGGCTGGCCGAATTATATTCAGGAAATTATTATTGGTTTTATAATTGTCGTGGCAGTGAGCCTGGACCAGATTCGATATCGGCGCGAACGATAAGAGGAAAACCAAGTGCAGGGGAGAAGTCGGCAGCCTGAAAAATACGATAGGCTCGTTCACGCCCGTGCGCCTCTCCGGATTAACGATATCGGGGGATGGACCGACACCTGGTTTGCCCGGGAGGGCTGGGTTTTGAATTTGGCAGTGTCCCCGGCCGTCGAAGTCCAAGTCAGAACTTCCGAGAACACAGGAGGCCGGGAAAAGAGAGTCTTCGTGCATGCAGAAAATTATGCTCAAAGCTTTTGGGTCAACCCAAAAAAACCCTCCCGCTTTCCCCATCCACTTCTCCAGCACATCATCGCCAGGATGCCCCTTCCGGAACATCTCCGGGTTAATATCCGTCTTTTCTCGCCAGTCCCGGCGGGCATCTCCACTGGGACATCAGCTTCTGTGTGTGTGGCTCTCCTCGGAGCTTTGAGCTTTCTTAAAAAGCGCAGGTTGGCAATCAGAGAGCTCGTTTCTCTGGCTCATCGAATAGAGACACAGGACCTGAAGCAGCAGAGCGGCATTCAGGACCAGATTTGTGCCGCCTCCGGAGGGATATGTTTCATTCATATGCACCGTTATCCCCGGGCCAGGGTAGAAAATATAAAGCTCAGGCCCAAGACCTGGAATGAGCTTGGCCGACGGATTTGTCTGATCTACCTGGGCCGGCCGCATCTTTCTTCCGCCATCCATGAGCGAGTTATCGCTGAGCTTGAGAGAAAAGGGCCGGAGTGGAGGACTCTCGAAAGGATGAAGCAATTGCCGGCTCGGGCGAAAGCCTTTTTGCTCGAAGGAGACCTCGACTCTTATGGAGAAGTGATGAGGGAGAACAATGAATGCCAGAGGTCTCTGTTTTCAAAATTGATTTCAAGAGAGGCGGATGCCGTCATTGCTGTGGCTCAAAAACACGGAGCCTCGGGTTGGAAAGTCAACGGCGCCGGCGGCCAGGGAGGTTCACTGACAATTTTGGCGAATCCAGATGACGGAGTCAGAAGAAAAATGCTCCAGGCTATCGCCGCGTTGGGGAAAGGCATCCGGCCCCTTCCTGTTTCACTTTCTGCGACCGGCCTTGAAGCCTGGGAAATCGAATAGTGAAAAGAGTGGTTTTGCTGACCCAGTCTCATGTCATCTGTCCTTAATCGAGGACAGGTTTTCTTTCAGGAATCCTCTTTTTCCCCATAGGAACACCTGGCACAACATTTGCTTTTGTTTGAGTTGGCAAGGAGAAGGAAAATGAAGAAAGCGGTCATGATCTTGATGGCCCTGGTTTTTTCGTCGCTTTTCATCGCTTCGGCTCAGGAGGGAGATTACTATAGCTACAGCTATGCTCGGCTGAGCTATGTCAGCGGGGATGTCGTTGTTGAGAGGGCCGAGGACCTCGGCACCGAGCAGGGCGTGGTCAACCTGGCTCTCGTTGAGGGAGATAAGCTAATCACAAGAAGCGGAAGGGCGGAAGTTTATTTTGGAAAGAAAAACTATCTGCGGCTTGATGAAAACACGGACGTCGAGTTCGCCAACCTGCCGCGGCGGGGAGACGACCGGGTAAGGCTGCACCTTTTGTCAGGAAGTCTCTATCTGCGCGTCGGTTATTTGGAAGAGGAGAAAAGCCTGGAGGTGCACACTCCCGACGCATCTTTTTATGTCCTGGAATCCGGGCTGTACCGGTTCGATATTCTGGAAAAGGGCAAGAGCGAGCTCACGGTGCTTGAGGGCTCCGTTGAAGCGGCGGGCGAGGCAGGCTCTGAGCTTATCAGCGGCCGGACCCGGCTTCTGGCCAGCAACGGGCGCCTGGGTTCGCCCATGTCTCTCTCTTATGCTCGGGATGATTTTGACAATTGGAATGCCGACCGGGATTCCCTCCGGAATCAATATATCTCGAAACGCTATCTGTCCTCCGAGCTTGAGGACTATGAGTATGAACTCGCCTCCAACGGCAATTGGGTCTATGAGAGGCCCTACGGATACGTTTGGGTTCCCACGGTCTATTATCCAGATTGGAGGCCTTATTACTATGGCCGTTGGGTCTGGTATCCCCGCTGCGGCTGGAGCTGGATCCCTTATGAGTCTTGGGGTTGGTGCACTTTTCATTATGGACGATGGCACTGGAGGCTCGGACTCGGCTGGTACTGGATCCCTACCTATCATTGGGGCCCGGCCTGGGTGCATTGGTATTATGGATATGATTATGTCGGCTGGTGTCCGCTCAGCTGGTACAACCGACCTGTCGTCATCATCAACAACTATTTTTATGACCGTTATCATGGACATCATTACCCGGCTGATTCCCGGGCTTGGACTGTTGTCCGCAAAAGCCAGCTCCAGTCTCCCCGGATCTCCGATGCGGCGCTTGGCCGTGTCGAGGCTTCGCGACTCGGGAAAATTACCCTCCAAGCCAGGCAGCCGGACATCAAACCAGCGGTCAACCGCTTAGGAATGAAGGCCTCCGCCCCATCCAAGGGGCTTTCCCAGCCTCAAGTCAGACCGTCAATGAGGAGTCTTGGTGCTCCGCCGGCAGGGGAAACTTCTTCGCGGCTGACCAAGAGTTCTTCACTGGGAAACGAACGGCTGGCTCCGGCCGGAACGCGTGCCGGCTCGGTGACAAAATATTCCTCTCGCGGTCAGGCCACAGTCAAGGCGGAACCGAAGCAGCAGGGCTTCGCCAGGTCGCACGGATCAGCTACGTCGGAGCCAAATGAGATCAGGTCTAGATCCGGAGCATCAGGAATCAAGTCTTATTCTCCCGCGGCGAAATTTCTTCCGTCCGAAAGAAGGCCCTCGTTGACAAAAAGTCAGAGCGAGAGTCGGCGGGTTTATTCCTCGAACGCCGGCATTTCCCGGTTCGGCACCTCCGGGCTGAAATCAACCAATCGTTCCTCCACCAATATCCCCACCTATCGGCAGAACCGGAACTATGAGCTGAAATCAAGGTCATTTTCCTCGCCTTCAATATCGCGAGGACAGAACTATTCGGGAAGCCGGTCTTTTTCTGCGCCGTCAAGGTCAACCTTCTCAGCTCCCAAGATGTCATCCCCTTCAAGGAGTAGGGGCTCTTCTTCTCCATCTTTGTCCCGCTCTGCACCCAGCCATTCCTCTTCCAGCCGTTTTTCTGCTCCGAGTCACTCCTCTGCCCCAAAATCTGCACCGCCGTCTCGTTCTTCCTCTGGTGGAGTCGTTAAGAAGCGCGATTGATCGCCCCGTTTTCCCGCGGATAATTTCTTCTTTACTTTTGTTTTTTTCGGTGGTATAAAATATTTTCATTCTGAGGGCAATATTCTGGCTCTTTTGTCTGATTTAAGTTTGGAGGTATCAGCAATGACTCTTCTCAAAAGACCTTGGATGGAAGGCCGGAGCAAATTCCAGATGATATCCCGTTTAACCCTTCTCAGCCTGGTCGCCCTGACTGTGGCGCTTGCAGGAATGGCCTCTCCTCAGGAAGCCGCGCAGTCTTCAGCTCAAGGGCAGGAAGTTGCACCTGCTGGCGGGGTGAATGAATACGAGGGGATCGTGAAGGTCGGGTTGGGCAAATATTTTTATCTGCCAGCAGCCAAGGGTTTTGACATCTATATTCAGGGGACGATTGAACGCCGTGATGCTAGTGTCCTGGCTGGGAAAGAAATCAAAGTCAAAGGCGCGCTTCTCAAGGACGATCCCTCGGTTCTTGTGGCCGAGAGCATCGATATCAAGGAAGCGGGACAGTATCGGAATATTTTCACCAGAACGGAGGAAGTGTTTTTAAAAGACCACATCTCGATGCGAGATCGGCAGGGCTTCCCGACTTTGAACATCACTTCCGCGGACAAGACCCAGGAGTGGGAAGGCAAGGGCAAAGTCAAGATCTATGGCGCTTTGACCAAAGTCAAGACTGCGGACGGAAAAGAGGCCGACGCCATTACTTTGATTGGCGAGGAGGGCAAGACCGTGGGAAAAATCCTTATCGATGCGGAGACTAACTTTGCCCGTTATTATATTAATAAGCTGTCCTTATTCAATAAATTCTGGTTTTATATCAGCATCAAAGACACAGTTGATGTCAAAGTCCGCAGAAAAACCCGTGACCTCTTTCATGCGGACCTTATTTTTGCTGGACTCTATTAAACGCAAGCAGGCCTATTCTATCCTGACGGCCGTTTGGCTGAGCTCAGGCGCGGTGGCCGGAAAATACAAATCTCCGGTGCTCATCTTTACTCTGACATAATACTCCAGGTCTTTTCCACTACTGGGGCAAGAAACCTGGTAGACTCCCCCGGCCAATTTCTCGAGAGGGATCGCTTGATATTTTCCTCGGCCCATTTCCCTCCAGAATAAGGCTGCCTCTTCCGGCTGTTCTTGGCTGAGAATTATGACTTTGAGATGAAGCGGCTCGTCCGCCCGGAGCAAGGTCCGGGTGGCCGGTATGATAATGCGGATCGGGCCGCCATATGTCTCGGGGAGTTTCGCTTCAGCAGGCAGTTCGCTCTTGAGAATCTCTCTCAGCTCTTCGCCTGGCTTTTTCATCAAGCCCGGCAGGAGATGCTGCTCCCAATTCGCCACAGTCCCCATCTCACCGGTAGTGCTGACTGTGGCCAGCAGGTAACTGTACACGGATTTTAGCGCGTCCACCAGGCGCTTGCGGAGCGGAAGGAGGACTTCGCGGGCCAGGGATGCCCTGGAATTCTCGTCGGCCCTGGCTTTGATGTTTTTCAGGCAAGCATTGTACTCGGCCCAGAGACATTCGAGCCGGGAAACCTCGCGCATATAGGAGAAGTTCGCCAGCCAGTAAGCGAACCTTTCGGTGTTTCCCTTGCCTTTAATCCTTGGCTTGATGGAAGCCAACTCATCCACGAACTGATATTCTTTGGCGATGGTTTCCCAGGGGCGCGTGTCCGGGGCGATCCCTCCCGGCCCTCCTATCCAGGTCGAAGGCTGGGGAAGTCTGCCATCAAGGCGCGCGAAAATGGGAGCTATGGCCGCGCCCACCTCCGGCCCGAACTGAGCTGCGGCCCAGTCCTGATAAAAATCGAGCGTAGCGAGAAAGCGGGCTGTCTCCGGCCAATCAGACTCATAGTCCTTAAAGGCGGCTCCGCCGCAGTTTATTTTCCTGAGAGAATTTTTTCCTCGGACCGCGATACCCGCGACGCAGGGGTAATGGATGCGATCAGAAAAATCGATATTCAAGTGGCCGTTTTCCACAATGATATTTTTGAATCCGATGTCCAGAGCCCTGAGGCGGCCGGCTCGGGCAAAAATATCCAATTTGCTGAGAACCTTTTGGCCTTGAAGGGAGATATCAAAAACCCGGCGCCCCCTTTCCTTGAATTCGCCTTCGCAAAACTGAAGGGTCACATCGTAGACGCCGTTGGGGACGTGCAGATGATAACCATAAACTCTGTCCCTGCTGTCGCTATAAACCAGCCGTTCGGTCGTTCCCGCAACGTCCAGGTCGCCACACGTTACATAAACACCGCCAACAGGACCCTCCTCTTCTCTGGAGGAAGCTGCTGACTCCGCCCAGCCGCTTTGATCCCAAGCGGCCCAGGCCAGAGCCAATATGTTAGGTCCAAGGATCTTGGTCCGCCAGTGGATGCCGAGAAGCCCGTCGCAACCATAGTTCCGCGCATCAAGAGCATCCCGCCGCATCCGTCCCACCCAAAGCTGAGGTGATGTTAGCGCTGGGTCGTCTTCAAGCCAGGGGATGGCCCACTTGGACCTGCCTCTGATCCGGCCGAAGGCGGGGTCAACAGGAGCCTTGCCAACTTCCCGGTTGATGCAGCTTACAGCAACGTCCTTGGGCAACAGCCGGTCGAAGAGTGTCCGGTCAATCGGCGGCCCGAGGACCCAACCGCACGTGGCCATTCCAAACGGAGCTCGGGCTTCTGCGGCGGCTTGAAGCGCTGTCTCTAGGTCGTTTGCGACAGCTTTGACCTGTTCCTCGGGCGCATCGCTCCAGGTCCAGGTCTCGTCTGTCCAGAGCCAGTAATAATCCAGGGGATAGGCCTTTTTGATACGGGAAAAAAGACCTTTATAAAGCTCCTTAACGATGGCTGTATCCTGAGGGCTCTTCCCTTGCTCTTCGAGACGCTTTTTGATCCATTCCGGAATAGTCAGCGGCATCTCTGTCCCGACGCAGGTTTTGATGCCCAGGGAACGGGCGAATTCAAAAGCATCTTTCAAGAGTGCTCCGGTCCGGTTGAAGAGCGCGTTTGAGTCCTCCATTGTTTTAGGCTCGGGAATCAGCCCGTTCATGACCTCAGGGCCATAATTGTCATTTTCAAAAAGCCCGGAAGCGCCGAAATGATAATGACTGGTCTTGGTCGGCTCATAGCCCCAGTTTCCGCGTTCTGTATTCTGGTAGCTCGCGGGATAGCTCGAGCGCACGGTCCCGTCTGCGGCGCTGTCCTCGGGAAGCCCGATCCAGACCGTCGGCTCGGCGTTGGGATGCCCCTCCGGATATGTATGCAGGCCGAAAAAGTTCATCCTCAATTTGGGAAGCTGAGCCAGGACGGCTTTGTATTCGTCGTCGTTCCACCAGTCGGGGCCTTCGGGGAAATCGTGAAAGGGAAGAATTCCCCTCAACTTGAACAGGGGTTTTCCGTGTTCATCAATCATGGGAAGGTCGGGGTTGACCTTGAGGTCGGGAATGACATCGCCATCGAGGAAAAAGCGGACGCCCATTTTTTCTGCCAAACGATAGGCGCCATAAAGAGTTCCGGGCCCGTCCCCTCCGATAATAAACACGGTCCGCTTTCCCGGGCGGCTCTGAGTTTGGAGCACATATTCCTGGGCGCCCAAATTGGCCACGTTTTTCCTGAACTCTTTGTTCCCAAGATTGGCCTTGAGGAAGTGCTCCTTTTGTGAGACAACGACCGCCGGTTTACCCGCGTTGAGATCATCTTTTGGTTTGATCGGGAAAAGTCTGCCCGTGCGCACATAAATATAGCGGCGGATTTCTCGAGCGGCCAATCTCTCTAGCGACGAAGCCTTCTTGGGCCGGACGATAATGAGGGCTTTTCGTGAATCCGCGCATGAGGCCGATAGCAGCGCGAAGCAAACCAGTAGAAATGCCCCGGCCTTGCGTGTTTTCATACGCGCCTCCCCATTATTTTTTTCCGTTGAATTCCCTGACGGCCTCGATCATGGCGATGACGTTCTCAATTGGTGTATTCGCCTGAATATTGTGCACGGTATTGAATATGAAACCGCCGCCGGCCGAAAATATCTCGCACCTTTGCAGGACCTGCTCGCGGACTTCTCCCGGAGTCCCGAAGGCAAACGTGGATTGCGTGTCCACACCTCCGCCCCAGAAAATGACCCGGTCGCCGAAGGCTTTCTTGAGCCGGAGAGGGTCCATCCCTTTTGCCGAGCACTGGACCGGGTTGAGGATATCAAACCCGCATTCAATCATGGCCTCGATGAAAGGCTCGATAGCTCCGCAGGAGTGTTTGAACGTTTTCCAGCCGGTCCGGGTATGGATCCAGTCGTTGATTTTCTTGTAATATGGGAAATAAAGCCGCCGAAATGTCTCAACGGAACAAAACTGAGACTGCTGGGTCCCGAAATCCGTCCCGCAGATGAAAACGGCATCGACCTCGTCTCCCACGGCTCGAGCGGTTTTTTCGAGATTGTCAAGCCCGATTTCCGTTTGCTTCTCAAAAACCTGGTGGATATAGCCCGGGCGGGTGACCGTCGAAATATACCATTCTTCGATATCCCGGATTCCCTTGGGGCGCTTGAGAAAGGGCGCCGGGACGAGGGCGATGTCGCCGAATGCCGTCCCTCCGAACGTGGCCATGACAGCCCGTCCAGTGGCAGAGGCGCGCTTGGCTTCCACGGCAAAGTAATCGAGGTCTGCCTCCGAAATAGGGCCGAACTCCTCCAGGTTGTCCTCGGGGTTCAGTCGGGTCTCATCAATTGGCTCCTGCCGGACGATCGTGTCAAAAAAGAAGCCGTCCTTGGGCATCCGTCCGCTGGCCGGGGCGCAGAGATCTCCTTTTGGGTAGATAAGGATGTCACCGTTCCTGTCTGTGGTGGTCTGAAAATGCCCGGAGACGAGAACTTCAAGCCCACTTGGAAGCGTCCACGGCTTCCAATTCTCGTTGCGAAACCCGAACAGCGTCTCACGGGGAGGGATTCCCTCCACATCGATTCCCATCATTCTTTTGAGGTCGTCCTCGATCAGACCGAGCATCTGGTAGGGCTCATAGACTTTGACGGGCCGTTGCTCGAGGCCGTAGTAATCGCGCAGCTTGGCCACCATGGCCACGTGGATTCCCGTGACTGCGGTTGACCCGAAATCTACCGGAACCGCATCGGGCCGGCGATGGTTAAAGCTCGCCAGGACTCTTTCCTTCGATGTCATCAGCCTTCCTTTAGGCGGTCGACCCGATCGACCGGAAAAGTTGAATCGTTTTCTTGAGCCCTTCTCTCACGTCTTTTCGCAAATGGAGGCGGATGATCCGGCGGCCCGACGACTTTAAAGTCTCAAAATCTCCGCGAGCTTGGGCAGCTTTGAGCGCTCCGAAGGTGAGGGTTGACCGGGGCGAGCCCGGCTCATCCGGAATAGCCACATCCTTCTCATCCTCGGCGGTGATCTGGAGGAACATTCCGTTTCCCCTGTCGCCCTTGTGGAGTTGCCCTGTGGAATGGAGAAAACGGGGCCCGTAGCCTATGACTGTGGCCAGTCCTGTCCGCTCCCGAAGCACGATCCTGAGGTCCTGAAGAAGTGCGGTTGTTTGTTTTTTCGGGGCCACGAAGGCCTGGATGGCCACGTAGTCGCCAGCGCGGGCCTGTCCCAGGAACGTGTTTAAGCCGCTTTCTAAAGATGAGACTCTCATATCTGAGAACAACGCAACTTCTGTGCTTTCAAAGGTCGGATTTTCAGCCGGAAAAACACCCTGCCGGCGGTATATTTCAAGGATTTCGCGGGTTTTCTTTTTGGCTGACTCTACGTTGGGCTGGTCAAAAGGATTGATCCGGAGGAAAAATCCCGCCACTGCCGTGGCAAATTCCCACAGAAAGAACTGGGTTCCGACGTGATGAGGACCAGGGAATGTCAGGGAGATTATGGGGAATCCGGCGCGCTCGAGCGGCGTGATTTCAGGGTTTCTGGCGCAGCCTTTTTCCTGAATATAAACAAAAAAACGGTCAGGGCCATATATCCTCGCCGGGCCGATCGGTTCTCCGGTCACGGGCAGTATGCCCCGGCCTTCCTTCCCCGTGCTTTCAGCCAGGAGCTGTTCGAGCCAGAGGCCGAGAGTTTCAAGGCGACGTGGGAACAGAAGAGTTGCTTTGTCAAAGCCGTTCTGGTTCAGGACTCCCAAAATCGTCCCCAAGTATGCCCCTGGGTTGTGCTTGAGGTCGGTTTCCGCGCAGCAGAGAGCGGCCATGTCCTTGGCTGTCCGAAGGATCTCACCGATGGGGATGCCCTTGAGGCTAGCGGGTACGAGACCAAAAGGGGAGAGGGCCGAAAAACGGCCTCCGATTTCCGGGTTGCCGTGGAAAGTGAAGGCAAACCGAAGACGCTTGGCCGAGTCTTCAAGAGGAGTCCCTGGGTCCGTGACGGCCGCGAAATGCGCTCCTGCCCGTTCCTCTCCTAGGGAAGAGGCGGCGCGATTCCAGAAGAACTTGAAGAAAGACTCTGTTTCGATTGTTGTTCCAGATTTGGATGATACGATGAAAAGAGTTTTTCCAGGCGTCAGTTTTTTCTGGAAGTCGAGCACTGCAGCGGGGTCCGTCGAATCCAGGATGTCGAGGTCGAGGTTTCCAGGGGCGGGCTTGAATATATCCCCGAGCACTAGCGGCGCCAGGCTCGATCCTCCCATGCCGAGCAGGAGAGCATGAGTAAAGCCTTTGGAGCGGCAGACCTGGACAAAACGGCCTAGGCCGTCTTGAGTCTGCTCCATGTCTTGAGGCGAAGTCAGCCAACCCAGCCGGTTGGCGATCTCCCGGTGGTCATCCCGCCAAACGGTCCAATCCTTCTTCCAGATTCTAGAGATGATTTTTTGGCTAGACAGAGCGGCCAACGCCTCTTCGATGGATTTTTCGTATCTTTCAATGTTTGCGGCCGCAAGCATTGTTTTTGCCGGATCCATTTTCAAATATTCCTAAATATCCTCTGCCTTTGTCAAATTGAATTGGGGGTGCGCACCTACTCCTTGAGCGTCGGGTGCTTCAGGTGAAACGTCGTGGCCGCCTGGAAGGCCTGGGCCACGCGGAGCGTCTTCGCCTCTTCGAACGGATTCCCGATAAAAGAAATGCTCGTTGGCGTTCCTTTCTCAGTGAACCCGTTGGGCACGACCACTGCGGGATGGCCGGTGAGGTTAGTGAGAAGGAGGTTGTTATCCCCGAATGACGGGGCAACATATACGTCAATGCTTTTCATCTTTACCGCCATTTCCTCCATCAACCGTGTGCGCACCCTGTTGGCCTGGATGTACTCGACGGCCGGGATGAACCGGGCCTGGCGAAAAACATTCGGCCAGGCGTCCTTTTCCTGCCGGACCATCAGGTCATCTCGGTTGCTCAGTGTTAGCTCGGAGAATGCCGCGGCCGCCTCAGCGTCCAAAATAAAGGAAATCTCCTCAACCGGAAGATGTTCGGGTAGGTCGAAAGGAATAAGCTCTAGCCCCAGCGAGCGCAGCACTCCAAGCGAGGCCTCATCGTTTTTCTTTGTCGGGTAATCCTTATCGAAGGCTTTTTTCAAATAACCGATGCGCAGGGATTTCAAGTCAAGGCCGGGATCCCAGTTGAAAGGAAGGTCCAGAACCGTCAGGTCTTTGCCGTCTGGTCCGTAGACTGCCTCGAACACAAGGGCACAATCTTCTACTGAACGGCAGATCGCCCCGATTTTGTCCATGCTCCAGCTCAAAGCCATGGCTCCGCTCCGCGGGACCCGGCCGTAGGTCGGACGCAGCCCGGTCACACCGCATCGCGTTGAAGGCGAGACGATAGACCCCCAGGTTTCTGTGCCGATGGCAAACCCGACGAGCCCTGCGGCTACGGCCGAAGCAGAGCCTGCCGACGAACCGCTTGAACCCTCATCATAGTTCCACGGATTTCTTGTTTTCCCGCCAAACCAAACATCTCCCCAGGCCAGAGCGCCCATCGTTAGTTTCGCCACAAGCACGGCTCCGGCCTGCTCCAGGCGCTCGACAACCGTTGCGTTGAGGTCGATTATTTGATCCTTGTAGGGCATCGCGCCCCACGTGGTTTTTGTTCCTTTGGTGGCCAGAAGGTCCTTGGCTCCCCAGGGAATTCCATGCAGAGGTCCCCGGTACCGGCCTGCAGAGATTTCTTCGTCTGCCCTCTTGGCTTGGGCCAAGGCCAATTCCTCAGTCAGGCTGATGACGCATTCCAGGCGAGGGCCGTATTTTTTCAACCGGGTTAAGTACATCCTGGTGAGTTCGGTGGAAGTCACCTTGCGCGCGCGGACGAGCTCGGACAGAGCCGTCACCGGAAAAAAGGCCAGATCGTCGAGGTTAGCGGGCCGTTCGATGGCTGCATTGGTAAGAGGAGGTAATGGTTTTTTTTCTTTATTGAAGTTCATCCCTGGAAGAACAGGGCTGAACTGAACAGCCGGCGGAACATCGTTTGGCAAAGGCACTTTATGGAGCTTCTCATAAGCGGAGGCGTTGTCCTTGAGGTTTTCGCGCATCAATTTTCTTTCCTTCGCAGTGAAGTGCAGCGCGACGATTTTTTCAGCCGAGGCGATATCCTGCGTGGTGATCTTTTTGCCCTTAAAGAAATAGAGGGCCAAGGCCCCGCCGACGATCAATACGATTACTGCTACGAGCCCAAAAATGAACCCGATTCCGGATGAGCCTTTTTGTTTTTTATGACTGCTCATGGTTTCCTCCTTTGGCTACTCCCTGCGTTAACAAATAATCTGCGCTCTTTGGATTGACAATTATTAGAACAAAATCCTGCCTCGCAGGCAAATATAAACGCCTTGACACCTTTGGGACGAGTGTTATATTTTGCCTTCAATGCGAATTCCCGGGAGGCGAAGAATTCGATGAACGCAATTTCTCAGCCGGCCGGTTTTTTTCATCCCTCTAGAGCCCTGTATCGTTTTACCAACCTTTTCTGGATTGCCTCTCTCTCTTTTGGAAGCTATTTCGCCTACGATATCGTCAGCGCCATTGCACCGACGCTCGTTGAAGAGCTGCATGCGGCCCGCGGGACGGTCGGGACATTTTTTACGATGTACAGCGTGGCTGCCGTCCTGGCGGTTTTTTTCGGCGGCCTGCTCGTGGACAAGCTGGGGACGCGCCGGGCGAGCCTGCTGTTTTCTGTCCTTGTGTTTCTCGGCGCCGCCATCGTCTGGCGTGCCAGGAGCGTCCCGGTTTTTTTTGTTGGCCGGTTCATCTTTGGCGCCGGGTCTGAGCCGTTGATTGTGGCCCAGAGCGCCATGCTGGCCCGCTGGTTCAAGAACAAAGAGCTGGCCCTTTCCTTTGGTATCACCTTAACCGTAAGCCGGCTCGGCTCCCTCTTCGCCTTTAACACGGGCGAGCTCATCACCAGGTATTTTGGGAGTTTTCGGTATGCGCTGCTGGCCGCCGTCGGAGCATGCGCCATCTCCCTGGTTGGAAACCTTTTCTATATTGTTATGGACCGCCGTGGCGAAAAGGTGCTCAAGCTCAAAGATGAGAGCGCTGGCGAGAAGATCTCGTTCAAAGATATCAAGGAATTCAAGCCCACCTTCTGGTACGTAACTTTCCTGTGTCTGACCTTTTATTCTGCGGTCTTCCCGTTCACAGCCCTGTCCACGGACTTTTTTGTCGACAAATGGGGAATCGCCAGGACCGCGGAAGCGGGCGGCGGTTTCCTGTTCCAGGTCTTCAATAGCCTCATCCACATGTTCAGCACAGCCGGCGGGATCAGCAGCATTATTGTCTTCGCCTCGATGATCTTTGCTCCCTTCGCTGGAAGCCTGGTGGACAAGATCGGGAGGCGGGCGACTTTGATGATCCTGGGCTCCTTGATCATGATCCCTAGCCATTTGCTCATGGGCCTGACCAGAATTTATCCGGCCATCCCGATGGTGGCCCTGGGCGCGGCCTTCGTTCTCGTGCCGGCAGCGATGTGGCCCTCGGTCCCGCTCATCGTGCGCAAAGAACGGGTCGGCACAGCTTTTGGGCTGATGACGGCCATTCAGAATATCGGGCTTGGCCTCTTCCCGCTGCTCAACGGACTGCTCCGCGACCTGACTCATACCTACACGGCCAGCTCGATCATGTTTTCGAGCCTCGGCCTTTTTGGGTTAGTCTTTGCCATACTTCTCAAAAGAGCGGATGCTCGCGAAGGAGGAGGCCTGGAAGTGCTGAAGCACAAGACTGAGACATCGCCTTCATGATCCGCGCTGTCATCTCCGACTTGGGCAAAGTCATCCTCTGGTTTGATAACAGCATTTTCTACCGCAAAATGACGGCCTATTGCCCGTACTCAGTGGAGGATATCCGGCAGATCGTCCAGGGGAGCGCGGAGTTTATCATTCTCTTTGATACGGGGAAGATAACGCCCGGGGAATTTTATGCCCGCGCCGTCGCCAAGCTGGAGGCCAGGGTTGGTTATGATGATTTTTTCGCGGCCTACCGGGATGTTTTTTCGCTCAACCAGCCGGCTCTGGATGTTTTAAAAAAGTTGACGGGAAAGTGCAGGCTTATTCTTCTTTCAAACACCGATGTCGTCCGCTTCGCTTTTATTAAAAGCAGGTTCCCGGAGATCTTGATTTTTGATGACTATGTGCTCTCCTTTGAGGTCGGGTTCATGAAGCCCCATCCAGAGATCTATCAACAGGCCTTGCGCAGGGCCGGAGCTGACACGAAGGAAGCGGTCCTCATCGATGACCTGGAAGAAAACATCCGGGGCGCTGAAGCCCTTGGGCTCAGCGGCATTCTTTACAAACGCGATACGGATCTCGAAAAAGAGCTTCGTGCCTTAGGCCTCTCCTTTTAAGTTGTGGGCATGATGTCAATTTTTGGAAAATATTACTTGACAATTACAATACTTGAGTAATACAATAATTGTGTAATGAAATAAAATTTCAATTCTATCAGGGGACATGAGAAATGGATGTTCAAAAAATCCGCCTTTTAAGAGCAAAATTAAGACTATTAGAGAGGGAATCCGGTGACCCGTTCAAGTCTGATTCGGGATGCTGCGGCCTGACCCTTGCGCAATGCCACACACTGATCGAGGTCGGCAGCACGGGCGAAGTCTCGCTCGTTGATTTGGCTGCGAACCTGGGCCTTGACACGAGTACCCTGAGCCGCACGATCAATGGCCTGGTCTTTCTCGGGCTTGTCAACAGGCTGACCAATGAGAAAGACAGGCGGTATGTTTCCATTTCTCTGACCGACCAGGGCAAAAAGGTTTTTATCGAGATCGAAAAAACCTTCAACGATTATTTCTTGAGAGTTATGGAAATTGTTCCGCTTGAAAAAAGGGAAGCCATAATCGAAGGCATTAGCCTTTTTGCGGATGCTCTGCACACATACAACCATTCCGCCGCCTGTTGCCGCGACGAAGCGCCTTCAGCTCCTGGAGAAAGCGAATGAAAAAAGAAAATGCGTCCGTTCCCGAGCCGTGTTGCGAACCTTCCGCCTGTTGCGGTGGGTTTGCCGACGGCTCCAAACAGGAAGGGTATGTGAAAGAATCTTCGACCTGGGCGGACCGGCAAATGGATACGCCCGCCGGCACGATTCCGGTTATTAAAACTGCGCTCAACGGAGGCGACAAGCTGGGCATCGTCAAAGTTCGGTTTGGATTCGGCCGGATGAATTATAAAGTCAAGCCCGGCCTTTACAGGGTTGGAAATCCCGGTTCAACTTCGCCCGTTCTTGTCTCGGCGAATTACAAACTGAGCTTCGATAAGCTGAGAAAAGAGCTGGATGGCCTTGACGCCTGGATCCTTGTATTGGATACACAGGGAATTAACGTCTGGTGTGCGGCCGGGAAGGGGACTTTCGGCACGGATGAGATTGTGCGCCGAGTTGAAAATACAGGCCTGGCCAAAATCATTTCGCACCGGACGCTGGTCGTGCCCCAGCTTGGAGCTCCCGGTGTAGCGGCTCATGAAGTCACGAGACGTTCAGGGTTCAAAGTTATATATGGGCCTGTGCGGGCGGCTGATATCAAGGACTTCCTCAAAGCGGGCGGCAAAGCAACGCCTGAAATGCGGCGCGTCCACTTCACTTTTTTGGACCGCCTGTTTTTGACTCCTATGGAACTGGCCGTGCCCCTCAAGTATTTTTTGATTGCGGCTGTAGTTTTATTGGCTTTGGACCTGATCGGACTGAATGTTTTTTCCCTGCGGGCCCTCGGTGTTTATCTTGGAGCTATCGTAGCCGGAGCTGTCCTTGTGCCGACGCTCCTTCCCTGGATTCCTGGCCGCGCCTTTGCCTTTAAAGGCTGGCTCCTGGGTATGGGCTGGGCTTTTTGCGTGAATCTATTTCAGGGATGGATCCTGTCTCCCTCGCCGGATTGGCAGCAGGCCGTCGCTCATTTCATGCTCCTGCCGGCGATCTCAGGATTTCTGGCCATGACTTTTACCGGTTCTTCCACATTCACGTCTCTTTCTGGAGTCCTGAAGGAGATGCGCTACGCAATGCCCGCGATTCTCCTTTCCGCTGGTGTCGGGTTGGTGCTAGTGGCGGTCAGGGCTTTTTAGGAGATGCAGCATGAGAGAACATCGCTATCTTAAGAACGTAGTGACACTCAGCTATGACCCCCAAAAATGCACGGGCTGCGGGATGTGCCTTGAGGTTTGTCCTCACGCCGTTTTTGACCTTGAAGATAGAAAAGCTCGCTTGCGTGACTTCGATGCCTGCATGGAGTGTGGCGCCTGCGCCAAAAATTGCCCCTTCGCAGCAATCTCCGTCAGGGCTGGCGTCGGCTGCGCCTGGGCCATCTTGCTTTCCGAAATCAAAGGGCTGCCCGCTCCTTCCTGCGGCTAATCCAAACGCAAAATTCAAATAGCGAGTCTTCTATTCCGAGATAATTTTCAAATAGACTTTCCTCCGGCGCGGGCCGTCAAATTCACAGAAAAAAATGCCCTGCCATGTTCCGAGCGCCAGCCGGCCGTTCTCGATGATAAGCAGGACCGAGGACCCGACCAAACTGGCCTTGACGTGGGCCGGCGAGTTACCCTCCGAGTGGGCGTAGGAAAGAGTATCTGGAGCCGCTTTCTTCAGAGTCATGAGCACGTCCTGTCTCACCGTAGGGTCGGCGTTTTCGTTGATCGTAATGGCCGCGGTCGTGTGGGGAGCGTAAACCAAGCACAGGCCTGTTTTTATGTCTTCTCTTCTCACCTGTTCCTCGACGAGCGAGGTGATGTCAACCAGGACTTCGCGGGAGGGTGTTTGAATTTCTAAAGTCTTCATTTTGAACCTCTTTATCTTCTTTAGAATAGCCAAAAAGTAGTCAAAAAAAAAGGAAAAAATATTCTTAAAAAAGGTCTTGACAACAGAGAAAATTAGGTGTAAATTTTTGCCGCTACATACAATATTTTGTATTAAGGGCTACCAAGATATACTAAATATGGCTGTTATCTTGGCGGCTTTTGACCGGTTTCCGCTGTTTTGAGGGAGGAAAGGAGGCGCTCAATGACCCGTGGTATTTCAAGAATCAAAAAAAGGGATGGGACTGTTGTTGACTTTGTCCAGGATAAGATCACCACAGCGGTCACCAAAGCCATGGAGGTGAACGGCATCACCGACCGAGCTGCGGCCAAAACGGTCTCTGATATCGCCACCTTCATGCTCGAGGATAAGTTCGGCGGCTATACGATTCCCTCAGTCGAGCAGATTCAGGACATCGTGGAAATGGTCCTGATGAAGCAGGGGTACCTCGATGTGGCCAAGTCCTATATTCTTTATCGCGAGAAGCACAAAGCCATCCGGGAGGCGAAAAAAACAGGCCTGAACCTCGAACGGCTGATTAAGGATTATATCAACGACATTGATTGGAAGGTCAGGGAAAACAGCAACGAGGGCGTGACGAGTTTCTCCGGGCTGAACGCCCGTGTCTCCGGCGAAGTGCTTTCCAATTTTGCCCTCAATCATCTTTATTCGGAGCGGATCAAGACGGCCCATCAGGATGGCGAGTTCCACATTCACGACCTTTCCTATCCCATTGTCGGATATTGCGCCGGCTGGTCGCTCGAGAAGCTGCTCCGCAAGGGCTTCGGCCATGTCCCCAATCAGGTTCATTCGAATCCCGCCAAGCATCTCGAAACTGCCACCCTCCATATGGTCAACTACATCGGCACGATGCAGGGAGAATTCGCCGGTGCCCAGGCCTTTTCTTCGGTGGACACGCTCCTGGCGCCGTTTGTGAGGTCGGACCGCCTCGACTACGAGAGGGTCAAACAGGACATCCAGAAACTCATTTTTGGGCTCAATGTTCCTTCCCGCTGGGGCTGGCAAACTCCTTTTTCCAACCTGACCTTCGACATCACTGTCCCCGAGGACATGAAAAACAAGAAGGCTGTCGTCGGCGGGGAAGAGCTCGACTCGACCTACGGCGATTACCAGCAGGAGATGGACATGATCAACCGGGCCTTCCTCGAGCTCATGATCGAGGGCGACCAGAAGGGCCGGGTGTTCACCTTCCCCATCCCGACTTATAACGTTTCCAAGGACTTTGTTTGGGATTCACCCCTGGCCGACCTGCTTTTTGAAGCGACGGCCAAGTACGGAATTCCCTACTTCCAAAATTATCTGGGGACGGATATGAACCCCGGGGACATCCGGGCGATGTGCTGCCGCCTCAACCTCGACCAGCGCGAGCTCATGCGTCGTCCCGGCAATATCTGGGGGCCGGGAGATTCCACGGGTTCGATCGGCGTCGTGACCATCAACCTCAACCGGATCGGGTATGAATCCAGGACCAAGGAAGAATATTTCGGCAAGCTGAAAGAGATCATGACCCTGGCCAAGGAATCTTTGGAAACAAAACGGGAAGTAGTCAACAATATGTTGGCGAAAGGAATGATGCCCTACACGCTCGTCTATCTTGGGCACTTCGACAACCATTTTTCAACCATCGGCATTTGCGGGATGCATGAAGCCTGTCTGAATTTCATGGGCAAGGGGATCGGGACTCCCGAGGGCAAGGAATTCGCCATAGAAACCCTGAAATTCATGCGCAGCGTGCTCCGGGAATTCCAGGAGCAGACGGGTAATCTCTACAACCTCGAAGCCACGCCCGCTGAATCCACCTCCTACCGGCTGGCCCGGAAGGACAAGGGAAAATACAAGAATATCATCACCTCCGGCACGGATAAGTATCCCTATCTCACCAATTCTACCCAGCTCAATGTTGACGCCACCCGTGATGTGTTCGAAGCCCTCCAGCACCAGCAGGACATCCAGCCTCTCTACACGGGTGGGACGATCTTTCATACCTTCCTGCCTGAATCTATCGACCGCGAGACCTGCCGAAAGCTGGTCCGCAAGATTGCCGCGACCAGGATTCCATACTTCAGCATTACACCAACATTTTCCGTCTGCGTTAACCATGGCTATATCCGGGGACTGCATCCCCGTTGTCCTGAATGTGGAGACGAGACAGAAGTCTTTTCGCGGATCGTCGGGTATCTCCGGCCGGTCCGGACTTGGAACGACGGCAAGCAGCAGGAGTTCAAGGATCGAACGCCGTATGAACGAATTCAATAGCTATGGATTATCTTCTTTTCACATACCCGAACTGCGATAAATGCGACGCTTTCAAGAAGTATCTGAAAGAGACGGTGCTTGAGGGCCAGGAGCTGAGCCTCGTTCAAAAGGATGGCAAGCTGCGCGTCCGAGAATTCCTCGGCCAGATTCGGCGAGATGAGAAGGGGGCCATCGTCCTGCCTGTTTTTGTGCTGCGCGAGAACGGCCAGGTGCTCGGGATTTTCAACCACCAGGCGGAGCTCGAAACTTGGTTGAAATCAAGGGATTAGAGAAATTTGCTCCGCTTGACTTTCCGGGGTTCATTTCTTCCACCATCTTCTTGGGCGGCTGCAATTTCCGCTGTCCCTACTGCCATAATGCCGACCTGGTTCTCAGGCCTCAGACGCTTCCGACGATGCCGCTGGACTATTTCATCTCTTATCTTGATGCCCGAAAAGGCTGGCTGGAGGCCATCTGCGTGAGTGGCGGCGAGCCGCTTCTTGAGCAGGAGCTCGAGGTCCTTCTTCACGTCATCAAAGACAGGGGTCTTCAGGTCAAGATCGACACCAACGGCTCCCTTCCCTCAAGGCTGGAAGAAGTTTTGAAGACGAAGCTTGTCGACTATATCGCCATGGATGTCAAGGCTCCCCTGAGAAAATATAAACAAGTGACCCGCTCGGAAGTGGTTGAGGCCGATATCAGCCGGAGCATAGAGATCATTAGGAAATCCGGTGTGCCGCATACGTTTAGGACGACCGTCGTGCCTGGCTTGGTCGGGGAAGAGGACCTCCTGGAGGTTGCCGCGTTGCTCAAGGGAGCCCGGGTCTTTCAGGTCCAGCAGTATTCCCCCCGCCATACCATCGACCGGAATTACCTTCAGGTCAAGCCCTACTCGCGTGAAGAGATTGAAGGGATGGCTGAGCTTTTAAGGCCCTATTTTTCCGAAGTGCGCATTGAGGGTGTCTAAACAATGAAAATCAAATTGAAAGTCAAAAAGATCGACCCTGAGGCCAGGATTCCCAGCTACAGTCATCCGGGCGATGCGGGAATGGACCTCTTTTCATTGGTGGATGATGTGATCCAGCCGGGAGAGGCAAAGCCGATTCCGACCGGAATTCAGATGGCTATTCCGGAGGGCTATGTCGGGCTGATCTGGGACAAAAGCGGGATCTCATTGTGTGGCGTGCATCGGCTCGCCGGCGTTGTCGACTCCGGCTACAGAGGAGAGGTCCGGGTCGTTATGGCCAACTTGGCTAAGGAGCCCTATGTCATTAAAAAAGGGATGAAGATTGCCCAGATGCTCATCCAGCCGCTGGAAACCGTGGCTATCGTCGAGGCCGAGGAACTGGACAAGACATCGCGCGGACATGGCGGGTTCGGCAGCACCGGCCAATTCTAAGAAACCTTTTTAGCGGTCATCAGGACTTCCCGAAAGGCGACTGGAAGAATATTCGCCTCAAAATGGAAGCGCCAAACTCCAAGTCGATGGGAAAATGATTATTCGCAGCAGATTCGGACCTTCTCCTTGCCTTCGACCTCCACAGTCAGGTCGTTGAGCTGGCTGACGAGCTCTTCGATATCCTGCGCGGTGATAGTGGAAAAATCCATCTCGATTCCCTTTTCCTGGAGGGCTTTGTTGATGCTTGAGTGGGCATGTTTGGGGATAAAAGCCGCCCACTTGAGCCCTGCCCGGATGAGCTTCAGTGGAACGCGGATGTTGACCCGGTCCTGATCCATACTTGCCGGGCCGGGTTCGACCTGGACGCGCAGGTATTTGCAGCACGATTTCCCAGCGCCGGATCCGGTCTCTTCTGGGGAAGCGAGCGCGGCCAGCAGCTTTTCCGCCTCCTCCACAGTGATCTTTCCTTGCTGGAGCATCTCCAGGATTTTCTTTCGTTCTTCGCTCATTATGGACCTCCTCTAGAGAAAAATGATTATTATTCGCCTTTCATTTTTTTCAGCGCTTCCTCCACCGAGATCTCCCCACGGTCGAGCATTTCCAGGATCTCGGAGCGTGACGATGGTGGGTTGATATCCACGAATTCGAGCTGGCCGGCGATGGAATTCAGCCGGTTCTTGACCGTCGGATAGCTGATCCCGAAAAGCCTCTCCATCTCCTTGATGGAGCCGTGTGAGCGGACAAAGGCTATGACGAAGATCTGATCTTCCATGATCAGGCGGGCGAGATGGGGGAGCTCGAAACTCCCCTCGATGGCAATGCCAGTATCCTTGAGCCTAACCTTTTCCACAGTCATTGGGGCTCCACGAGTAATCTTGGTGAGTTCCAGCCAATCTTGGTTCATTTTGGACCCCCTCAGTTCATTTCCTTAATTATATATACCACAATTAATAAATAAAGTCAATATATAGCTTAAGTTAATTTATTTTTATGTTGGTTTTTTTAAATTATTTAGTATGAATTCCTTATGGTGATAGGGGGCATATAATTCATTCCAAACGGGCGATGAGAAGTGGCTAACGATGCGATCCACCCCGATTAATCGCCTGGCATTGCGGACCCCAGAATCTTTTGCCCCAATAATCCCAAGAAAAAGCTGCAGGCAAACGCTCCCAGGGCCAAGGTAGTCGCGGCTGCCCGGTTGCCAACAAGAGAAAGATCACTCAACCATGTCAGAAAAGCCAGAGCCAGCGAGACGACTAAGAGAATCGCAGCCAAGGCGATTTTTTTCTTCAGGATCGGGGACCGTTTCACTTTTTTGAACCGGGTTTTTCCGTCGAGATATCCGGCGGCAACTGACGCTGCAACCGCGATGGGAAGGACGGGGGAGAGCACTTTTATCGAGGAGACGAAAATGTCCTTCAGATCTCCTTTGAAAATAAGAAGTGTTATAGACAGGGCGAAAACAAAAGTGGAGAAGGCCTGAGGAAAATGGACCAACACGGGATGCAGGTTCAGGTCAAGCATCCTGCGCCTTCGCTCTGAGACGGCGTCGGTATAGGGAACAAATGCGCTCCGCGGAGCGCCGCAGGCGGCACACTTGTCCTTGAGTTTATTTTCTCTCGTGACAAAGCCACAGGCTCTGCATCTGACTAATGCGGTCATCGAGTCACCCCCTCAGACCTCTCCTTTGCAGTCTTCATTGTCTTGCCTTTCTATTCAACGAGCAGAAAGGCATACCGGTTCATCGTCTGGTCGTACCGGGAAAGAACCTCTATCGGGTAACCGATTTGCCTCACCGTCGAATAAACGTCAACGGCCAGGGCATCAGGAGTCGGCCGGGACATTTTCGGTTGCTTACAGAGCTCTTTTTTCCCCGGGCACTTAGCGCAGATGTTGCAGCTATCCAGGAAGAGAAGAAAAGCCTTCTCGCACCCTGAGAGAAAAATTTCTCGCTCCAGTTTTAGAAGTTTGAGGTTAATTTTCCGGGTCCAGGGAAAGCGGTCCTCTGGTCTGGCCACTTTTTTTTCGAAGTGGAATACGGCAGCCAGGCGGTATTCGCGAAAAAATTGCTTGCATTCGGAGACCGATGGCGTGTTGGGCGGACAGGTGGGTGTTTTTCCGTATTCCGCGCATCCGTAGAGGCACTTCACCCGGGGCCATTGGGCCACCACGATTTTTTTGGGATCGATCCACTTGAAATCTGTGAACCCATGGCGCCGGAATACGTCCGCCAATCCTTTGCGCTTAACCATGGAGGCCTCCTTCCAAGAAATTCCTAATCTTGTGAATTTTATCTTCTCGCGACAGGCACTATGAATTATAATATTTTTGCTTTACGATGCCCATATTTTCTGCGGTTTTTCTGGAGCGTCCCTTATTTTTTCGGAGGAGGAAGACATGAATAGGCCTGAGATCAAGGTAACCCTATCCGGGGGTTTGCGGGTTGATGCCGAATACAAAGGCTTTATGGTCAAGACAGATCAGCCTGTGAGTGAGGGCGGCGAAGGCACGGCTCTCTCTCCTTTCGACCTCTTTCTTGTCTCGGTTGCCACCTGCGCAGGGTATTATGTCCTGGCCTTCTGCCGGGAGAGGGGAATCCCGACCGACAAGGCGGGTGTGGTGATGAGGACTGAAAAAGGCCCGGAGAGCAAGATGATTGACAAAATTATGATTGACCTCCTTCTTCCCCCAGAGTTTCCGGAAAAATACAAAAATGCCGTCATCAAAGCGGTGAATAGCTGCACCGTGAAAGTCCATCTCCTGAACCCGCCGGCCTTCGAGATCGTAACGAAAGTTTCGGGTTAGGGCTCAATCGGCCTTCAGCTGCGGCAGCCAGAGATAATAAAACCCGCTTTTTAAACTGGGAATGATATCTTCAATGCCCTTCCCCTCAAAAAGCCCGGGCTTGGTGAGTTGGGAGGCGTAAAGATTCGTTTTTCTCGAGGGATAATAGGTGTAGGCAACGACCTTGGCTTCTTTAAGCGAGGCCAGGGAAAGCGTCTTGGCCAGGGCCACATCGAAATAGCCGACCTCATCGATTAAGTGCAATCTCAGCGCCTGGAGAGCGGTGTAAACCCGGCCGTCAGCGATTTTCCGGAGCTCCCCCTCGGAAATGGCGCCCTTCCGTCTTTCGTAAACGACCTGGAGGAATCTCTCATAGAGCTCATCGATAATGCCCTGGAAGACCTTCTGCTCTTCCTGGCTCAGGTCGCGGAAAGGGCTCCCGGCATCCTTCATTTGGCCCGATTTGATAACCTGCGTTTTTACTCCGAACTTGGCGAAAAGGTCTCCGACACTAGGGTAATAGGAGATAACGCCGATGCTCCCGGTGATGGTTGAGGGATGGGCAACGACATAATCACAGGCCGAGGCGATGTAATAGCCGCCCGAAGCAGCTACTCCCATCATTAATCCCACGACGGGCAAGCCCGTCTTCTTCTTGAATCTCAGGATCTCGTGATAGATGATGTCACTCGAGGTCACTTCACCGCCAGGCGTATCCAGCCTTAAAATGATCCCGCGGACCGGTTTATCCTGTGAAGCTTGTTCCAGCCTGTAATAGACTTGGGAAAGAACGTCGCCTTCTCGATTGAAGAGGCTGGTCTGTCCTATAGTGCTGATCATTCCCGCCACATCGATGATGAGTATTTTTTCTTTGGCGCGACTCTCGACAAGGAGCACTTCTCTGATTTTTTCAGTCCCCATAAAATCGAGGTGAAAATGGCAAGCCCAACCGGTCAACAACAAAAGCATTGCGCCTGCGCAGGCCCAATTTTTTCTCATTGTCGTCTCCTTTCTTTGGAAGGGCAACGAATTATAACACAAACCTTTGCCGCGATGCGTTGGGGGCCTCGGTGCAAGCAGTTCCTCTTGTTTGATTCGATGTGGCGCAGGAGGCCGCCCTCTGCCCCCGGCCCCCGGGGGAACCAGTCCCGTCGGTTCCCCCGTCGAGGCTCGGGTTTGGGTTCGTCAGCCCGCCCGTTTCCCCGGCGAGGAAACTCGCTCCGACTCATCCTTCGCTCTTCTCTCCCTTCGGTCGAGAAACCGTGCCCGCTCAGTCTTCGACGGGCTTCCTCGCCCAAGACCCTCGCCTCTTCCCCCGGGGCTTCAGGGCGGCCTCCTGCGCCACATCATGAAGGTCTCATGTCCAGAGATGCTTCTCGGCTCATTCAATAGCTTGTAAAAGCGATTTTGTTTGCGGTAATATCAAAAGCTAAATTTATGATAGGGAGAAAAAGGTCATGAAAAGAAGAAGGGCTTTTTGGCTAACTTTGGCTCTGTTGTTCGGGCTGGGGGTCCTTTTGCAGCAGGGGTGCGCGCCCAAAAAAGCGGTCACGATTGCTCCCCGCACAGCGCCGGTTTGGTTTGGATTCCATGTTCTCATGGAAAGGAAAAACGCTACGCAAGAGCTGCTCGAGCAAATCCCCGCCCTGGCCAAATTAGGCGTTAATCTCCTCATCGTTGAGGTAGACTACAATTATGAATATGTCTCTCATCCGGAGCTGCGCGGTGATGATCCGATCCCCAAGGAGGCCATGAAGAAGGTCGTCAGCCTCTGCCGCGAATACAAAATCAGGGTGATTCCCGAATTCCAGAGCCTGGGCCACCAGTCCTGGGCCGAAAAAACATTTCCACTTCTGGTCAAGTATCCCGAGTTCGACGAAACACCCGGCCAATACCCAGGCAACAGGGACATTTATTGCCGGAGTTGGTGCCCTCTCCACCCCGACCTCAACTCTATTATCTTTGACCTATATGATGAGTTGATCGACGCTTTTGAGGCCGATGCCCTGCACGTCGGCATGGACGAAGTCTTCCTGATCGCCAGCGAGTTTTGCCCGCGCTGCAAGGGCAAGAATCCGGCCGACCTTTTTGCCAAGGCTGTCAATGACCTCCACGAGCATATCGTTAAAAAGCGCGGCCTTGAAATGCTGATGTGGGGCGACAGGCTGATCGACGGCGCCGCGACGGGCTACGGGGAGTGGGAAGCATCGATGAACAAGACCTATCCTGCTGTCAACATGATTCCGAGGGACATCATCATCTGCGATTGGCATTACGAAAAGATGAAATCCTATCCGTCCATTCCCATGTTCCTGGAAAAAGGCTTTCGGGTTCTGCCGACGAGTTTCGAGAAACTCAAAGCCGTTCGGGCGCTGGTCGACGATTCGTTCACCTTCTCTTCGGAGCGAATGCTCGGCCATCTCTGTACAATTTGGAGGGAGCCGAAAAAAAACGAAGCCAAGAATCGGGCCCTTGTCACCGCCGCTAAAAAACTCCGCAAATTCAAACTTCTATAAAGCCCAAACTGTTTTTGGATCCAGTCTGTTGACTTCAATTGGGGTGGGTGGTATAAGAAGCTTAACTAGATTTGAGCGT
>CAZLFV010000011.1:0-43571 GCA_964558915.1 uncultured Eubacteriales bacterium | reverse complement strand
GAAACATGATGCTCATCTTTGCGTCTATGGACGAGAAAGATATGGCAGGGAGATAGAATGTCATGAAAAATAAATATATCGTCTGGCTTGTCCTTGCCCTTGTTGTCGCTTTTGCCGCCGGCCTTATTGGAGGTATCTTTAGCGACAGATATTTCTTCGAGAGGCGGCCGGCGAGAGGCGACCGGGGTCGGCCTCACCCGCCCTCACTGGAGCAAATGGCCAAAGACCTGGGCCTTTCTGTCGATCAGCAAGAGCAGATCAAAAAAATCTTTGAAAGGAATGAGGCCAAGCTCAAGGAGTTGCGGTCCGACATGCACGGCCGGCTCAGGAGCATCCGGGCCGACTTGAAGAAAGAAATTGATAGCGTTCTCACGGCCGAACAGAGACAGAAAATGGAAACTCTGATCCAAAAACATACTCGTCAGGACAAGAAAAGACCTGAGGAAGCGGGGGAAAAGGGGTCCCAAGACAAACAAGAGGGGAAAACTAAAGGAGACGTAAGATGAAAAGGAAAGTCATCATCGGAATCATCATCCTGGTGATCGCAGCAGGAGCCATCCTGGCCTGGTCGCTCCTGAAAAACAACAAGAATGGCGCCATAAAGTACAGGCAAGAGGCCCTGGCCAAGGGCGACATCGAGGCCATGGTGATCACAACAGGAACGCTCAACCCTGTCATCACCGTTGAAGTGGGGAGCCAGGTTTCCGGGAAAATCGCCAATATCTTTGTCGATTACAATTCCCAGGTTAAGAAAGGCCAGATTCTGGCTGAGCTCGACCGGTCTATCCTGGAACAACGGGTTCAACAGAATCAGGCCAATTATCTCAGTGCCGTGGCTGCACTCGAGAAGGCCAAAGTGACCCTGGCTAATCTCAAGAAGCAGTACGAACGAGCGTTGAGCCTGTTCGATAAGAACCTGATCTCGTTCGAAGAAAAAGACATCGCGGAAGCAAATTATCTGGGCGCAAAGGCCGACCTCCAAAGGGCTGAAGCCAGCGTGGAACAGGCCAAGTCTCAGCTTGAATCAAGCAAGGTTGACCTCGGCTATGCCATCATCCGCTCGCCCATCGACGGGGTCGTGATCTCCAGGGATGTCAACGTCGGCCAGACGGTCCAAGCCAGTTTCACGGCCCCCAAGCTCTTCGTCATCGCCAATGACCTGACCAAAATGCAAGTGGAGTGCAGCGTCGATGAGGCGGACATCGGGAAAGTCAAAGAAGCCCAGGAGGCCCGCTTCACAGTCGACGCTTTTCCCGAGGATACTTTTAAGGGTGTCGTAAGGCAGGTCCGCTATTCTCCGACAGTAACCCAAAATGTCGTGACTTATACTACGATCGTGGATGTCGATAATCCGGCGCTGAAGCTAAGGCCTGGGATGACAGCCACCATCTCTATCATCACCGGCGAAGCCAAGGGAGTCCTCAAAATCCCGAATGGCGCCTTGAGGTTTACGCCCCCTCTGCCGGCCGAGGAGATCGCAAAGATAACGAAAGAAGCGGGCGAAAAGATGTTCGCCAAGCTCAAGGCAGAAGGACATTCCCCAGGCCAGGAAGGCGGTCAGCCGCAGCAATCATCTCAAGGGCAGCGGGAAGGCGGGCCGCGGATGAATTTTGCTCTGGGTGGAGACGCAGCGCAGGGAACGCGGGCGATGAGCGGCGGTGCACGACGGAAGCCCTCCGTGGTCTGGTATCTCGATAGCAACGGCAAACTGAGCGTGGCCTTCATCCGGCCGGGAGTAACCGATAACAGCTACACTGAAATGTTGCGGGGGGATTTAAAAGAGGGACAGAAGGTGATCATCGGACTTGAATCCGGCGCGACAACCAGCACCGCCAGCACATCGGGTCCGCGGCCGCCCATGTTCATCGGGCGGTGAACGCCTTCTCAAGAAAAAACGTATTAGAATAGAGGAGACAATGTCCAATACCCTTATCCAGCTGGAGAACCTGACTAAGGTCTATAAGGTGGGCGAGACCGAAGTTCAAGCTCTGCGGGGCATCACCTATAGCGTCGAAGCGGGGGAATTCCTGGCCATCATGGGACCATCAGGATCGGGCAAATCAACCCTGATGAACATCATCGGCTGCCTCGACAAGCCCACCGCGGGGAAGTATTATCTTGACGGCGAGGAAGTCTCCACCTTTGACAAAAACAAGCTGGCGCGTGTCCGGAACAAAAAAATCGGGTTTGTCTTCCAGACATTCAATCTGCTGCCCCGGACAACCGCTTTGGAAAACGTGGAGCTTCCCCTTCTCTACTCCGATGTCCATCCCAAAGACAGGACAAAATTAGCCCTTGGCGCCCTGGACAGGGTCGGGCTGAAGGACAGAGCTCATCACAAGACCAATCAGCTCTCCGGCGGAGAGCAGCAAAGGATTGCTATTGCCAGGGCTTTGCTGAATAATCCGTCGTTGATTTTGGCAGATGAGCCGACCGGCAATTTGGACACCAAAACGAGCGCAGAGATTATGAACATCTTCACCCGTCTCAATAACGAGAATAAGATCACGATGGTCATGGTGACACATGAGTCTGATATCGCCTGCTATGCTCAAAAAAGAATCTATATCAGAGACGGACAGATCATCAGGGAAGAGAAGGGCCGGGAGGGTTGCGAGGAAGTTTTAAGAAAGGAGTCAAGACCATGAATATCTGGCGCACAACTCGGGTGGCGCTTCGGGCGCTTAACCGGAATAAAATGCGCACGTTCCTGACCGCTCTGGGGATCATCATCGGCGTGGGAGCCGTGATCTCCATGGTCAGCATCGGGGAGGGCGCCAAGCGCGGCGTCGAGGACCGGTTCAACGCAATGGGGACCAATCTTCTCTTTGTCTCTGCGGGAAGTCATGCCCGTGGAGGCGTGCATGGGGGCGCTGGAACCTATATCAATCTCAAGCCCGAGGACGCTCAGGCGATTGAACAGCAGTGTGACGCAGTCAAAGCGACCTCGCCTTCGGTCAACACAAGAGCCCAGGTCGTTTATTCAAACAAGAATTGGAACACGTCGATCCAGGGAACGGGTCACCTTTATTGCGAAATCAGAAACTGGGAGATTGACATGGGCACCTATTTTGACGCGAACCAGGTGAAGGCCGGGGCGAAGGTGTGTGTTCTGGGGAGCGAGGTCAAGAAGAATTTGTTCGGGGATGAGGATGCTGTCGGCAAGGTTATTAGAATCCAGAAAATCCCCTTCCGTGTCCTGGGAGTCCTCAAGTCTAAAGGACAATCTGGCGGTTGGTTCAACCGGGACGACATGATTACGGCTCCATATACGACTGTGATGAAGAGGCTTCAGGGTCGTGATTACATCTCATCCATCGATGTTCAGGCCGTTTCCGCGAGCCGGACGAAAGAGGCACAGACTCAGATTGAAGAGCTGATGCGGATTCGGCATAAGATTGCGCCTGGCGCTACGGATGATTTTGAAGTCCGAAACATGTCGGAGATTGCCGAGGGCGCGGCTCAGGCCACGGGAATTATGACCATTCTGCTCGGGAGCATTGCTTCGATTTCTCTGCTCGTCGGTGGAATAGGCATCATGAATATCATGCTTGTCTCAGTCACCGAGAGAATCCGGGAAATCGGAATCCGGATGGCTGTTGGCGCCCGGGAAAAAGACATCCTTCTTCAATTCTTGACTGAAGCCGTGGTGCTGAGCGTTTTGGGAGGCCTCATCGGCGTCTTTTTTGGGGTGGGATTGTCCAAGCTCCTCAAGTACATCTCGATTTTCTCCCAGTTCAAAACAATCGTCTCCGTGCAAGCCATCGCCATGGCTTTTGCGTTTTCTGCTTCGGTCGGCATCTTTTTTGGGTTTTATCCCGCGCGCAAGGCTTCGCGGCTCGACCCAATTGAAGCGCTCCGCTACGAATAATATATATGAACAGTGATTCCGGGAGGTTTGGAATGTTAAAACGGATGATGCAAACTCTTATGATTCTGATGGTCTTTTTGGCCACGGTTTCTTGGGCTCAGGATAATCAGGATAAACTAGGGGCCCTTTCACTGACTCTGGAAGACGCCGTCATGAGGACGCTAAAAAATAACTACGCTGTGGCCATCCAATACCTAGGCCCTGAAACGGCCGGCCTGTCCGTCGCTCAGGCGAAGGAGATTTTTATACCCACGCTTGGTTTCGGTATGAACAAGAGGAGCACTCAGAGCGCATCCTATTCCTGGCTGGATGCCGCCGAGCAAATCAAATCGACTTATAGCGATTTGGATTTTACGATCTCTCAGCTGGTCCCGATTGGCGGGACCTTTACAGTCTCTTTGGCCGGGTATAGAAACTGGTCCAATAGCAAGTTCCAGACGGTCAACCCCCGGTTCGGGGGCACGCTCCGTTTCGATTTCAGGCAGCCGTTGCTGCGGGGCTTCGGCACCAAAATGACCCGCTATAACATCATCCTCAACGAGAATAACCTGCAAATATCTGAGAATGACCTGGAATCGACCTTAATCAACACCATCTTCGCCGTGGAGTCAGCCTATTGGAACCTGGTCTACAGCATCGAGAACCTCAAAGTGGCCCAGGAGTCTCTCCTGTTGGCCCGGGACCTTCTGGCCAAAAACCAGAGAGCCGTGGAAGTCGGGACCATGGCGCCCATCGATGTCCTGAGCGCCCAGGCTGAAGTGGCTTCTCGAGAAGCGGATATCATCGCCACCGAGACTCAGGTCAAGAATAATGAGGACCTGCTCCGGACGATCATCAACCTTCCCGAAGAAGAGATGAAATTGGCCCTGCCGATTAAACCTCTGGACATGCCCAAGTATGAGATCAAAGAAGTCAGCCTGGAGGAATCTCTCATGACGGCCATGCAGAATCGGCCCGAGCTCAAGTCTCTCAAAGTACAACTGCAGAACCAGGATTTGAACCTGAGCTATGCCAAAAACCAACTCCTCCCCAGTCTTGACCTGACGGCTTCCTATTGGAGCCCGGGCATTTCCGGGTCTCAGATCATTTATTTGAATGACGATCCCCTCAGCGGCCAGATCATCGGCACGATCCCCGGGGGGGCCTCCAAAGCGCTGAGCGATGCGTTGGGGCTCAAGTACAGTAACTGGGCTGTCGGTTTAACCCTGGATATTCCTCTGAACAGCTTGTTCTCAAAGGCAGCATATCAGCAGGCTAAATTGAATGTGGAGCAGACCGTGCTCCAGCTAAAAAACCAGGAACAAATAGTTTACCTGGAGATCCGGAACGGCGTCAGAAATGTGCAGGCGAACTACCAGAGGGTTCAGGCCTACCGGGTGGCCCGGGAACTGGCTGATAAAAAGCTTCAAGCTGAGCAAGAAAAGCTCAAAGTTGGCCTGAGCACGAATTTTGTTGTTTTGAGCTACCAGAGGGATTTAAGTAACGCCCGGATTTCTGAGCTCAAGGCCATCGTAGATTATACGATCTCTTTGGCCAATCTTGACAAGGTCATGGGCGTCACTCTGAAGGCAAAGAATATTGATGTGACTCAATTGCAGAAAAATTGACGCCCGTTCGCGGCTCCTATATTGTCCGGGTAGCGGAGAGTAAATAACGGCATGGGTATGCGAAAAAAGCTTCTTCTTTTTGCGGGCATCCTGGCCTTGCTGCTCTGCTCCCCCCACCGCTCCGGCGTCATTATTCTCTGCGCCGGAGATAGCCTGACCAATTCAGAATACCCGCGGCACCTTCGCCGTCTCATCCGCCAGGAAGGGCGCCTCGTTCGCGTCTTAAATTACGGGCGCAAAGGGAATAACTCCGGAGAATACCTTCGCTTTCTTGAGGAGAAAAAATCTATCCTGGCCCAAACGCGGCCGGATTTTGTCCTGCTTCAACTCGGGACAAATGATGTGCGGGTGGACGGCGATTTCACGCCCGCTGAGGATTTTACCCGCCATATGAAAGCGATTATCGGTATCTTCCATGAATTCCGTAACCGCAGGGGCGGAAAAGTGGAGATACTTCTTGGCCTCGTCCCGCCCATCCCGGAGGTCGTCTCCTTCCCTTTCAGCCCTCGCTCCCGCCAGAGAGTCAGCCAGGAAATTAACCCTCTGCTTAAGAAAATCGCCGCTGAAGAGAATGTCATCCTGGTGGATAATTATTCGCTTTTCTTGACGGGACCGCAGCTTTTTTCCGGAATCCATCCCACAAGCCAAGGGTACAAGGCCATGGCTGAGAATTGGCACAACGCGTTGAAGCCGCTTCTCGGCAAGCCGTAGAGGAATGGCGTTTCCGCGATGTTGAAGTTTTTTTTAGGACGTGCTAATATTATAAATAATCGAAAATCCTGAATTCATTCCTATAAGGTGGAGAAGTACTATGAATAGACGCCTGATCAGACCGAGCTTGGCCGAGATCAAAGACAAAATGAACCGCGAACGGGAGCGCGAGCGGGAGTCCGAGAAAAGGAAAATGCACCCGCCCTACGAAACCCACGCTGAGAACTATTACTACCTCAAGCAGATGAACAAGAAGACCCGGATGGCCGTGGTCTTTGCCGATGGTGAGGTCATCCAGGGATATATCGAATGGTACGACCGGAACTGCTTTAAGCTCAATCGCGATGACGCCCCGAACTTGCTCGTTTATAAGGCCGGACTCAAGTACCTTTACAAGGTTGAAGACGTCAAGGAAGACGAGGCTAAGAAGAAGCCCAAATGACCCTTCCCAAGATCGGGATCACGCTCGGGGATCCTGGGGGAATCGGACCTGAAATTGTCCTGAAAGCGTTCTCGGGCAATTTTGCCCTTCCCCAAGCCGACTACGTCCTTTTCGGGTTGGCGCGAATTCTGGATGAGGAAGAGAAGATGCTCGGCCTGTCGCTTCCGCTCGGATCACTGCACGCCAAAAAAATAGCGGCCGCCGGAACCCTTTCTCTCCGTGAAGTCGATAGTCCGCTCGGCAAAATAAAGAAAGGCGCTCCTTTTTCCGAGAACGGCCAAGCCTCGCTCAGATTTTTCGAAGAGGCGGTCGCCGAAGCCAGACGGGGAACGCTTCAGGGGGTTGTGACGGCGCCGGTTTCCAAGCGGTCCTGGGCCCTGGCCGGGATCAATTGGCAGGGGCATACAGATTTCCTCAGCCAATTCTACCCTGAGGTCATCATGGTTTTCTGGTCCACGAGGATCAAGGTCGCTCTTTTGAGCCACCATGTCTCCCTGAGGGAGGCTCTCGGCCGAATCCGGCGCCGGGATCTGCGCTCCTTTTTTTTCCGTCTCCACCGGGATTTGGAAGGAATTAGAGCGGGCGGATTCGAGTATTTAGTTTCTGGCCTGAACCCGCACGCTGGAGAAGAGGGACTTCTCGGGAGGGAAGAAATCGAAGAGATCATTCCGGCGGTCGAGGAAGCCAAAAAAATGGGGTTGAGAATCGCAGGGCCTTTTCCGCCGGACATCGTCTTCCGGAAGGCTTTGGGTCAGGAAGATAAAATTGTCATCGCCCTCTACCATGATCAGGGGCTTATTGCCTTCAAGCTGGAGGCCTTCGATGAGGGCGTCAACCTGAGCCTGGGGCTTCCTTTTGCTCGCACCTCTCCCGACCATGGCACGGCCTTTGATATTGCCGGAAAAAATGCTGCTTCGGCGAAGAGCTTTGTCGAGGCCATCAAGCTGGCTGTTTCGCTGGCGCCGTCTCTTTAGCCGGGCCAATTTCATTTCTCAAAGCCCACTTTCTTCAGCAGCTCTTAATACCTCGGGTCAGAGCGCAGATTTTTAATCCAAGGATCCACTTTAATCCAAACTATTTGACCAGCATGCTTCCTATAGGCTTTCGTCAGCCGTTCGAAGGCTTTATCTTTTTCTCGCAGGCCGGCGTAGGGCGCTCCAATAAGACTGGGATCAACATAACGTTTCGCTCTTGAATCCAGCATTCGGTTCAAGATATTCCGGGCGTCCTCTTGTCTTCCTGACAAAGCGTAGACCCATCCCACAAATGCAAAGAGCTCGGCATTTTCCAGCGTAGGCCACGCAGATAACACTTTATCAGCCTGGGCAATGGCTTCATCAAAATGGCCCTCCAGGTAATAGCCAAACCCTCCCAGATAGATATGGGTCTCAGGCGAGGCCGGGTCAAGTTTTACGGCACGCTTGAATCCAGCAATGGCCTCTTCAAATCTTCCCGTCATGCTTAAATAGATTGAGTAAAAAAATAGACATCTAAACTTCCGGAGCTGAGCTTGAGGGCACGCTTGAACTCACGCTCAGCTCCGGCAAGATCCCAATCCAAAAAGGCCTTGAGATAGCCGAGCCAGGCGTGGGCTTCACCGAGCTCTTCATCAAGCTCAAGGGCTTTTATCACTGCTTCCTTGGCCTTTGGATAGCTCTCATTGGGACCGAGATAACCAATAGCGTAAAGAACACTATATCAGTTGGCCTGCCACACATAGGCCAGAGCATAGTTTGGATCCTTGGCGATGGCCTGCTCGAAGTAGCGAATGGCTTTTTTATAGATTCTTCAGTGCTCTGGTAAAAAAAATAGTGTCCGAGCAGAGAGAGATTGTAAGCTTCCAGATTCTCGGTAGGGCGCTTCACGAGTCTCTCTTTTTCATCGCTCAAAAGTTCAAGCTTGAGTTTATCGGCGATAGTTAAGGCAATTTCATCCTGAATGGCGAAAACCTTGGTCAGCTCCTTGTCGAACGTCTCTGACCAAATATGATAGCTATCAGAGACATTTACAAGCTGGACTGTAATGCGGAGTTGGCTGCCTTCTTTCCTGATACTCCCTTCCAGTACTTTCTCGACATTGAGCCTCCGCCAGATTTCACGGATGTCTTCAGCTTTTCCCGTGAAGGTGAAAACCGAGGTCCTTGCCGGAACTCTGAGTTCTCTGATATTGCTCAGCCGGTTGATGAGTTCCTCTGTCATTCCATCGCAGAAATACTCCTGGTCTTTCTGAGGGCTCATATCAACAAAAGGAAGGACTGCGATTGAGTTTTTCCATTGAGAAGCAGGGATGGTCTCTGGTTCAGGGTCTTTCAGGTGAAGGATCAGATTGATATCCAGGAGAATTGTCTATAGGAGAACTGGAGGCATCAAGATGAGTTCAAGCTTGAATTTCCTCGGCTTCTTGCGCCCAGCAAACCACCGCCGGGTCAGAGTGCAGAGCAAGGAGTTAGAGTCAATGAAAAAGACCGAGGGGGAAAAGAAGACGGCGAATTTCTCTATCTTATTGAGTGGGTTTTTCCAGCCGCTCGAATTGTTCGCGGGTTAGCGGGCTGCAGAACCCGGAATAGTTGACCAGGGGTTCCGCCGGGTTTTCTATCAAAACCCACTTGCCGTTTTCGTAGTTCAGATAGACAAAATTCCACTTCATCCCCTCGAGCACCGGGACGACTCCGGCGACATTTTTCAACTCCCCTTTTTCGAAGGCGACGGGAAAGAATGTCCTATTTTTTATGTCCTGAATGATCTGAGTGTTATGACACTCGTCACACTTGCGGCCGTCTTTTGTCACGGAATGCGGGAATCCGGGAGCGAATGTAATCATCGTCTTGTTCTCGTAGACAAAGGTGTGGAGATTCGCCAGGGTCACCTTGCCTTCGTGGTTGACCAGGAAGACGAGGTCTTTAAGGGGGAGGGAAACGCTCTTGCGTTCCTTTACGCGCGTTTCGAAGTGGCAGTTAACGCAGGAGGTGAGCTCTCTGATGTGGCAGGCGTTGCAGTCGACCTTGTCCTTATGGACCTCATGGCTGGGGCAGCGGGACAATTGGCCGTGGCAGTTTTCACACCGGGCATCCATGGCGCCCGGCTGCTGTATGGACACATACGGGGTTCCATCACCGTGGATTTCCCTTTTCGTGTGGCAATCCAGGCACATCATCCCGTTCTTGAAATGCGGGTCCACGGCCGGGTCTTGGGGGCTTTTCCTGGCTTTTTCCAGGCTCTCGAAACCGTGGCAGTTCTCGCAGACCTTTTGAGCGCGCGCCGGCTCCAGCGAATAGGTCGGCTTTCCCTCGATGTCTTTTCTGTGGCAGACGTCACAAGACCGGACATGGCACCCGGAGCACGGCAGCTCGGAGAACGGGATATCTGTGATTTTCTCCAGCCCTCCCTGCTCTTTGCTGTACCAGTATTCCAGGCCTCTGTTAGTGAAATGGAGGCTGTTTTCGTAGAAGTTCTTTCCCTCCTGCGGTTTTTGATCTTGGAGGGTGCCATAAATGGCCAGCCCCGAGATCATGAGCGCGCTGACGATGATACAGGTCACTCGGATGGCTTTTTTCATCGTGGCCTCACTCCTTTTCGCGCAGAACGATTTGACTCAAGCTACCGTCCCCGTCTCTTAAGTTCCGCCTGGACCTCCCGCTTCAGCTCTCGTTCTTTGATCGCTTGTTTCTTCTGGTAGCTCCTTTTTCCCTTGGCCAGGGAAAGTTCGACTTTGACCTTTCCTTTGTCGGTGAGCAGCACTTTTGTGGGGATGAGGGTCAATCCTTTTTCTTTGATCTTTCCGATGAGGCGCTTGATTTCCTGGCGGTGAAGAAGGAGCTTTCTTTGGCGCAAGGGTTCGTGGTTAAACCGGTTGGCCGGCTCGTATGGGCTGATGTGAGAGTTGACCAGAAAGACTTCCCCTCCTTTGATCTCCCCGTAGCTATCTTTAAGGCTGACCCGGCCTTCCCGGACAGATTTAACCTCGCTGCCCAGGAGAGCGATGCCGGCCTCCATGCTCTCCGCGATTTCATAATGATGGTATGCGGATTTGTTGGAAGCGACGATCTTCACCGGTTGTCCTCGGGTTGCTCGGATTTCAAGACAATGCGAACCAGGCTGATGTGGCGCTTGTTCATTTTTTCGACGACAAACTGGTTTCCCCTGTATTCGAGAGAGTCGCGCTCCCGCGGGATTTTCCCGAATTTTGAAAACAGAAAGCCCGAGAGTGTGGTAAAAGCGCCCGTCTGCGGCAGGTCGAGGGAAAGACGCTGACTCAGTTCCTTAATCGAGGCGTTGCCTTTGACGATGTAGGTGTTTTTTCCCTCCTGCCGGAGCCAGTCCTCGGCCTCTTCGTCATATTCGTCATGGATTTCTCCGACGATCTCCTCAATAATGTCCTCCAGGGTGACGATTCCCTCAAGGGTGCCGAACTCATCCACCACAAAAGCTAGATGAACGGCGTCGGCCTGCATCTGGACAAGCACTTTTTCTATCGACGCTGTTTCAGGGACATAGAACGGCTGACGGACGAGGTCTCTTATATTAAATTCTTTATTATCAATAAGATATGAGATTATATCCTTGCTGTGAATGAGGCCTTCAATGTTGTCCAGGCGGCCGTTGTAGACCGGAATCCGGGAGTATCCTGTGGCGAGTATAGTGTCGAGGATCTGCTGGCGAGTGGAACCGATCTCAATGGCCTTTATCTCCGGCCTTGGGATCATTATTTCCTTCACCGGCCGCTCTCCTATGGCCAGGACTCCGCCGATCATCCTCTTGCGAAGAGAGGACATGCCTTTGATTCCCTTGGTCAGAAGGAGCTTGATTTCCTCCTCGTTCAGGGCGCTGGAGCGGTCTCCCTTTTCCTCCGGAGAGCCTCGGACGATCAGCCTGGACAGGAACGTGAAGGCCTTGACCAAGGGATAAAAAAGAATGACAAACAGACGGACAGGATGGACCACAAATAGGGAGACCCTCATCGGATGGTAGGCAGCGAAGGTTTTGGGATTGATCTCCCCGAAGAAAAGGACCAGAAGGGTCGTCACCAGGGTGGCCACCAGAACGGCCTGGTTTCTGTCAGGGATAATGGAGAGAAAAACGAGCGTTGCCAGAGACGCCGCCGCGATATTGACCAAGTTGTTGCCGATCAGGATCGCCGCCAGAAGCTGATCCACTCTGGACAGTAGGCGCTTGATAGCTTTCGCCCTGCGCGAGCCTTTTTCCTCAAGATAATCGAGCGTATAGGGGTTGCAGGAAATGAGCGCCGTCTCCGAGGCAGAGAAAAAGGCGCTTAAAAGCACAAAAAGGATGAAGAGCAATAGAGAAGTCAGTACCATATCGGGAAATCAAAACTCGACGTGAGGCTTGACGCCCTTGAAGCACAGGGAAAGGGTGCTGAGAATCCTTTGCTCGATTTCCGAGAGCGGGAGTGAAGAGACCTCGGATATTTCGGCGGCCAGGAGGTCTTTGGCTTTTTCGAGCATCTTTTTTTCCCGAAAAGAAAGGGGCTTAATCAAACTCAGGTAGTAAAGGCTCTTGAGGACAGCGGCCATATCGAACATCGTCCCGGAGCGCATCAGGTTCACGTGCTCCTTGTACCTCCCCTTCCAATCTGGAGTGATGTCGACATGTCGTTTTTTCAGGAACTTGAATATTTCTTCGACCGAGTCCTCTGAAACCGGCTTCCGAATACCCATCTCATCGGTGTTGGTGGAGGGGACGAGGACGAGGGTATTATTGGCGATGATCCTGACGTGGTAGATCCTCAGGCTTTCGCCGTAAAGGTTCTCTTGCTGGATATCCTCGATAACGGCGAGCCCTTGATTGGGATAGATGATTTTATCCCCAATCTTATACGAATTCATCGCTAAAATTATACCCAAACATGACCTGGGAGTCAACAACAAGGCCCATTTAAAAGTAGCAAGACGTTAGAGGGAAAGGGGCGATTTCATCCCGCTCAGCGGAAGTGAGCTCGATTGCCGAGTTAACATGAATAACTGGGCAGCACTCTCCTACAGAAATGCTACCTTCAAATTTGCTTTCTGGCTTGACAGGAAAGCTTGGCTCTATTAACATAGGCTCTCAAAAGCGAGTTGAGATCATGAAGAGGACGTTCCAGCCGAACACGCGGAGACGGAAAAAAACCCACGGGTTCCGCGTCAGGATGAAAACCCAGGGGGGCCGCAAGGTCATCAAGAACAGGCGAGCGAAAGGCAGAAAAAGAATTGCCGTTGGATGAGAGAACGCCTTGCTCCTCGAGAGAGGATCAGAAAGAAAAAAGATTTCTTGATTATTTATAAAAAAGGCAAGCGATATAAAAACAAGTATTTCAACCTCATTTACCTCTTCAACACCTTGGCCTTTTCCCGGGTGGGTGTCGTTGCCAGCAGCAAAGTCGGGAACGCTGTGATTCGGAGTAAAGTCAAACGGTGGATGAGGGAATTGTTTCGGAGGAACAAGAATTTACTCGAGTTTTCCCTTGACCTCCTCATCGTGGCCACGCCAGAGATGAGGCAAGCGACCTGGGCGGAGTTGCAGGAGCACTATTTGTTGGCTGCAAGAAAGATCTTCTCAAAGAGACGAGAATAATGAAAAAAGCCGCTCTGTTCGCCATCAGAATTTACCAGCTGTTGCTGTCTCCCCTCATCGGCAGGCAATGCCGTTTTTATCCCAGCTGCTCCTCCTATACAAGCGAGGCCATTGAAAAATACGGCTTGGCCAAAGGGATCTTTCTCGGGGGGAAAAGGCTTCTCAAGTGCCATCCTTTCCATCCGGGTGGAGTGGATCTGGTTCCCTAGAAGGACTGCGTCATGGAAAAAAGACTGATTGTGGCCATCGTTCTTTCCTTTCTGGTCCTTGTGCTCTACCAGGCTATTTTCATGAAAAATAAGCCTATGCCCAAGGCCGAAGCTCCGCCTCCGGCTCCGCTTCAGGCTGAAAAGAAGGCACCTGGAGCGGAGGAACAAGGATCGACCGTTGCCACTGTTCCCGCTCCCCAGGAACTTGGGAAGGAGGCCCAGCTGGCGAAGTACGAGGAAGTTAGTGCTCAGGCCGAAACACAGGTCATCGTCGAGACGTCCCTTTACACTGCGGTCTGGAGCAACCGCGGGGCGTCGCTGCGGAGTTGGAAGTTGAAGAAGCACAGGAACGAGCAAAAACAGGACCTGGAGCTCGTGTCCAGCCGGGCCGCGGAGGTCGGCAGGTATCCGTTCTTCCTCGAGGCGCAGGATGCCGGCCTCGAGCAGGTCGCCAATACGAGCCTCTTTGTCCCGTCTGTTTCTCGCTTAAGCCTGCGCGATGGAGAGAAGGGGGAAGTTAAATTTGAGTATTCCGATAGAAATAATATAAAAATCGCCAAGGTTTTTGTCTTCACCGGCGGGACATATGCGTTCGATGTCAGCGTCAGCTTCTCAAAGGACGGCCGGAAAATTGATCCCGGGCTGGTCTGGGGACCGGGCATCGGCGACCCCCTCCTCCAGGGGAAAAAGCAGCAGTTCGGGGGCGGGAGCGGAGTGGCCGTCCTGGCGGCTGACAAAGTCTACCGGGTTAATGAACGGAAGTTTAAGAGTGAGTCCAGCGCGTTCAATTTCGCTGACTGGGCGGCCTACGAAGACAATTATATGGCTGCCATTTTTGTCACTCCGGCGCAGCAAGGAAGCGCGCTTTTTGAACGGCTGGGCGAGGACAAGAATTTTTTCTATTTCCTTTCGGTCAGCCTTGCGGATAAGGTCTTCATCGGGCCGAAAGAATACGACCGGCTGAGAGGCTTCGGCTATTCAGCGAAAAAACTGATCAATTTCGGATTTTTCGGGATCATCACCGAGGCTCTGCTTGTCTCTATCAAGTTCATCCATAAGTCCGTTCCCAACTGGGGGTTCTCCATCATCGTCCTGACCCTGATTATCAAGATCCTCTTTTTTCCCCTGACCTATAGTAGCACCCGTTCCATGGCAAGAATGCAAGAGTTGCAGCCAAAAATCAAGGCATTGCGGGCGAAATACAAGAAGGCCAAGCAGGACATCTCGCAGAGGCGCCAGATGAACGAGGAGATGATGAAGCTCTACAAAGAGCATGGCATTAATCCTGCGGGAGGCTGCCTGCCCATGCTGATTCAGATCCCTGTGTTTTGGGGATTCTTTCGTCTCCTGGTTGTTGCCGTCGAACTCAGGCAGAGCCCTTTTATTCTTTGGATAAAAGACTTGACCGTGCATGACCCGTACTATGTGACTCCCGTGCTGATGGGCGTGACGCAGTTTATTAGTCAGAAAATGACCCCGACGACAGCCGACCCGGCCCAGGCAAAGATGATGCTGATTATGCCGGGGGTCATGACCATTTTTTTCATGAATTTTCAGGCGGGGCTTGTTCTTTATTGGCTGACTAATAATGTTCTCCAAATCGGGCAGCAATACATTATGAACAGAATGATGGCCCAAAAAAAGAGAGAAACCCATGGAAAAAAACGAAATAAATGAGCTGGCGCAAGAATTCAAAGGCAAGAACCTTGACGAGGCTCTGGGCCAGGCCGAGCATGTCCTCAAGATGCCCAGGGAGAAGTTCAATTACGAAATAGTCACCGAGAAGACCAAGCTGTTTGGCATCAGGGGCAAGGAAATCGTCATCCGGGCTTGGCCTAAGAAGGAGCTGGACACGGGTCCTGTCTCCAGGTTCCTGGAGGCGGTTCTGCCCCATTTCCCGCTTCGTTTGACCTACCAGATCAAAAAGAAAAACGAAACGATTTATCTTATTTTTGACGGTGAAGACAAAAACTTGTTGCTCCGAAAGGATGGCGCTTTGCTCCTGGCCTTCCAACATGTTCTCAACAAGATCTCCCTCAGCAAAGTTCAGGTCGACTGCGAATTTTACAGAAAAAGGAAGGAAAAAAGACTCAAGGAATATGCCCAGCAAGTGGCCCAGCAGGTGCTCGAGTCGGGCAAGGACGAGGTCCTTGACCTGATGAACCCATATGAGAGGAGAATTGTGCATATTGCAGTGAACCAGGTTCCGGGCATCACAAGCGAGAGTATTGGAGAGGGATTCCTCAAAAGAATCAAGGTTTTCCCTATCTCCAAGCCTTCCGAATAACCAGAGAGCCAGCGGTATTTACTATTTCGGGCTTCTCTTCTAGAATTAATAAGCTGAATGACGCTGGTGATGAATACTCTTGAAGATACAATAATTGCCATATCTACGCCGGCAGGCCGCGGCGGTCTCGGAATTGTGCGATTAAGCGGTCAAAGGGCTTTGGCCGTCGCCAAAAAGTTTTTTAAGCCGAGGAAAAAACCTTGGGTGGACGTCAGGCCTCGAAATGTCGTCCTTGGCGACATCTATAATTATGAAAAAAAAGAATTTATCGATGAAGCCTACCTAGCATTTTTTGCCGGGGCCGGCTCCTATACTAGGGAAGACATGGTCGAGATCAGCTGTCATGGCAGTCCAGTTGTCTTGGAAGAAGTTGTACGCTTGGGAATCCGGGCCGGCGCCAGGCCCGCCCACCCCGGGGAATTCACCCTGAGGGCCTATTTGCACGGCAGAATAGATATTCTCCAGGCTGAGGCCGTTAATGACCTGATCTCCGCTGAGTCTCTTGAACAAGCGAAAATATCTTTTGGGCAAGTCCGGGGAAGGCTTTCAAACAGGATTCAGGGTATGCGCCGCCGTTTTGTCGAGCTGCTTTCTCAGATAGAAGCCGCGATCGAGTTTCCAGAGGAAGGACTGCGTCTATCCCCAGCGAAAATAGCCAGGAGCCTTGAAGCGGTGATCTCTGACGTCAAGACGCTCGTGTCTAGCTATGAACGAGGAAGGACGCTCAGAGAGGGGCTGACCCTGGCCATAACGGGACGGGCAAATGTCGGTAAATCTACTCTTTTTAATGCCCTGCTTGATGAGGACAGGGCGATCGTCAGCCCGTATCCGGGAACAACCCGGGATTACCTGAGGGAGACGATTAATATCAAGGATTCGCTATTTCATTTGATTGATATGGCCGGGCTCGAACGTCCTTCTCATCCTGTGGAAAAAGAAAGCATTAAAAGAAGCAGAGAACTGGCCTCCCGGGCAGACGGAATCCTGCTTGTCCTTGACTCCTCGCGACCTGAAACCAAGACCGACCTGGACCTTATCCGGAGGTTCAGGGATAAAAGGATGATTCTGCTTTTCAACAAATCCGACCTAGCCCAGAAAATTGACAAGAGGAGATGCCGGGCGGCGAACGCGCGGAGCCAGGCGCTTGAGATTTCCGCCCTTAAGGGGAGCAACCTAAACAGGCTGAGGGACATGATTCATGACACCTATGTTCCCACGGAGAAATTCGAAGAAGAAGTCATTCTTCATTTGCGGCAGAAAATCCTGCTCGAACGGATCCTGGATTGCCTTGAGCAGGGCTTGAAATTGCTCAGGGAAGGACACTCGGAGGAAGTTTGCGCCGAGGAAATTGGCCGGGCGTTGCCTTTTATTAGCGAACTAACGGGTGAGATTCGGGCAGAGGACGTGATAGAAAATATATTCAGCCGTTTTTGCGTGGGAAAATGAAAAAACGGACAAATGGAGCCGCGGAGTACGATGTTATCGTTGTAGGTGCTGGCCATGCTGGCTGCGAGGCGGCCTGGGCTTCGAGCAAACTCGGCTTGAAAACGCTTCTCCTTACGATCCATCTCGAAACAATCGCCCAGATGTCCTGCAATCCGGCGATCGGAGGCGTGGCCAAGGGACATCTTGTCAGGGAGATCGACGCGCTGGGGGGGTTGATGGGGCTATTGGCTGACGAGACGGGAATCCAATTTAGACTCTTGAACCGGAGCCGGGGCGGAGCAGTTCAGGCTCCGCGGGCGCAGTGCGACAAGGCTCTTTATAGATTGACTATGAAAAAATGGCTCGAGGAAACGCCCAATCTCACGCTTTTTCAAGGGATTGCGGCGGACGTCTTAGTTTCCCAGGGAAAAGCAAGGGGAGTGAGGACTCTGGATGGCCATTGCCTTCGTAGCAAAGCGGTAATAATCTCCCCTGGGACTTTTCTGAATGGGCTGATTCACATCGGCTTACGTTCGTATTCTGCGGGCCGGGCGAACGAGCCCGCAGCTTCTGTTTTAAGCGAGAACTTAAGGAAATTAGGCCTTAAAATGTTCCGGCTAAAAACAGGGACACCGATGAGGCTCGACAAGTTCACAATTGATTGGGATGCATTCACTCCACAGCCGGGGGACGCCGAGCCTGTCCCCTTTTCTTTTCGCACTTCCCGGCGTCTTGAGAACAAGATTATCTGCCACCTTGGCTATACGAACGCAAAGACGCACGAGATCATTCGGAAAAACTTGGACAAGTCTCCTCTGTATAGCGGGATTATCAAAGGAGTAGGACCTCGGTATTGTCCTTCGATAGAGGATAAGGTTGTTAAGTTCCCTGATCATCTGCGCCACCAGTTTTTTCTTGAGCCGGAGGGGCAGGAGACTTCTGAAACCTATGTCAATGGCCTATCGTCCAGCCTTCCGTATGATGTCCAAGTTGAGCTCTTAAGGAGCATTCCCGGGCTTGACCGGGCCAAGATTCTCAGGCCCGCGTACGGGATTGAGTATGACGCCGTTGTCCCGACAGAATTGCACCCCAATCTTGAAGTTAAAAGAATCGAAGGTCTTTTCCTTGCCGGTCAGATTAATGGGACTTCAGGATATGAAGAAGCTGCTGCCCAGGGAATTATGGCGGGCATTAATGCGGCGCTCAAAATAAGGGAGAAAAAACCATTTTTGCTGAGAAGGGATGAGGCATATATTGGAGTTCTTATCGATGACTTAGTCCATAAGGGGGTAGAAGAACCGTATCGACTTTTCACCTCCAGGGCGGAGTACCGTCTCAACCTCAGGATGGATAATGCCGACCAAAGGCTCACGGAGTACGGGTATCAGCTGGGACTCCTTGGGGAAAATGATTATGCCGCGTTCCTGCAAAAAAAGGAGAGGATAAATAAAGCGATGCTTTTTCTCCAAAAAGAAAAGATTATTGGGGAAAACGCAGAAAAGATATCTCTAAGGGATTTGCTAAAAAAACCTCATATCACTTGGAAAAATGTGTTAGAATATAAAAAATTTAGCTTTCCTCTGACAGATGAGGAGGCGAGATATATCGAGGCAGAGGTCAAGTACGAAGGTTATTTACGCCGGCAAGCAAGAGAAATCGAAAAAATGACTAGAATGGATAGAGTCAGGGTGCCGGAGGGTTTTGATTTCAGCAAGGTCGCTGGATTAACCAGGGAAGCCGTTGAAAAACTGGGAAAATCTCGACCAAAGACACTTGGAGAGGCAAGGAAGATCCCTGGCTTAACACCCGCTGCTATTTTCAACCTGTACCTTTGCCTTAAGGTATGGGAAAAAGGGCCTAACCATAAAAAATGTTCCACGTGAAACATTAGAAGCCATGGGAAAAATAATTGCTGTCGCCAATCAAAAGGGCGGAGTGGGAAAGACAACTACCGCGGTCAACCTGGCTGCTGCGTTCGCGCTAAAAAACAATCGAGTCTTGATCATCGACCTTGACCCCCAAGGCATGGCCACAGTCAGCCTTGGAAAAACCAAGGAGCTCGGCAAGGGAATATATAATCCCTTGATGAACGGACAGAACTTGATGGACTTCGTCCGGGGAGCCGGCATGGATAATTTTTATATATGTCCCTGTTCACCTGAGTTGGCAGGAGCTGAAGTTGAGCTGTTCTCCAGGGCAGGCCGGGAAAAAGTACTCCGGGAAGCTATTGATAAAATCAAAAGAAACTTCCATTTTATATTCATTGACTGCCCGCCTTCGCTCGGGTTACTGACAGTAAATGCTCTGACAAGCGCGGATTCTGTTCTTATCCCCATTCAGTGCGAATTCTTATGCATGGAGGGGATTCCAGACCTATTGAGAGCTTTTGATGAAGTCCGGACCTATCTTAACCCGGCTCTCTCCATAGAAGGAATTGTCCTAACAATGTATGATGAGCGCACCAATCTTTCCAAGCAGGTGGCCGAAGAGATTCGAAGGTCCCTTAAGGCTGTGGTTTTTGATATTGTTATTCCGAGGAGCGTTAGGCTGGCCGAGGCTCCTAGTTTTGGAAAACCGATTATCCTTTATGATATAAAGTCCAGGGGCGCAGAGGCCTATATGAATCTGGCTCAGGAGATGCTTTCAAAATGACTAAAAAGGCATTGGGAAAGGGTTTAGGAGTGTTTTTGCCAGACGACTACGGGATCCTCAAAGATGAACGCTATGCCGAAGTCGACCTTGAAGACGTTTTTCCGAATCCCCTCCAGCCAAGGCTTAAATTTGACTCGACATCGATCGAAAGCCTGGCCAAGTCCATCAGAGAATCCGGAGTCATTCAACCAATCATGGTCGTTCCGGACGGCGAAAGCTATAAGATAGTTGTTGGAGAAAGAAGATGGCGCGCGGCCCAAAAGGCCGGGCTGAAAAAAATACCGGTTCTTATCCGGTCCATTCCGGCCGAACGTCAACTTGAAATTTCCTTGATCGAAAACCTTCACAGAGAGGATTTGAATCCATTAGAAGTGGCGATGGTGTTTAAGAAATTGATCGAGGAACTCAATTATAATCAGCAAGATATCGCGGAGCGCGTCGGCATGGACAGGTCATCAGTCACAAATTATTTACGGCTTCTCATGCTCCCTCGTGTGGTGCAGGAATATCTTGCTCAGGGCAAAATTTCTATGGGGCATGCGCGGGCGCTTGTATCCGTTGAAAAGCCGGAGTTGCAAATATCGCTTGCCCAGGAAATCGTGCGAAGGAATTTGAGTGTCAGGGATGTCGAACGAATAATCTCCCGGGCTAAAACGAAGCCCGGTCAAGCTTCGGCCGAAAAAAGAGCTGACCCGGACCTTCATGCTGTGGAAGACGAACTGGTCAAGCTGCTGGGAACCAAAGTGACTATCCGAGGGACCCGGAAAAAGGGGAGCATTAGAATCTATTATTTTTCCCTGGATGACCTTAACAGGATTCATGAGAAAATCAAAAAGGGAGCAAGGTCATGAAAGACAAAAAAAAGGACTATGAAGACAACAAAATAACGGGTTTCTTTGACAAAGACACTGAGTTCAAGGGAGACCTCAGCTTTAAAGGGTCATTCCGCATAGACGGTTATTTCAAGGGGACAGTTAACTCCAATTCGATGCTTATCATCGGTGAGCAGGGGAAGGTCGAGGCTGACATAAAAATCGGGTATATTGTTATTAGCGGAGAAGTCAAGGGGGCCATCCGGGCTACCGACAAAGTCGAGGTCCACAACACCGGTCGGGTTATCGGAACGATCATAACTCCAAAGCTGGCCGTCCAGGAAGGGGCTTATCTTGAGGCCAATTGTCAGGCTGGCGAACAGGCCGCTTTGAATCTGGCCGAGAAGAAAAATAAAGAAGGGGATTCCGCTTGAAAATCGCCTCGGCCGTAATCCCCGCCCGGTACAAGTCCGAACGCTTCCCTGGAAAACCCATGGCTATAATCCTCGGGAAGCCGATGATCCAGAGAGTTTATGAGGGAGTCCGGCAGGCTAAGCTCATAGATCGGGTCATAATTGCCACGGATGATGAGCGAATTTTGCGCACGGCTTTAGGGTTTGGAGCCGAGGCGGTAATGACGTCTGCCTCCCACCGTTCTGGAACGGAACGGGCGGCCGAAGTGGCTCAGAACATGGATATTTCCTTTATTATCAACGTTCAAGGGGATGAGCCTCTTGTTACAGGCGAGATGATTGATCATCTGGTCAAAGTCCTTCGAACAAGCGCGGCCCCGATGGTGTCCTTGATGGCCAAAGTCCGAGACGTGGGCCTTATTCATCAGGAACATATCGTGAAAGTCGTGATGGATAAACATGGATATGCGCTCTGTTTTTCCCGCTCACCCCTCCCCTACCAGGCTTCTGATTTTTTTTACCAGCACATCGGGATCTATGGTTATCAGAGGGAATTCCTGCTCGAATTTGCCCGGATGAAACCCACGCGGCTCGAGCTCGCAGAGAAGCTGGAACAGCTCAGGGCCTTGGAGAACGGCTACAAAATAAAGATGCTGGAAATCCGATCTCCGACCTTGAGTGTCGATGTACCTGCGGATATAATCAGGGTTGAAGACATCCTGAAAAAAAGAAAAGAATGACAAAGTATATATTTGTGACGGGAGGAGTGCTTTCAGCGCTGGGGAAGGGAATCGCCGCGGCGTCGATTGGCGGTCTTCTGGAAAGCCACGGCTACAAAATCACGCTTCAAAAATTTGACCCCTATCTGAACGTTGACCCGGGGACGATGAGCCCTTTCCAGCATGGCGAAGTATATGTCACGGATGACGGCGCTGAAACGGACCTCGACCTCGGGCACTATGAACGGTTCACCTCGACTCGTACGAGCAAGGCTCATAACTGGACGGCTGGCAAAATATACGAGAACATTATCCGGAAGGAGCGGAAAGGAGAATTCTTAGGCAAGACCGTCCAAGTCATTCCCCACGTCACCGACGAGATCAAGCGGGCGTTCGCCGCGGTTTCGGACGAAAATGACATCGTCATCGTGGAAATCGGAGGCACAGTCGGAGATATCGAGAGCCTTCCTTTCCTTGAGGCCACTCGCCAGATGCGGTTGAACCTGGGAGGAGAGAACACGCTTTTTGTCCATCTGACCCTAGTTCCCTACATCGGCACTTCAGGAGAATTGAAGACCAAGCCAACTCAACACAGCGTTAAGGAACTCCGGGCAATCGGAATCCAGCCGGACATCTTGCTCTGCCGGACCGACCGGTTTCTCACGCCTGATATCAAGGCCAAGATCGCGCTTTTCACCAACGTTCCTCTTGAGGCTGTGATCACGGCTAAAGATGTGACCAATATTTACGAAATTCCTTTGATCTTTGCCGCCGAAGGGCTGGATAGATACATCCTCAAGAAGCTCAACCTGCCGGTTAAGGAGAGACACCTGGGGCCGTGGCGCGCCATGGTCAATCGGATGGCCAGCCTGCGTGACCAGGTGGACATCGCCTTAGTTGGGAAATATGCCGGCCTCCAGGATTCGTACATGAGTCTGAAACAGGCCCTTGTCCATGGAGGCGTGGCCCACGGGGTCAAGGTGAATATCTCCTGGATTGAGGCCGAGGACCTGGAAAAGGGCCAACTCGCTGATGCCTTGGGGGACAAGGATGGCATCCTTGTGCCCGGGGGTTTCGGAATCCGCGGAATCGAGGGCAAAATTCGCGCTGTCCGCTACGCCCGAGAAAAAAAGATACCCTATTTTGGCATTTGTTTGGGAATGCAGTGCGCCGCCATCGAATTTGCCCGGCATGTGGCCGGCCTCGGAGGAGCCAACAGCGCCGAATTCAATCCTCAAACGCCTCATAAAATCTTCTTTCTCTGGAGAGAGCTCCAGCCCGACCACGACCTCGGCGGGACGATGAGGCTGGGGGAGTATGGCTGTCATCTCGAAAAAGACTCCTATTCCTATGAAGCCTATCGGAAAACTAATATTAAAGAGCGGCATCGCCACCGCTATGAATTCAACCCGGCCTACGAAGACCGTCTGGCCCAAGCGGGGTTGTTCTTCGCCGGCCGGAACCGCGAACACAAGCTGGTCGAGGTCATCGAGATTAAAGGCCATCCCTGGTTCGTGGGCTGCCAGTTCCATCCGGAGTTCAAGTCCAAGCCGCTCCGGCCTCATCCGTTGTTTAAAGCGTTTATTGGAGCAAGCTATGACCATCGCCTCAAAAAAAGCAAAAAGCGTAAAGATAAGTAAAGGGGTTTCGGTCGGGGGGACGAAGCCGCTGTTCCTGATTGCCGGGCCCTGTGTCATCGAAAGCGAAGGGCACGCACTTTTTTTAGGCCGGGAAATTAAAAGGATTTGCGCCGCGGTCCGGGTTCCGTTTATTTTTAAGGCGTCCTATGACAAGGCCAACCGGTCCTCGCTCGGATCGTTTCGCGGGCCCGGGCTCGAGAGAGGGTTGGAGATTCTGAAGCAGGTTAAAACGGAGCTCCATGTCCCAGTGCTCTCCGATGTCCACGAGGTTGCACAAGTGGAAAAAGCCGCCGAGGTTTTGGACGTCATCCAGATTCCGGCATTTCTCTGCCGTCAGACAGACTTAATTCTCGAGGCCGCACGGACGCAGAAAGCGATCAACCTCAAAAAGGGCCAGTTCCTTTCTCCTCAGGAGATGGGGAACGCCGTCGAAAAAGCCCTAAGTCAAGGGAACGAACGCCTCATCCTGACGGAGCGGGGCACGTTCTTTGGGTATAATAACCTAGTCTTTGATGTCCGCTCCATCCCCGTCATGAAAGAGTGGGGATTTCCGGTCGTCGTTGACGCCTCGCACCTCGTTCAGAAGCCGGGAGGCAGGGGAGGAGTGTCCGGGGGAGAGGCGGATTTCATCCCTTGCATGGTCAGGGCGGGCGCGGCTGTCGGGGCTGACGGGCTTTTCCTGGAGGTTCATGATAATCCCGCCAAGGCCCTTTCCGATGGAGCTAATTCATTGATAATAAATAAATTAGAAGGAATTTTGCGCCTGGCCTTGAGGATCAAGAGATCCCTGGCGCAAGAGGATTTCTGATGAGGAACTCCGTACCATGAAAAAGAACGATATCATCCAAACAGGAAAGGAGGTCCTGGAGATCGAGGCCAAGGCGGTGGCCTCTCTCGTCCCCCGATTGGATGAGCATTTTGCCCGGGCGGTCGACCTTCTTTCGAAAATAAAATCGCGCGTCATCGTCACTGGTATGGGAAAATCCGGCATCATCGGCCGGAAAATCGCAGCCACGCTGGCGAGCTGCGGAACTCCCGCTCTGTTCATTCATCCCGCTGAAGCGGGCCACGGCGACCTAGGGATGATCCTTAAAGACGACGTGATCCTGGCCATTTCCTACAGCGGGGAAACCAAAGAAATCTCAGACCTGCTCGACTTCATCAAGCGGATCGGGGTGAAGCTTATCACTATCACGGGGAACAAGAAGTCGAGGATTGCGAAATATAGCGATATCGTCCTTGACGCCAAGGTCGAACGAGAGGCTGGCCCCAAAGACATGGTTCCCACGGCCAGCTCCACAGCCGCTCTGGCTTTGGGGGATGCGCTCGCCATTGCCCTGATGAAAAAGAAAAGGTTCGGCGAGGAAGAGTATGCGTTCTTCCATCCCAAGGGCCAGCTCGGCAAGAAGCTCGTCAAAGTGGAGATGCTCATGCACACCGGGGATGAGATTCCCTGCGTGCTCTTGGATACGCCGATGATTCAGGTCATCGAGGAAATGACGAACAAGAAGCTAGGCATGACCTGCGTCGTCGATGAGGAAATGACCCTCCATGGGGTTATCACCGACGGAGACCTCAGGAGGATGATCAGAAAACACAAAGAGAACATCTTCGAGAGGACAGCTCGTGATTGTATGTCGGCCAATCCTATCACTATCAATGGAGACGGACTCGCGACCGAGGCTCTGAACATAATGGAAGATAAAAAGATCACCTCCATAGTAATCAAGGATAAACAGGGAAAAGTGGAGGGGATTATCCACCTCCATGACCTCTGGCGCACAGAGATGTTCTGATGACCGACGAAAAGAAGAGGGCGGCGGTGGTAAAAATGATCGTCATGGATGTGGACGGGACTCTGACCGACGGGCTGATCTTTGTTCTCCCTGACGGCGAAGAGGTCAAGGCTTACAACGTGAAAGATGGGCTGGGCATCCTGCTCGCGCAATTGGCCGGAATCAAGATCGCCATCGTCACGGGCAAAACCTCCAAGTCCCTCGAGATGAGGGCCAAGAAACTTGGGGTCGAAGAGCTCCATCAAGGCGTCCTGGATAAAAAGCCGGTGCTGGAGGCCATTCTCAAGAAGTATCACTTGACAGCCGAAGAAGTGGCCTACATCGGAGACGATGTCGGGGATCTCGAAGTGATCAGGTCGGTGGGACTGGCTGCGGCGGTGGCCGATGCCCACCCGGTCATAAAGAAACACTGCCATTTTGTCTGCCGTCAGGCCGGAGGACGGGGTGCGGTTCGAGAGCTCATTGAGTTTATCCTTGAATCCCAGGAGAAATGGGGGTTGGTCGAGGAGAAGGTCAAAGACCTGTTTAACCGCCAGAGTTAAGAATGGCGTGCCCGGGCTGAACCCGGGGCGCTCGAATTTGTCGGGAGGCGAACGTGGACATCAACCCGAAAATTTTCAGGGAATATGATATCAGAGGGATTGTTGACAAAGACTTGACTCCGAAATTCGTCGAATTCCTGGGCCAGGGAATCGGAACATATTTCCGCCAGCACGGCAAGAAGGAGGCGGCCCTCGGGAGAGATGCCCGCTTGAGTTCGCCGGCCTATGCGGAAGCCATAACCAAAGGGCTTCTCGCCACCGGATGCAGTGTAGTCGACCTCGGCGTCATTCCGACTCCGCTACTTTATTTTGCCGTCTTCGATAAAAAGAAAGAGGCCGGGGTGATGATTACGGGCTCCCACAATCCCCCGGAATACAATGGGTTTAAGATGATGGTCGGCGAGGAAACGCTTTACGGGGAAACGATCCAGGATATATATACGCTTCTCAGAGAGAGAAAAATCATCCGCGACAAAGAGGGGAGAAGGACATCCTACGATATCATTGCTGATTATGAAGCCTATCTCTTGAGAGACATCAAGCTTCAAAGAAAAATGAAGGTCATCCTGGACGCCGGAAACGGCACGGCCGGATTTATCGCCGCCCCTATCTTTAAGAAGCTCGGCTGTGATGTGACCGAGCTTTACTGCAAGCCCGACGGCCGCTTTCCCCATCACCATCCCGACCCCACGCTGCCCGAAGCCATGGAGGAGCTGATTCGAAAAGTCAAAGAGGTTAAACCCGATTTTGGCGTCGGCTATGACGGGGACGGGGACAGGATCGGTGTGGTCGATGACCAGGGGAAGCTGCTCTGGGGCGACCAGCTGATGATCGTGTTTTCCCGCGATATCCTCCCTCAGCACCCGGGCGCTCCCGTGATCTCTGAGGTGAAGGCCTCGAAGCTGCTCTATGAGGAGATCTGCCGGCTCGGCGGACGGCCGATCATGTGGAAGACGGGACACTCGCTGATCAAGAAAAAGATCAAAGAGGAAAACGCGCTTCTGGCCGGAGAGATGAGCGGGCACATCTTCTTTGCCGACAGATACTTCGGGTTTGATGACGCTATTTATTCTTCGGCGCGGCTGGCCGAGATTCTTTCCCGCTCAGATAGAAAATTGTCGGAGCTGCTCGCCGACCTTCCGAAGACCTACTACACACCGGAGATCAGAATCTACGCCTCCGATGAAGTAAAATTCAAGATTGTCGACGAGGTCAAGGCTGAGCTGGCCAAAAAGTATCCGGTCATCGACATTGACGGTGTGAGAGTGAACCTTCCCAAGGGCTGGGCTCTGGTCCGGGCCTCCAACACGCAGGCGGCTCTGGTCCTGCGTTACGAGGCCGATTCCCCGGAGGACCTCCAGTCGATCCAGAAAGAGGTCGGCAAGTCTCTCGAGGCCGCTATTCGAAAACTGGGGAATTCCTGACCGAGGCCATCGATGAACCTGAAAGCTGTAATCCTGGCTGGGGGGAGCGGCACCCGCTTCTGGCCGTTGAGCCGGATGAACAGGCCAAAGCAGTTTCTTCCGATTGCTGGCGACAAGACCATGCTCGAAGAGACGGTCGAGCGTCTCCTGCCGCTCATCCCGCACAAGAATATTGTGACCATTTCGAACGGCGAGCAGGCGAAACTCATCAGGCGGCTTGTTCCCAAGCTCCCCGCAGCGAATATTCTTGCCGAGCCCCAGGCGAAGAATACCGCTGCTTCCCTAATCCTGGCGACAGCCCATATTTATTTCCGGGATTCCGGGACCATTGTCGCGGTGATTTGCGCGGACCATCTCATTAGGAAAAGAGAAATCTTCCTTAGAAAACTCGGCGCTGCGGCCGAAGCGGCGTTCAGGAACGATGTTATCGTGACGTTCGGAATACCGCCGGTGTACCCTGCCACTGGCTATGGCTACATTTGCTATTCTAAAAAAGAGGCGACAAGAATTGGGGGCCAGTTGTTCTATTCGGTCCTTCGATTCAAGGAAAAGCCGAGTTTCCCCAGGGCGAAAAAATATTTGGCCGCAGGCGATCATTTTTGGAATTCCGGTATGTTTATCTGGCGGGCGGATGTTTTTGCCGCGAAGCTCAGAAAATATGCTCCGGTTTTTTATGCTTACTGGGAGAGAATCCTTAAGGCGCTCAAGGAAAAGAATCAGGCCGAGGTTGACTCGGTATTCCACGAAATTCCCTCTCTATCTATCGACTATGCCTTAATGGAAAAAGCAGAAGGTGTCCTGATGAATGAGGGGAGTTTCGGCTGGTCGGATATCGGCGCCTGGTCCTCCCTGGCCGAAGTGTGGCCGAGCGATGACGCCGGAAATGCTATTTGGGGGAACGGCACCGTCATCGATTCACGGAATTGCCTTGTTTACAATCCCCGCAAACTGACGGCTCTCGTCGGTCTCAAGGATGTGATCGTTGTCGACACAGAAGACGCTTTGCTCGTCTGCCACAAGGGTCACGACCAGAAAGTCAAGGACGTCCTGGAGAGCCTCAGGAAAAAGGGCCAAAAAAAATTCCTGTAGCTGCTTTTGCTTAGGCCTTTTCTGTTTCTTTTTGATTCTGGTTTTTTGTATAATTTCGATTTCCGGAAGGAGGTTCAAGGAAATGAAACGTACATTCTCGTTTCTGGCTGTATTTATCGGCCTGATTTCGTTAATTGTCGCCGCCGAACTGAAACTCGACGTTAAGGAGCACGTGCTCTCCAACGGGATGAAGATCCTGATGATCGCGATGCCCGGCGTCCCCCGCACGGTTTGCCATATCTATTACAAGGTCGGGTCGATTAATGAGCATCCGGGCATAACCGGTATAGCCCACGTTCACGAGCACATGATGTTCAAAGGCACCAAGATTACGGGGGTTACGGACTTTGAGGCCGATGACGCCATCAACGGAAAAATCAACGAGCTCATGGACAAAATCTATCGGGAGAAATTCTGGAAGGCAGATGGCGGGGACAAAGAGAAGATCGCCGAGTGGCAAAAGGAAGTGGACACGCTGATCCAGCAGCAGAAGAAATACATCGTTAAGGATGAGCTGTGGGAACTCTACATGAAAAATGGAGGGACGGGGCTTAATGCTTCAACCTCGAACGAGGTCACGGGCTATTATGTCACGCTGCCCTCCAACAAAATTGAGCTCCAGATGCTCCTTGAATCGGACAGGATGCAGAGCGCCTACTTCCGGGAATTTTATTCGGAAAAAGATGTCGTCATGGAAGAGCGCCGGCTGAGTGAAAACAGACCCGGTTTTCTTTTCGATGAGCAGGTCAATGCCGCCTTTTACAGCGCCTCACCCTATCATTGGGTAGTCCTCGGCTGGATGGATGACTTGAAGAAATTTACCGCAGAGGACATGCGGGCGTTTCATGATCGCTATTATGTGCCCAACAACGCTGTGGCCATTTATGTGGGTGACATCAACCCGGAAAATATAATCTCCCTGGCAGAGAAGTATTTTGGCCGCATTCCCAAGGGCCCGGATGTCGAGCCGATCAGGACATACGAGCCGGAACAGTACAGTGAAAAGCGCCTTTACGGCGAGGGTCCAGCGCCCACCAGCATCCAGATGATGTTCCACACGCCGCCCGACGGTTATCCTGACAGAGCGGCGCTGGCCGTGCTGGCGGATGTGCTTGGCTCGGGCGGAGGCCGCTTTTTCATGCGCGGAGGAATGGGGGGAGGGACTGGCCGCCTGTATAAGGCCCTGGTGAAGGAGAAGCAGCTGGCGGTAAATGTTTCCGCGATGAGCCGGCCGCAGTGGTATGTCGGGTTGTTCCGGTTCTCGGCCACCCCGCGTATCGATAAGGGCGTGCAGCCTGAGGTCCTGGAGAAGGAGATATGGGCCGAGGTCGAGAAGATCAAGAAAGATGGCGTGACTGAAGAAGAAATCGAGAAAGCCAAGAACCGCTCTGAAGCCATGTTCCTGCGCAGCCTGCAAAGTCCGATGGGCCTGGCCATGCAGGTCGGCCAAGCCGAACTCCACCGCGGCTGGAAAGCTTTCGTTACCGATCTTGAGGACATCAAAAAAGTCACGAACGAGGACGTCAAGCGCGTCGCGGCCAAATATTTTGTTAAGAACAACAGCCTCACGGCCATCTACACAAGGAAGATGGGGCGGTAAGATAAGGAGAATAACAATGAAAAAAACTATCATCCTGTTCTTGGCTATCTTATTCACGGGTTTGTGCCTCGGATTCGGTCAAGTGCAGAAGCCCTCTGAATTGACGTTCCCTCCGCTCAAGTTCGAGCCTCCGGACCCGGCGGCGTTTCGAACTCAACTTGTCAACGGCCTGAGGGCTTACATTAAGGAAGACCACAGCCTTCCCCTGGTCAATATTTCGGCCCTCATCAACTTTGGAAACATTGACGTTCCCAGGGACAAGACCGGTCTTGGCGCTGTGATGGGCGATACGCTTATCAAGGGCGGCACAAAGACCAGGGACGGAAGCGTTATCGAAGACCGGATCGATTTTCTCGGTGGCTCTCTTTCTTTCTCGGTGGATGAACGCACCTCGACTCTGTCACTTTTTGTTCGCAGCCAGGACCTCGACGAAGGCTTGGCGCTCTTCTTTGACGTCCTGATGAACCCAGAATTCTGCGAAGATCCGTTGAAACTCAGCAAGGCCCGCCTGATCGAACAGCTCCGTCAGGTTAACGACCAGCCCTCAACGGTCCTGAGCCGCGAGTACGAGAGACTGCTCTATGGTGATGTGTCCCTGACCTGGCAGCCGACAAAAGCCAGCTTTGAGAGCGTGACCTCGGCCGACCTCAAGGCCATCCACGCGTCTTACTTCTTCCCGAAAAATATTATCTTGGCGGCCTCGGGCGATTTCAACAGGGCAGCGCTTACGAAGAAAATAAACACCATCATTGCTCCCTGGAAGAATATAAAAATCGCTTTTCCCGCCTTTCCGCAAAAATTCGCCGACGTGGACCCTGGAGTTTATTTTATCCAGAAAAAGATCAACCAGGGATACATCAGCCTCGGCAACCTGGGGATCGAGGACACCAATCCGGACTATTTCGCCGTCCAGGTGATGAACTTCATCCTCGGGGGAGGAAGCTTTACCTCCCGCATCACCTCCAAGGTCCGGTCAGACGAAGGCCTGGCCTATAATACGGGAAGCCGTTTTACCTACCGCTGGGGTTTTCCGGGCACTTTTTCCGGGTATGTCCAGACCAAATCCTCCACTGTGATCTATGCTATCTCGTTGATAATAAAGGAGTTCGAGAGAATCCGGAAAGAGTCAGTTTTGGACGAGGAGATGGCCACGGCCCTCAATTATTACCTCGAGAGCTTCCCTGACTTTTTCAGCTCGCCCCAGATGACGATGACGAACTTCGCCCTGCTGGAGATGCAGGGAAAGCCCAGGGATTATTACAAGACATACAGGGATAAATTCAAAAGCGTGACCAAAGAGAAGGTCCTGGAAGTCGCGCAAAAATATATCCATCCGGAGAAAGCGGCGATCATGATCGTCGGGGACTGGGAGCCGTGCAACCAGGGCTCGGACAAGTCCCCTGGTCCTCTGGACAAATTGGGAAAAGTTCACCGGGTCAACCTGCGCGACCCGTTCACCGGCGAGGAGATAAAGACCCCGTAACGGAAAAATCTGTCTGAGGCCGGTTTTTCAGCGCCTCAGCGCAAGCGCTCTGAATGGATGGACCGCTTCTTTAGTCGGTCCGCGATGACCCTGACTCCGATTCCTGGTCCGGGCAGAATCGGGATGTATCCGTCAGGATCGAGGACAACGCAGGGCTCGGCAATATCCTCATCGAAATAGATACTCGTTTCGGATGTGTCGCCCGGGAGGCTAAAGCCTTCCGCAGTCTGAAGGTGAATGTTCACTGCCCGGCCGATGCCTGTCTCGTCCATCCCTCCTGACCAGGCGTCAATTCCGTGGTCTGCGGCATAACGAGCAATCCTCATGGATTCCATCAGCCCGCCGACTCGCCCCTGCTTGATGTTGATAATCCGGCAGGCGCCGAGGGCGATGGCCGTTGCTGCGTCGGCGAGACTATGAATCGACTCGTCGAGGCAGACTGCAGTTTTGAGCTCCTTCTGCAATATCGAGTGCTGGTAGATGTCGTTGTAAGAGAGGGGTTGCTCGATCATCATCAAGCTGAAGGCGTCGAGCTGCCTGAGATGCGTGGCATCCTTTAGAGTATAATCGCCGTTGGCGTCGACCATGAGCCGGATGTCCGGAAAGCGCTCGCGCACGGCCCCAACCCTCTCGATATCCTGCCCCTTTTTCACCTTTATCTTGATGCGGTGGTATTTCTTGGCCACCGCTTTTTCGACCGCGGCGATGAGTTCGGCGGGGCTGTCCTTGAGGCCGATGCTGATTCCCGACATGATCTTTTTCGCCGGCCGGCCGAGGACCTGGTGAAGGGGAACGCCCTTTTGCGTCGCTATCAGGTTGATCAAGGCGTTCTCGACCGTCGCCTTGGCCATCCCATGGCCGCGGACGTGGCAGAATCGCGTCTCCAACTCGGCTAAGGTGATCCCAGGTTCAACGAGCGGGAGAAGAAAATCCTTGATGATGTGGCGGGCCGTCCCGGTTGTTTCATAAAAATAAAAAGGATCAGGGTCAGCGACGCATTCTCCCCAGGCTATAAGGCCATTGGATTCGAGCTTCAGAAGCAAGGCCTCCTTGTGGGTCCAGGTATATACGCTCGTCCCGAATGGGGCGACGAAAGGCAACCTGACGACGACAAGGTCGATATGATCAAGCTTGCCGATGGCCATCTTTTCCAGATGAGCTGTTGGAGAGGTGTTCAAGCGGGCCTCCTTAAGCGAGTCTGCTGCGTTTATTTCTTTAGCTTAAGCCCGAGCTCGTCGAGCTGCTTCTCGCTCACGTTCGACGGCGAGCCGGTCAGCAAACAAAGGGCGCTCGTCGTTTTGGGGAAGGGAATAACCTCACGGATGGATTCCTCGCCCGCGAGCAACATGACGATGCGGTCAAACCCGAGGGCGATTCCGCCGTGGGGGGGAGTGCCATAGCCGAGCGCTTCGACGAAGAACCCGAATTTTTCTTCGGTCTCCTTTTCGCTGAGCCCGAGAATCGCGAAGATTTTCTTCTGCAGCTCGAAATCATGAATTCTGATTGAGCCTCCGCCGATCTCGTAGCCGTTCAGAACCAAGTCATAGGCTTTGGCGCGGACGCAGAGAGGCTCCTTTTCAAGAAAGAGCAGGTCTTCATCAAGAGGAGAGGTGAATGGATGATGCACGGAGACGATTTTCTTCTCCTCCTCGCTCCATTCAAAAAGCGGGAAATCGGTCACCCAGGCGAAAACAAAACTCTTTTCCATTTCTCCCTGAAGGAGTTTCCTTCTGAGGGCCCCTAATGCTCCCAGAGCGACTTCTCTCCGGTCGGCGATGAGCAGGACGAGATCGTCACTCCCGGGTTGCATCTTCTCCCAGATGAGCCGGGCCTCATTCTCCTCGAATTTTAGCGAGGACTTGAACCCTTCCTGCCTTTTCAGCCAGACGATTCCCTTGGCCCCGAAGGCCTTGGCCTTTTCGCCAATTTTATCGAGCTGGCTTCGAGAAAAAGACGCTCCGCCCCGTATTTTTAATCCTTTGAGCACGCCCCCTGAAGCAATGGCTTTTTGGATGATCTCGGGCCGGAGACTAGAGGCCTCGGGGGTGAGGTCGATGATTTCGGCCATTATGCGCAGGTCCGGTTTATCCGTGCCATACTTATCCATGCATTCATTGTAGGAGAGCCGCCGGAAAGAGGTCTCCACTTTTTCCCCGATCACCTCAAAGACCGAAGACAGCAGTCCCTCGACGACGGAAAAGAGGTCGTCCCTTTCCATAAAGCTCATCTCTATGTCGACTTGGGTGAACTCAGGCTGGCGGTCAGCCCTCAAGTCCTCATCCCGGAAGCAGCGGACGATCTGGAAGTAGCGGTCAAACCCGGAGATCATCAAGGTCTGTTTAAGGATCTGGGGTGATTGAGGGAGCGCGTAAAACCGGCCTTTGTAGATGCGGCTGGGGACTAAGTAATCCCTGGCCCCTTCGGGTGTGGATTTGGTCAAAAAAGGAGTTTCAATCTCTAAGAATCCTTGGGAGCTCAGGAAGTTGCGCACGCGCAGGGCTGCTTCGTGGCGCAGTCGGATGTTGCGCTGCATCGAGGGCCGCCGCAGATCAATATAACGGTGCTTGAAACGCAGCTCTTCCAAAGCCTGGGCCGGGTCAGAGACCTGGAACGGAGGAACCTTGGAAACATTGAGAATCTTGACTTCTCTCGCTTCTACCTCCATCTCTCCGGTGGCCATTTCCGGATTAACCGACCTTGCTTCTCTCTTTTTTGCCAGGCCTTTCACGGCGACGACATACTCAGGACGGATTTTTTTTGCCGCCTCGAGGAGGTCTTGCTTGTCGGGAGAGAAAACAACCTGGACGATGCCTTCACGGTCCCTGAGGTCGAGAAAAAGGAGGTTCCCCATGTCCCGCAATCGCTGGGCCCAGCCAAAGAGCGTCACTTGCTTCCCCTCATGCTCCCGCCTGATCAGGCCGCAGTATGTCGTTCTTTGCCATTGTGAAGGCGTATTTGGGATTTTCTTTTCCATACTCGTCTCTCTTGATGATCTCGAGGGCCGGTCCTCGGCTTATTTAGGGAATGGATTTCTTCAAAATTTCGAGCAATTCCTCTTGGCCAGCCTCTTTTTGCGCCGCCGTCCTCATCTCCTTGAGTTTATACCGCCCTTTCCGGATTTCTTCCTCACCGATAATTATGGCCCAGGTTGCCTCGAGCTTGCTGGCCCGGCTCAGTTGGTTCTTGAGGCTCCGGTCCTTGAATTCGAGCAAGCACTCCACGCCTTGGCGCCTCAGAAAGCGGGCCAATTCCATGGCTTTCTTCTTGGCTTCATCTCCCATGTAGGCGAGATACAGGAACTTGTCCTTCTGTTTTTCCAGGCGGACGACGGAGAGAAGCCTTTCCATCCCCATCGCAAACCCGGTGGCGCAGATATCTGGACCGCCAAAATCTTTCATCAGGTTGTCGTATCTTCCGCCGCCCAGGATGGAATTCTGGGCCCCCAGCTTCGGGCTGATGATCTCGAAGGTGACTCTGGTATAGTAATCAATCCCGCGAACAAGCCGGGGTTCGACTCTATAGCTGAGTTTGTAGAGGTCGAGGTAAGACCGGAATCTGCGGAAGTTGTCTTCGCAGTCGGCGCAGAGATAATCGGTGATCTGGGGGAAGCGGCGGGCAAGCTCCTGGCAGGTTTCCACTTTGCAATCAAAAATCCGAAGTGGATTTGTCGTGACTTTTCTCTGGCAGTCGGCGCAGAGAGACGCAGAGACAGCCTCGGCTGCGCTCCGAAGTTCCTTAAGGTAGGCCGGCCGGCATCTCTCGCAACCAACAGAGTTGACCAGGATCTCCGTATCCCGGACGTTCAGCTTGCCGAGAAGATGATCCGCCATTTCGACGATTTCCGCGTCGATGGCCGGGTCGCTTTCTCCGAAAACTTCGATATCGACCTGGTGAAACTGGCGGTAGCGTCCTTTCTGGGGCTTGTCGTACCGAAACATCGGCCCGATAAAATAAAACCTCAGCGGCTCCGGCTGAAGATAGAGCCTGTGTTCGATGATGGCCCGGGCCACCGAGGGTGTGTATTCCGGCCGCAGGGTGATGGAACGTCCGCCCTTGTCGGTGAACGTATACATTTCTTTGATAACAATGTCCGAGGTTTCGCCTGTGCCTTTCTCAAAGAGCTCTGTGGCCTCAAAAACGGGGGTTCTGATCTCTTTGTAGCCGTAGAGCTCGAAAATGGTCTTGCAGACCTCCTCCACTCGCTGCCAGTCCTTGGCTTCCTGGGGGAGGATGTCCTTAGTGCCCTTGATGGCGGAAACAGGCGTTCGCTGTTGTTTGCGTTCGCTCACTTCTCGGTGAAGACTCCCATCTTGCGGAATTTTCTGTATCTCTCTTCGAGCATTTCGTCGACGGGTTTTTGTTCTAATTTTTTTAAGGCCTGGCTGATGTGCTTGTCGACATTCTTGAATGTCATCTCGGGGTCGATATGCGCGCCTCCCGGGGGTTCCGGAATAATCTTGTCAATGATGCCGAGGTTGTATAAGTCCTGGGCCCGGATTTTCATGTTTTCAGCGGCCTGGACGACAGCGCTCTGGTCTTTCCAGAGAATCGCGGCGCAGCCTTCCGGCGAAATAACGGAATAAAAAGAATATTCAAGCATCATGACTGTATCGCCGACTCCGATGCCCAAGGCCCCGCCGCTTCCTCCCTCACCGATGATGACGTTCACCACGGGGATTCTTAGGATTGAGATTTCCTTCAGGTTATAGGCGATGGCTTCGGCCTGACCGCGCTCCTCAGCTCCTATGCCCGGATAGGCCCCGGGCGTATCGATTAATGTGACCACGGGGAACCCAAATTTTTCGGCCAGCTTCATGACCCTCAGGGCCTTGCGATAGCCTTCAGGATTGGGCTGGCCGAAATTCCGCTCTATCCGTTCCCGTGTTGTCCTCCCCTTTTGATGGCCGATAAAAGCCGTTGTTCGGCCTTTGTAGAACCCCAGGCCGGAGACGATAGCCGTATCGTCCGCATAACGTCGGTCGCCGTGGATTTCGATAAAATTCTCAACTAGGTTGGCGATATAGTCCAGGGTGTAAGGTCTTTGAGGATGGCGGGCGATCTGGACGATCTGAGAAGCCGTTAGCCGGGGGGAAATGCGGGTCCATTCCTTTTCTATCTGGGCCCTGAGACCGGCGATCTTGTCCTTTTTGTCCGGGTCCTCGGCAGACTGGAGCCTCTCGATCTCTTCTTTAAGGGTGAGAATCTGTTTTTCTAGCTTATAAAAATCTTCTTCTTTGCTCATCGGCTTTGGTGCAGGACAGGGTCAATTTCCTTGCCTATTCTATAGGCGAGGGGAAAATATTGTCAAGCCGACGTTTAGGGCCAAAATAACCACTGGGGCTTGGCAACGGGTCCTGTCGCGGCATCCCTCGCCCGGGGAGTGAGGCGAGGGAGGATGTGGCGAGAAGTCCGTATGAGCGACGAGCGGGCACGGTTCCTCAAAGAGGAGAGCGAGGAGCGAATCGAGCAAGATTTCCTCGCTGGGGAAATCGCAGCGTGACTTCGAGCCACATCTCCCGAGCCTCGTCGGGGGCCCCCAGCCGCGCTACCCATTGGCGAGTTCTGGCGGCAATTTTGGGTCGTGGTCTGCAGCGCAGTTATAGAAATAGGCGGATTTTGTGGTGTCCTCAGGGCTGTTTTTGTCGTGTTCTTTGGCGCACGACCTCAAAAAAGAAAACGGCGGCGGCGGCAGCGACATTCAGTGAGTTGACCCGGCCGAAGAGGGGAATCGAGAGGAGCTTATCGCATTTTTCCCTGGTCAGGCGGCGAAGGCCTTTGCCCTCAGACCCGAAGACTATTCCGATCGGAACCGTGTAGTCAAAATCATACCACATTTCCCGGCTTCCGCCTTCCGCGCCGACAAGCCAGAGGCCGCGCTTCTTGAGGTCATCCATGGCCTGGGCCAGGTTTTTCACGCGACCAACTTTCACGTGCGCAGCTGCTCCGGCAGAGACCGAGAGGGCGGCTTCGGTCAGGCCGGTAGATCGTCTTTCTGGGAGGAGGATTCCGTCGGCGCCGGCGCCTTCAGCGCTCCGGATGATCGCGCCGAGGTTTTGGGGGTCCTCGATTTCGTCGAGGAGGACAAGAAACGGATTATGAGCCCTTTTCAGAATATCTTCCAGAGAAGAGAATTCTTTGGCCGAAAGCAAAGCCACAGCCCCCTGGTGCCCTGGGGCAAGGACGTCGAGCTTGTGCTTGGGTACAAAAACATAGGGGACATCGTTCGCCCGGGCCAGGCCGATCACTTCCGAGATTCTGCCCGGACCTTTTTCCTTCTGGATGAGGACTTTATGGACCCGGCCGGAGGAAGCCCTCAGGATTTCGACGATAGGGTTGAGGCGGCTGACTTTTTCCATCAGCCCTTATGATAATCTGCCCGCGTATTCGCCGGCGGGAAACAGATTATCTTCTCTGCATGTCCTGCATGCTCAACTTGTCCTGCTTGGTGAATCCGGCCGGTACCGAATAGACTGAGGCGTCAGGAGTCTTTTTGGATATTTCGATGACCTCACTCGTTGACTTCATGCTTGTGCCCATGATTTCCGCAGTCACTTCACTGGAGATCCAGTAGCCTTTGATCTTCCGCATTTCCTCGACGGCGGCGTCATCAATCCGCATCTGCGCTTTGAGAACGTTGGCATAAAGCCTGTAAAACTTTTCCAGGTCAAAAGGAACGTCTGTTGTCGCCCAGACAGCCATTTTGAATTGCATCATCATCATCTGAATTGAGACATCATAGCCGGAGCATTTCCACTGGCCGATGGTCTTGGTCTGGCCGTTGGGAGCGACTGTCACAGTCATCTTCATCATCTGGGAGAGCATAGGAGCCATCTCAGCAGGAGCAATCTTTGCAAAATCGAACGGAAGTGTGGATTCAATATATGTCTTCTGTTCTTGGTTGATCCAATAGAGCATATTTTTCTTTAGATCTACGACAATTGATAGTTTTGACATGACCGCGGCGAATTGGTCATCTCCGAACCACTGCTCCATGATCTCGTCTTTGGCCGGCTGGTCTTGTCCCATAATGGAAAACGCATCCGTGTGAGTCTTGGTTTTGACAAAAAAATCCGCGCTCGCCAGCACGGCCAGCATTAGAAGCAGAGAGAAAGCCGTTAAAAGTTTTTTCATGAAAACCTCCTCATTTTTATCGGGTTCATCGTGTAGAACAAGAAACGCCATTATAGGGAAAACGGGCGCGCAAAGCAACATCTCTTGCTGCGACGATGGCAGCTTTGTTTCCGTGATCATTTTGTTCTGGAATAGGGTCCTGCCACGGCTTCCCCCCGACGAGGCTCGGGAGATGTGGCTCGAAGTCACGCTGCGATTTCCCCAGCGAGGAAATCTTGCTCGATTCGCTCCTCGCTCTCCTCTTCGAGGAACCGTGCCCGCTCGTCGCTCATACGGACTTCTCGCCACATCATCCCTCGCCTCATCCCCCAGGGTGGGCACTGCGGCCATGTCACCCTCTCTAGACCACCGCCTTAGTAGCACGGAAACGGAGCTGCTAACCGCTGGACTTGGGTCCTAGAGAGAAGCGCCGTCCCGGATCTCTGAGGGCGTGCGGTAGTCATAACATTCAAACGGAATTCCGAGTTCCTCGGCCACGGCCTTGAGTTCAGCGAGGTGGTCTCCGAGGACCGTGACCGGATGATTGGAATTGACCTTCCATTCGACTCTGCCGCAGAGCTTCAAATACCAGTGGGGCCACTCGGGGTTGCAGTTCTTGGAGCGTTCTTTCCAATCTCTCTCAGAGGGGACGTCCGTGACACCCCGGCCGGCGCTAAGATATATTTTGTGATCGCGATAGGAAAAGCGGGCCCAAGTAACCACCCCGGGCACGCGGACGACGCAGGAACACGTGCCTCCTCCTTGCCTGAAGTACATGCCGGTCTGCCGGACTGACCATGACCCGGCCAGGGAATCATGCCTTCCGTAGGCAAAGAAAGGCGCGAGAGCGCCCGAGTTGATAAACCAGTAGAGGCCCCTTTCGGAGTCCCAGTAGCGGAGGTCGTTGAACCCTACGGGCTCACCGCCGCTCAAGAGCTTCAGAAGCTGCATGGTGAGGCCGGCGCCGTCGTCCGCTTCGGTGGCTGCAACCAAGGTCTCTCCGTCCGACTCAGGTCTGAGTTTATTGTTAAGGAGGCCGAGGGCGAGGTCCGTGGCCGGGTAATGTTCGACCCAGTCGAGCTGATCCTGGACTCCGATAAAATCCACCCCGAACTGCCTCCGGAGTTCAAGGAGCGCAAAATATACTTTCATCTGGAAAAGCACCATCTCCTTGGTCAAGTGTCTCCTGGGATCTGTCCCCAGCCTTAGGTCCATTCCATGGCGGACGAGAAAGTCCATAGCCCTTTGAGCGCGTTTGTCGGATACCTTCTCGGTCATTTTTAAAAGCCGCAGCCCGTCGAACCCTTCCCGGGCGGCTCTGAAATACCTTAAAAAATCCGCCTCGGAGATCTTGTTCCACATCTGCATGGAACGCGGCCCCACCGCCCCGTAAATTGAGCCGCTAAGCTTTTTCTTGATTCTTTTGGCCTTCTGCCGGTGCTTGTTTGTCGGCGTCACTTGGATAACCTTGGGATAGGACGGCTGGAACCTGCCCTGGCTGAGAAAAGACTGGAGCGCATCACTATAATCCCCGTGGTTCTTGAATTTTTCGATAAACAGCCTGTCCGTCTTAATCCCGACATGGGCTGTTCCGGAAGCTGCGGCAAAAAGCGCCACATTGCCCGGGAAATCCTTGATCGCGCTCCCGAGAAGTAGCTTGGGCACATCAGGGGAAAGCTGTCCCATCGGGCTGACAGAAAAGTCGGGGTAGGCCCAGCCGGCCATGAAATTGATAAATCGGCGGCCCTTGGCTTTCTTGATCACTTTCATCCCCTCGGCGACACTAGAAATGGGCTTGACCGGGTTCAGAACATGCGGTGTCCAGCCGCATTTCTTGATGACCTGGACGAGCTCCTGGAGCTGTCTTTTTGCCACCGGCCAGACTACCCGGTTGGACTCTTCACGGCCGTCGAGGGGGAGATATATGTCAACGATTTTATCCATCAAGTGTCTCCTTTTCCACAGCAAGAGCGAATTGTTTTTAAGGCATTTCAAGAAGTTTATATCGCAGGCGAAAAGAGGGAGTCAAGCCCCGGGGGAAGAGGCGAGGGTGGTGGGCGAGGAGGCCCGTCGAAGGCTGAGCGGGCACGGTTTCTCGACCGAAGGGAGAGAAGAGCGAAGGATGAGCCGAAGCGAGTTTCCTCGCTGGGGAAACGAGCGGGCTGACGAACCCACACCCGAGCCTCGTCGGGGGGAATTTTCTTGACAATGTTTTTTGACTTCGAGTATTAATAGTCTTTCGGGAAGGGAGACATCTATGTTTGTCTGGGTTTTCCACCGGGTGACGGGGCTCCTCCTCATCGTTCTTCTCAGCTTCAAATTTCTGACCTCTTTCTTTTTAATGACCAAACAGCAGAAGCCCGACTGGGCCCTCGTGCTTCATACCAACCCGCTCATCGACTCGCTGCTTATTGTTGCCGTCGTCTTCCATGGCCTCTACGGCCTGAGAACCGTCATAATAGATAGCGGTGTGCGTAAGGAAAAACTGCTGTTCTGGATTTCTACAATTCTCGGCATCATCTTGAGCGGGGCCCTGCTCGTCCTTTATTTTACCAGGAACTACTGAATGATCACTCACGACATCCTGGTTGTCGGAGGCGGGCTGGCCGGCCTCTCCGCTGCCCTGGCCGCTGACTCCCGTCTTTCTGTTGCCGTCATCACGCGGGTTCATCCCCTTCGGTCTCACTCAGTGGCGGCTCAGGGCGGAATCAATGCCGCCCTGGGGAATAACCCTGACGGGAGGGATGACAGCTGGGACCGGCACGCTTTTGATACCATCAAGGGCAGCGACTATCTCGCCGACCAGGATGCGGCTGAGCTGATGTGCCAGAAAGCCGTCCCGGCCATCTATGAATTGGACTTCCACGGTGTCCCTTTCAGCCGGTTTCCCGGCGGCGTCATTGCTCAGAGGCCGTTTGGAGGGGCGGGCTTTCCCCGGACCTGCTATGCGGCCGACCGCACAGGCCTGGTCATCCTCCACACGCTCTACGAGCAATCGCTCAAGAAGCAGGTCAAGGTTTACAGCGAAGCTCTGGTGACGAAGCTCGTCGTGGATAACGGAAGATGCGAGGGAGTCGTCGTTTATGACTTGGCCACAGGAGAGATTTTGCCCCTCCGGGCGCGTTCCGTCATCTTTGCCACGGGCGGCTACGGCCGAGTCTATCTCAAGACGACCAACGCCTACATCAACCATGGGAGCGGAATCGGAATCGCCTACAGGGCCGGAGTCGCCCTCAAAGACATGGAGTTCGTCCAGTTTCATCCGACGTCTCTTTACGGCAAGAATATCCTGATAACCGAAGGGGCGCGCGGTGAGGGTGGGTATCTCCTGAACAACAAAGGACAGAGATTCATGGCTGATTACGCTCCGTCCGCGATGGAGCTGGCCCCCCGGGATATTGTGGCCCGCGCCATCCAGACAGAAATCGACAAAGGCAACGGGTTCGAGAATGAATATGTCCACCTGGACCTGAGGCATCTCGGAGAGAAGGCGATTAACAAAAGGCTGCCGGCGGTCAGAGAGATCTGCCTCAATTTTGCCGGCATCGACCCGGTGAAAACTCCAATTCCCATCCAGCCGGCCCAGCATTACTCCATGGGCGGCATTGATGTGGACGCGCGCGGGGCCTCGGCCCTCAAGGGCTTCTACGGGGCTGGGGAATGCGCTTGCGTGAGTGTCCACGGTGCGAACCGCCTGGGCGGGAACTCGTTGCTGGAAACGATCGTCTTCGGTAAGATCGCAGGCGAAGAAGCCTCTCATTATGTGCAGGGGCGCGAGCGAAAGCACGCAAACAATCAGATCCTGCTCGATGAGGCCACGGCGGAGAGGAATAAGGTCGAAGAATGGATGAGCCGGTCCTCTGGAGAAAAAGCGCACGATCTCCTCAACAAACTCAAAGTCATCATGAGCGAAAAGGTGGGGCTTTTCCGGACGAAAAAGCAGCTGGTCGAAGCCCTGGAAGGCATCCGCCAGATCAGAGAAGATTATAGCCGGGCCCGTCTTCGGGGCCGCTGCCTGCGCTACAGCCAGGCGATCGTTAATTTGATCGAATTCGGCTATATGCTGGACTTGACTGAGGCCATCACGCTGGGTGCGCTCCGGCGCGAAGAGACACGCGGCTCGCATTTCCGCCTCGATTTTCCGCAGCGCAACGACCAGGACTGGCTCAAGCACACCCTGGTCAGTCTCAAGGATGGCCAGCCGGATGTCAGCTACCGGGATGTGAAGATCACCAAATACAAGCCCGAAGAGAGAAAATATTAGGATGGAATATACTTTTCGGATCCTGAGGTTCGACCCGGTCGAGGACCAGTGTCCGCATTTTCAGGATTTTAGCTATAAGACTCAGGAGAAAAAATCACTCCTGGAAGCTTTGATGGAGATCCGGAATGAACACGACTGCACGCTTTCCTTCAGGTACAGTTGCCGGGAGGCGATCTGCGGGTCCTGCGCTTTGGTGATCAACGGGAAGCCCGACCTGGCTTGCCGGACCATGGTGGGATCCCTGAACTCCGCCCTTATTGTCATCGAGCCTCTTCCCAACCTGGAGATCCAGAAGGACCTGGTCGTTGACATGGAGCCTTTCTGGACGGCCCTGGACAAAATCGGGCCGTATCTTTTCGCCGGCCAGGAGAAGCCCGAGAAAGGGCACAGGGTTGAAGATAAAGAAATGGAAAAGATCGACCAGTACATTGCCTGTATTCTCTGCGGCTGCTGTTACAGTGCCTGTCCGGTTGTCGCGCGCAATGAAAACTACCTGGGCCCGGCGGCTTTGGCCAAGCTCTACCGCTTTGTCAAGGACCCAAGGGACAAAAGAGGCTATGCCCGATGGTCGCGCGTAAACACGGAGTCCGGCGCCTGGGGATGCGATACGATTTTCAAGTGCAACGAGGTCTGTCCGAAGAATGTCAGGCCGGCCGACGGCATCGAAGGACTGAGGCGCAAACTCGTCGTGGAAAAAATTATCAGGGCGCTCAGGCTGAGAAAATGAAGCTTAAGCATTCTGTTTTTACGCGACGCCAGTTTCTCAATGGGCTCCTGGGAGGATGGCTGGGAGCGTTGGCCGCGTCCTTTGCCTATCCGATTATCAAGTTCCTCTTCCCGCCGACTCCGGAGCCAGAACAGGTCATCCTCCCGCTCGCGGATTATAGCGGCATCCCGCCGAATTCT
>CAZLFV010000010.1:0-44866 GCA_964558915.1 uncultured Eubacteriales bacterium | reverse complement strand
TGCGGAACATCCCCTATAACCAGTTTACCTCTAATATAGTAAACATGGCTCCTGGAGTTACCCTGGACGAATGGGGAGACTCTTACGGCGGCTCGGCTTATGGCGCTCAGGACGGCACGGGGATCGCATATTCCCTTGACGGCGTTAATGTGGCAGACCCAGAGGGAGGAACGGCCTGGGTTTTCCTCGATCACAACATCATCGAGGAGGCCAAGGTCATGGGTGTCGGGCTTCCGGCCGAGTACGGGAACTTCACGGGTGTCATTTTCAACATCGTCACAAAATCCGGAGGAAATAAGTTCTCCGGGCATTTCGAGTTCGATTTCCAGGGGGAAAAAGAAGACTGGCCGCACGGCTTCTGGCAGCAGGACAACATTGACGGCTACCTCGACGATTATCCTGACTTGACCGCCCCCCGGTATGCGTTCTACGACGTGAGCGCGCACCTTGGAGGGCCGATTAAAAAAGACAAAATCTGGTTCTACCAGGGCCTTCAGTTCCAGCATTTCGATGATTATGCCACTGGCTTCCTTGGCGGTCCTCGCGCCTATGACCAGCCGCATTCGTTCACCAAGATCACGGCCCAGCTTTCGCCTTCCACAAACATGATCTTTGGGTTTGAATGGGACACTTACAATGGCAAGAACCGTGGCGCCGACATCACAGTATCCCCTGAGGCAACTCGCAACCAGAAGTCTCCTGAAGTCGTGGGCAACTTTAGCCTAACCCATATCTTCAGCCCCAAGACATTCTTGGATGTCAAGGCCGCTTATTTCTGGGGTTATTACTATCTCGAGCCAAAGACAGGGAGGCAAACCTACTCCCATTTTGACACGGACGAGAACTTGCTCAAATACAACTGGGGAACCTATTATCTTGCCGACCGGAGCCGGTTTCAGGCGAACGTAAGCGTAACCCACTATGCCGAGAACTTCATCACCGGAAACCACGACTTTAAGTTCGGAGTCGAATTCGAGCGCTCAACCTGCCGGAGCCGATTTGGATATACGGGGGAAGGAGGGCCGCTCGGCCCCAACGTCTATTATGTTGATTATTGGAGCTACAACCAGTATTACGGCTATAACATAGGGAACTACCTCGCCTACCAGTACGAAGGCTACGACTTCAACAGCCCGTACACAAGGGTGGAAGGATTTGTCCAGGACGCCTGGCAGATCACGCCACGGATCAACATTAACGCCGGCCTTCGTTTCAGTCAAAACTGGGGTCAGATAGAGGGAAAAGGGACTGTTTATAATACAAACCGGATTGCCCCGAGGGTTGGCCTGACGTTCGACCTCTTCGGCGACAAGAAAACGATTCTCAAGGCCCACTACGGCCAGTTCACCGAGGCCATGCTGGCGGCTTACTTCAATCGTCTCTCGACCAAGTGGTCTGATTATATCTCTTATTACTGGGACCTCGCGGCCGCGGAATGGGTTGAGTTCGAGAGGATCAAGCAGAACTGGAAACTCCAGGACAATATCAAGCATCCCTACTTGAACCAATTCACGGTCAGTCTCGAAAGAGAGCTTTTTAAAGATGCGTCTTTGTCCGTGAGCTATATTTACAGAGACTGGAAGAACATTATTGGAGTTTATGACCTCCTGGCTGTCTATGAGCCTTATACACCGGAGGATACAAATTATGCGGTTTACCAGCTGGTTTCGGGGAATGCCCATTTATATCAAATCGAAAACATCAAGCCCGGTCCGGACAGGCCTTATTACGGCAAGAAGGGAGCTTATCGAAAATACCGGGGCCTGGAATTCCTGTTTAACAAGCGCTTTTCGAACAAATGGCAGTTGATGCTCTCGTATATTTACTCTGTGACAAAAGGAACGATTGATAACACGTGGGCGGCTGATATCGGCTGGCAGGCCTACGAAGGACAAACCAAAATAATTACTGGCGACCCCAATTATTGGATCAATGCCGACGGCCATCCGACTTATGACCCCACTCACATGATCAAAATTCAGGGAACGTACGTGCTTCCATATGACATCTACTTCAACGCCTATTTCCGCGGGCTAACCGGCATGGCCTGGGCCCAGAGATACAGGACCGAGACCTTGAATCAAGGCCGCGTGACGTTCTTCACCGAGCCTCGCGGTTCCAACCACTATCCCATGGAAACGAGCCTCGACCTCAGGCTGGAGAAGACCTTCCTTATCTCCGGGAAATATAGACTCGGGATAATGATCGACTGCTTCAACCTCTTCAACGCCGATACGATTAGGGAGTGGGGAACGCGGATCGGGTATGATTGGAACCCGGGAGACTATCCATCGACAGATGGACATGAGCTCATCGAGATCGTCGACCCGCGCCAGTTCCGTCTTGGGATTCGCTTTACGTTCTAGTTCCTCTTCGCGCTGATTTTCGAGGGCGGCGGCGGAACCCGCCGCCCTTTTTTTGCCTTCAGAGTTTTTCTTAATTACCCAGCCGCGTTTGTTCTTCCCTCAATTGTCCTTCAAGGAAAACAATCCCGGGGCTCTTGACGCCGTTCGGAAAGAATAGATATAGTTTCGCTGAGAGGAGGAAACGATGAAGCGAAAATCCAACGACTCGGAACTCCCGATAGGATGCGCCGCCCAAAGTCTGAGCCGGCGGCAGTTCCTGGCGAGATGCGCCGCCTGCGCCGGAGCGGCGGGGTTGGTGGGAGCGCCGCGCTGGCTTCGCGCCGCAGAGGCAAGAGGCCTTCGCCTCCGCATTGTCTATGCCCTCCATGGGCCGAAACAGGAGGTACCGGACTGGCCGAACAAGGGGTTCGACTTTGTCCCAGTCATGGAGCGGATCAATGCCGAGCTTTCAAGCCGGTTCAGGGATTTCACTTTTTTGCCTGCGCTGGCTAGCGGCGAGGAACAGGCCAAAAAAATCCTCGAAGCCGACGGGTCCGAGGCGATAGACGGCTACATTGTTTACCAGATGAACTGCTGGAACCGGGTCGTTCAGACGATGATAACATCTGGAAAGCCGGTGCTTTACGCTGACTTCCAGTTCGCCGGGAGCGGCGGTTTTCTCGTTTACACCGCCGGATTTCTCCGCGCCGGAACGCCCAATCTCGGGTTTGTGGCCTCCTCGCGGATGGACGACCTGGCCGCGGCCGTGAAACTCTTCGAGGCGGCAAAAGCTGGAGGTCCGTCATTCGATTTCGCGGCGGCAACGGCAAAAGTGCGGGTCGAGCGGACTCCCCGTCCGGGTGACCTCTCCTGCAAGTCGGACAAAGTCCATATCCTCTCTGCCGAGGAAACTGTCCGCCGAATGAAGGCGTCAAAAATCCTGGCATTCAGCGGTCCCGAAGCGAGCCCGGCCACGACGGTCATGGAAATTCCGGTTATTTATCTCCCATTTGCCGAACTTAATGACGCTTGGGCTGCGGCGGATCAGGTCGCGGTGCGCGCCATTGCCGAGCGTTGGATGAAATCTGCTGCCCTGGTTGAAGGCGTTTCCTACGATGAACTTGTGAACTCGGCTGCCATGTACCTCGGCCAACGAGCTTTGCTGAAAAAACACGAGGCCAATGCCATCACCATCAACTGCCTGGGAGGGTTTTACGGCGGTCATATCCACGCTTACCCTTGCCTGGGCTTTTACGAGCTGAATAACCAGGGACTGGTCGGAGGATGCGAGTGCGACGTGCCTTCAGCCGCGGCCATGGTGGCCGGGTCAATCCTGACCCATGGCCGGCCTGGATACGTTTCAGACCCTGTCATCGACACCTCAAAGCGCAAGATCATCTACGCCCACTGTGTCGCCTCAAACCGGGTTTTCGGACCGGAGGGAATTGAGAATCCTGTTGAAATTCTCACCCACTCCGAAGACCGGCAGGGTGCCTCGGTCCGCTCAATCCTTCCCGCGGGCTATATGACTACGACCATAGAGATTTCCAACCCGAGGAGGGAGATAATCTTTCACCAGGCCAAAGCAGTCGGCAATGACCCGGACGACAGGGCCTGCCGGACAAAGCTTGTGGCCGAGCCCGTTGGCGATATTGAGAAGCTTCTGACAATGTGGGACCAATGGGGCTGGCACAGGGTGACGTTCTACGGCGACCTCAAAGAGCCCGTATACGCCTTGGCCGGAGTCCTGGGCTGGAAAGTGGTCGAAGAAGCCTGAGTCTCAGCCGCGGCCGCGGAGATAATCAATCATCTTCGGAACGGCCAGGGACACAAGATCGGACAGCATATGGGGCATGAGATTGTCCATGACTTTCGGCATCATCTCCGGCATTTGCTCCGCCATATAGTCAGGCATGGGAATCATCTGCCCGACCCGTTCAAGGATCGTAGGCATGACCTTGGGCATCATTCCGGGAAGAAGCTTGGGGAAGAGCACCGGGAAAATAGGTTTCATCATCCCGAACACGGCATCGCCAACGACTCCCAATTTCCCCACAAGTTTCATCATCGGCCCCATCTCCAGGGGCATGGCCGCGAGCATCTCCGGCCACATGGTGTCCATTAAATCTGCAAATCCACGCGGGCTCATCAGGGCAATCATTCCCTCAAAAACCGCCCACTGCCGGAGAGCTTCGGGAGTCGGGTTCTCAAAGCTTTTCCCCAGGGCGCGGCAGGCAAAAGCCGCCAGGTCATGGATTTCGACATCGAGATTTTTCTTTTCTTTTGATACCCGTAGCTGGAACTCGCAGCAGGGACAGAGAGCCAGGACAGTATCTGCCCGAACCTCCTCGGCCTCATCCAGACGCATCTTGCCGACATCGTGAGCAACCAAAGGCTCCTTAATCAGCGTCAGGACACTTCCGCAGCAATGCGCCTCCTGATGGTGAAACGGCATCTCGACAAAGTTTACCCCTGGAATGGCCTTGATGACCTCGCGCGGCTCTTCGTACACACCCGAGACCCGGCCGATATGGCAGGAATCATGCCAGGTTACCCGGCCCAAGATCGGGTTGGGGAATTTGAATTCGCCTAGGCGGATTTTTTCGGCGATAACTTCGCTGTAGTGCTTGGCCGTAATATTGTATTCGATCCCGAGCTTTTCGGACCACTCCGGATAGGTATGGCGCCACATCATGTTGCAGGCCGGGCAGGAGCTGATCACCGTATCAGCCCCGGCCGCCTTGACCGCTTTGATGTTCTTGCGCATAACCTCCTCAAAAACGTCCCACTTTCCGGCCACGAGCATTGGCGTCCCGCAGCAATTTTCAATGTTCCCGAGGTAGGAAAAATCTACGCCGGCGGCATTGAGAAGGGTCACGGACGCCTTGCCGATATCGTTCTCGACATAGGACGCCGTACAGCCGGCAAAATAGACATTCTTGCTTTCTGCGGCCGGGCCATGTTTGACCCAGAGCTCCTCGGGAAACCAAGCGGTCCTGTCTTTGCGGTAACCCGCCCAGATGTTGCCCTCGGCCTCAACCGCAGCAGCCATCATCTCGAAAGGCGGGAAAGTCATCTTTTTGTCCTCATGGACCAGTTTGCCCCGGAGGGTCATCCAGCTTGGCTCGATCGGCAGCGCGGCCGAGCAGCGAAGATTGCAGAGCTCGCACGTAGTGCAGACAAGAAACGTGTCCACCATGAACTGGTCCCACTTGACCTTTCCTTCCATGTATTGGCGCAACCAGTACCACTTGCCCCGGGGCGACTGGCTCTCCCAGCCGCGGCCGTAGAACTGGTCGCATTCGTCGACACAGTAGCCGCACTGGGAACAGCCGTAAGCATACCAGGCCACGTCGCCGGGTATGCCGCGGACAGGCTCATCAAGACGTTCGCCGATCTGAGTGCCGACATTGTTTCCAAACGGCCGGATCAAGGGCTCGAAAAGACCGGCGAAAGTCAGTATCTTGCCGACGAGCTTGCCACCAAACACTTTATCCGGGTTCAAAACACGATTCTTATCCACCTGCTTTTTGAACTGTTTGATCCGTTTGGCCCTTTTCTTGCCCAGAATTTTCTTGATCTTGCCGCTGAAATAAAGGCCTGTGGCATAAGGCCGTCCGCCGTGCTTCCTGGCGATCTTCATGATGGTCAGGACCAGCCCAAACACAAAATTATAGGAAAATTTCCGCTGGTCGCTGGGGATGAACCCGAGGATGACGACCTCCGGCTTGCCCTCTTTTCCCCTTTTGATGATCACTCCTTCCTTGACCAGGGGCTGATTGACCTTGTCTTCGATCTCTTCCATCACCGCCCCCAAGGATTCAAGAGGAACAACGACCTCGGCGGGAACAAGGGAGGGACCGAGCCGCTTGACGATCATCAGCTTAAAGCGGTTCTCCCATTCATGGTCGGCGATTTCCTGGCTCAGCACCTCGCCCTGGCAACTCTTCAGGATCTCGGGCAGCACGGGAACGATCTTCTGCCGGTCCGACTCCCGGAAAGCGAGAGTGGCGATGTAAGAGGCAGGAAGGATGACCTTATGCTCGGCTGGATGGCCATGATGAGTCCGGACCGGCGCCCTGTTCTTCATCTCTGCCATGCGCGGGTTGATGAAGACGACCGACCAAAGTGGAAGATCCCGGCTGACAAATTCCTCAAAGACCTTGCTGAGCTTGTGGGCATCGGGGCAGGCGATGGCCATCACTCCAAGTTCCGTAAGCTTCTGGACGCGGAGGGTGACCTGGGTGATAATGCCCGTCGTCCCTTCGGCGTCGGCAATAACATCGAGGCCTTCTCCTTCAAACTCCTTGACTTCTCCGGAAGGCAGGGCCACCCGCGCCTTGACCACGTTCTCCCTGAACCAGCCGTACTCATACGAGCCGATACCAGCCCCGCCCTGGGCGAGCCAGCCGCCGGTCGAAGAGGAAGGATAGCTCGTCGGATAAAGCCGCAGAGTCAGTCCTTTCGGTTTGATCTGGCGGTCGAGTTGCTCCCAGGTGATCCCTGGCTCGACCGTCACGGTTTCCTTGTCCGCATCGATGGCGAGGACCTTCTTCATCCGGAAAAAATCAACGACGACGCCTTTGCGAGTGGGGATAATCCCGCCGTAGCCGGACGATCCTTTTCCCCGCGGAACGAGGGGAACATTCCTGGCCGAAGCCCAGCGCGCCAGGAGCGCCACCTCGGCCTCGGTCTCAGGCTGGACGATAGCATCCGGGGTGGTCGTCCCGATCAGCGGCTTGAAGAGGCTGGGGATCGCGGAAATATCATGGCCATAAAGAATGCGCTCATTCAGGTTGAAGTTGGCTCTCGGGCCGAATTTATCCTCCAGCCACTTTCTATTGTCCTTGCTCAATCGGCTCATGACAATACCTCTCGTCAAATATATTAGTCCATTATGCGTCCATTTTTCTGAAAAAAGACCCGTCTTTCCCTAATTCGTCTACTAATTCTATATGTTTAATAAGCTTTTTTCAAGCGGACGCCGGTTTGAACACTTCCTCCAAGAGCGTGGCCCGCTTGATCCGCTCCTCCTGCGGGAAGACCCCGATGCCCGGCCCCTCGGGCACGCTGATTGTTCCGTCCTTGCCGAGCTCGATGGCGGGCTCAATCAAGTCCTCCCGATAATAGCGTTTGCTTGCCGAGAGGTCGTTGGGCAGTTTGAAGTTGGGGAGCGAGGCGAGATGCAGGTTATGGGCCCGGCCGATGCCCGACTCGAGCATCCCCCCGCACCAGACGGGAACTTGTTGCGACCGGCAAAAATCATGGATCTTGCGGGCCTCGACAACCCCGCCGACGCGGCCGACCTTGATATTGATGATGCGGCAACTCCCCATCTCCAGGGCCTGCCGGGCGGTGTCCACCGAAATCACGCTCTCATCCAGGCAGAGCGGCGTCTGGATTTCTTTTTGCAGACGGCTGTGGTCCCAGAGGTCATACGGCGGGAACGGCTGTTCGAGCATCAGGAGGTTGAATTCATCCAGCTTCCTGAGCGCCTCCCTATCAGCAAGGTTGTAAGCGCCGTTGGCATCTGCCTGAAGGAGCACGTTTCGAAAGCGACGGCGGACCTCTTTTATTATCGCCACATCCCAGCCCGGCTTGATCTTGATCTTGACCCGGAGATAGCCCTCCTTTAAGAAAGAATCGATCCGGTCCAGGAGAGCGGAGGCCGTGTCCTCGATTCCAACGCTCACGCCGGCGGGAATGGCGACCTTCGTCCCCCCGTAGACTTTCCAAAGCGGCAGGTGCTCCCTTTTCGCTTGAAGGTCCCAGAGGGCCAGCTCCAGCCCGGCTTTGGCCATGGGATGACCGCGGAATTTGCCCCCCTCCCTGTAAAAGTCGGTCGGGCTCAGGACATTTTTATCCAGGACCAATGGAATCAGAAAGTCCCGGAGGATCGTCCGGGCTGTGGAGGTTGTTTCATAGCTATAAAGCGGCACAGAACTGGCCACAACTTCGCCGTATCCGCACAGGCCATCGGCATAAACTTTGAGGATGATAAAGTTTCGGCCTTGCTCCCGGCCCAGGCTGGTCTCAAAAAAATGGACATAGGGGAGGTACAAAACCGCGAGCTCAACGCGTTCGACCTTCATTTCTTCTCCCTCCAAAAAATGCTAAATCAGCCGGATCCCTTTTCCCAAAGCCAACGTCTTATACAGGTCGATGATTTGCCCGGCCATGGCTTCGGTAGAAAATTTCTGATGAACGACCTCATAGCCTTTATCTCCCAAACGCGAGGCAAGGTTCCGGTCGTGGTAAAGCGTCAGGATCGCCTCGGCCAGAGCCACAGGGTCGCGCGGCGGTACCAGCAGTCCGGTTTCTTGGTGGCTAACCACGTCGGGGATTCCGCCCACCTGAGTCGCGACGACAGGAAGGCGGGAGGCCATCGCGTCGAGGAGGGAACTCCCCATGCCTTCTAGGTAGGAAGAAAGGACGAAAAGGTCAAGGGAGCCGAGTATCTGGGGGACATCCTCCCGGAATCCGAGGAAAAAAACAATATCATCAACACCGAGCTGATGAGCTTGCTGGTCCAGCTCCAAGCGAAGTGATCCTGTCCCGACAACAATGATCTTTATCTTCGGGGCCCGCTCTCTCAATATCCTCGAAGCCTGGATGAGATAGGTATGACCCTTATGATCCTCAAGCGCGGCAACAATGCCGACCAGATAATCGTCCGGGGCAAAGGAGAATTCCCGGCGGAGAAAATCACGTGAGGCCACCTCCTCAAAGGGGGAGAAATCTATGCCGGAGGGGATAACATAGATCAGAGAGGAAGGAATGCCACAATCAAGCAGGACCTTCCTCACGCCCTCCGAAATGGCAATGATGGCGTCAACGTTCCGAGTGTATTTACGAAGGGAAAAGGAGTTCTGTTTCAGCGGAAAATCCACGCGCCGGGAAATGAACCGGAGAGGGACTCCGGCCCGGCGCGCCGCGGCCGCTCCGATAGCAAGCCCATGGGCGTCATGGAAATGGGCCAGCAGGCACTTGCGCCGTTTCATCTCCCGGCTCAGGCGGAAGACAGCCCAGAGGTCAACCTCGCTCTTCATCCTCAAGGGAAAAACTTCGAGCCCGGTCTCGACGGCCTTGTGATGGAGAGGGCTTTCTGGCTGCGCGACCAAGTGTACAGGATAGCCCTCCTTCTGGAGCTCTCTCGCCAAAATAAGGGCCTGCCTCTGGCCACCCCGCCATTCTCTTCCCGCGTCAATATGGAAAAGGCTCAATCCGCTCTCCTTTTTTCCAGATCTCCTTCAGTTTGGCGTAGCGGACGAAGATGCCGTAGCCGGTCAAGACAGAGATGACCAGCCCCGCAAACCCGTCGAGGAAGCCCCGCCTCCAAACATATGCCTTGACGAACCTGAAAAAGGGCAATAAGACCAGGTGATACCAGCGGCACTTTTTCCGCTGGGCATAGAGTTTTTGCGCTCCCAGGTCCGAAAATCTATTGATCCGGCCGAGATGCTCGGCAATGTTCCGGTAGGTGAAATGATGGAGGGAGCCCCCAAGCTTCCTGATGGGGCCTTCGACCACAAGCTTCTCATGGACGTACTCCCCTTCCCAGCGGGCCTTGTCTTTGCGGAAAAGCCGAAGCTTGCGGTCGGGATACCAGCCCGAATGGCGGATCCATCTTCCCAGATAAAAGACCTGCCTGGGGATGGAAAAAGCGGAGCAGTCGGGTTCAGTCTTTTTAAGGTCTTCGAGTTCGGCGCGGAGCTCAGGGGAAACTCTCTCGTCGGCATCAAGTGACAAAATCCAGGGGTGCGACGCCTTGCTGTTGGCGAAATTCTTCTGGTCGGCGAAGTTCGTCCAGCCGCGCTCAAAAAGGCAGTCGGTATATTTTTTAGCAATTTTAGCAGTGTTATCCGTGCTGAAGCTGTCGACCACGACGATTTCCGAGCCCACGCCGGCGACACTTTTGAGCGTCCCCTCCAAGCTCTTTTCTTCATTATGGGTGATGATGACGACAGATATTTCCATTGGTGTCATAATAGCACAGGCTTTATTGTCTTGACAAACACGGACAATTTAATGTTCATCAGGCTTATGATGGATTTTTGGAATTAGCTGAACTGAGCGGACTTGATGATTCCCTTTTTATGAAGCTTGAACCTGATCAGCATCTTGAGAATGGAAAACCCGTAGACGAGGCTCCTTAGAAGCCCGATTTTTGAGGCTTCTTCAAAATAGCGGGTCTCGATCGCGACTTCCCTGATCCGGAGATTATGGACGACTCCCTGGGCGATGATCTCCGAGTCGAAGACGAAATCATCGGAGTTCAATTCAAATTTTATCGTCTCCAGGTATCTCCGCGAATAGGCCCGCAATCCGGAGTGGTATTCTGTGAGATACATGTAGAAGACGGCATTCTCCAAGGCCGTGAGAAAAATGTTACCCAGGTATTTCCACTTGGGCATCCCCCCTTCGAGCGGCCTTCCCCCAAGCATTCTTGAGCCGAACACGGCGTCACACTCTTCGTTGCGGAGGGGCAGGATCAGCTCGGGAATAACCCTGGGGTCGTATTGATGGTCGGGATGGATCATGACCATGATGTCTCCGCCGAGCTTGAGAGCTTCGCGGTAGCAGGTTTTCTGATTGGCGCCGTAACCCTTGTTTTTCTCGTGTCTAAACACGCGAATTCCGAGACTGCGGGCGATCTCCACAGTCCGGTCCCGGCTTCCATCGTCAGTCAGGATAATCTCATCCACCCAGTCCTTGGGGATATCCTTGTAAGTGCGTTCAAGCGTTTTCTCGGCATTATACGCCGGCATGACAACAATCACATTTTTGCTGCGTTCTCCGGCCATTCTTGCGCCTCGAGGCCTTATTGAGATCGGAGAAGCTACCAGGGCAGCGTCCTAAACCCGGCCTCCTCCTTAAGTTTGGCCAGGAATGCCCCGTAGGCGTCTCTTTGTTTAGTCTGCTTAATTTGGGCTTCGAGCTCGGCCCGCACTTCATCCATGGGCCGGGTCTCGGGTTTTCTCGCGACCACAAAAATAATGTGATAACCGTACTGCGTTTCGACGATGTCACTGATCTGACCGACAGGAACCGAAAAGGCCGCATCCTCAAACGGCTTCACCATTCTTCCCCGTCCAAAGTTCTCGTACAAACCTCCGTTATCCTTGGAACCGGGGTCTTCAGAATATTGCTTGGCCAGCACGGCGAAATCCTCTCCTTTCCTGGCCCGCGCCAAGATCTCTTCCATCTTTCGGTGAATTTCGACTTTTTCCCGGTCGTTCTTTCCTTGAGTGAGGAGCAGGATGTGGCGCACCGTGGCGGTCTTGTCCTGGCCATAAGCCCTTCGGATCTCATCCTCAGCGACAGCGGTCTGAGCGGCCAGCGCGCTGCCGAGATATTTTTCGATGGTCAAGCTGTCCCTGATAGAATTCCTCACATAATCGACAGAGACCCCGGTGCTAGCCAATGCGTCCAGGAATTTTTTTTCATCGCCAGCGCGTTTGTATTGTTCTTGCATAGCCTTGTCCAATTCCTCCGGAGAAACCTGCGTTTGGGAAGCGCTGGCGGCGCCGAGCAGGAGTTTCCTCTCCCCGAGCTGGGCGGCACTTTGCTCAATCGCCTGCTTGAGCTGGGCCGCATTCATCTGTTTCAATTGAGCGGCCCGGCTACCCATGTTGTCCTGGATGGCTTGGAGGACATCCCCGGTTGTGATCTCGAATGCCTTTGCCGAAACCAGAACCTTGGTTGTGACAGGGTCCAGCGCGGGAAGGACCTTAGAGAGCTCTTTGCCCAATTCGTAGGCAGGTGTGCCCTCTTTGAGTTGGGTCTTTTCAACCTTCCGGGTGCATCCGATAACAAGAATCGCCAGGATCACGCTAAGAGTCAGGGCCTGTTTCATCTCAATCTCCTTTATCCAGAAAGACATCCGCTAGTTAAGCACATCAGGGGAATTATTACAAATGATAATTTGTTAGAGTAAGTAGCAAAATGTAAGGGGGTGCGAGGGCAGGGGGGCGGGATGGATGCCGGCCCAGAGGACGTTACCTCGATTCATTTCTTTGGGGCCTTCCCCATCTCTTTTTTGAGCAGGACTTCGTAGGCTTCGCGGACAGGAGCGAGCGTGAAGAAATCCACAAATTTAGCGACCTGGTCCTGGAAAAAGCGATTCTCTTCGCTGGCCAGCATGGACTTTTCAGTCGCCCAGAAAGTGATGGACACCCCTTCGCCTGTTTTGGGGTTGGTCATGAAAAAGGCTCCCTCAAATCCGTCCTGCTTTTTACATAACGGAAGGACACCTTTTTTAAATAAGTTCGAAGCCTCGTTAATCTTGTCTTTTCTCAGGTGCATTCTCAGGATGCGGGCGAACATTTTTCCTCCCTCCTTTTTGACTCGGTTTCCGCCATGATCTTAAATCCAGACTGTCATGACCCGGGTTGGCAAGATTATGTTAAGCCAAAATCCTCCCAATTTCAAAAGGGCCCGCTTTCTTTAAGAAGATTTGTTGGACCCGTTCTCGCCGGGCTTGAATGTCTTGAACTTCACCGGAAGCGCCGCGTTCTTCCGCCAGAACTTGAGCTCGGTGACTTTATAGATGTTCCTCTTGCGGACGCTCAGGATGCCGACCACTCGGTCCTTGTCCCAATATTGGTAATCGTGAGAGGAGATGGTCGGCGGCGCCTGCGGATGCGAATGGATCGACCCGATATAATCGAGGTCGCTCGAGGCGACAATTTGGTCGATCTTATTATAATCGGGAATCACGTAATCATAGGTGGATTCAACGATTGGGGGGATGATGATCCTGACAATTTTAAAGGTTCTGTTGGCCAGCCTCTTGCCCAGCATGATGCCGTACACTTCCCGCGGGTAACCCCGGCTGGCGCGCTTCTTGAAAGTATTAAGGTCGTGCTCGTTGATGAGGAGTTTCATGGAAAATTTCCCGCCTGCCGGCCCGAGCAAAAAAACCTCTGCCGTCAGGCTGCTTAGGTTTTTTCATCCCCCGGACTTTACAGCTGGGGAAGCTGGTATTGTATACCACAAGAGCCCGTTTAAGTCAATTACTCAGGGCAAAATTTTCTGGTTTTTGGTCCCCTGAATGGCATATAAGTTATTTAATATCAATCAAATACAATGATTTCTAAAGAATTATGACAATTTTTTCGAACTTTTTCTGGGCAACCGGGTTTTTTTAATAACCTACTGATAATAAATAAATTAAGCTTAGGAACGCCCTATCTTCCCTTTTATCTTCGTATTTTAAGCCTTTTTCTCCTGCAAAGGATTGGCAAAGGAGCCGGCTGTGGCCCTCAGGGGGCGCGCATTTTTTTAGAACCTTATTATCCGGCCTGTTTTCTTGGAGTTCTGGGCGTTCTTCTTAAAAAATGATCGGCGGAACGAGGCCGCCTGGGCAGCAATGGGACTCTCATGGCCCTGGTTATCAAGAGCGGTCACTGTATAAGTATAATTGACATTAGCGGCGGCCATTCTGTCTATAAAGCGATATATGCTCCCGGCCACCTCTCCGATCGCAATGTAATCGTTATCCGTTTCAGAGGAGAGTCTTCTGTAAATGCGATAAAGAGTTATCCGGACCCCTAAGGCGTCATTAGCAGGATTCCGCTCCCAGGTCACGTTTGTCACAGTGCTCGTCTGAAACAAGCTCTCATCAATATGCGTGGACCAGCGGATGTTGAGAGGCGGCTGAAGGCTCATCACCTCAATAAGCGCTGTTTTCGTCGCTCTGGCACCAAGGTTATCGGTGACCGTTAGCCCAACCCGGAATGCCCCTGACTTCCTGTACACATGACTGACCACCTGGCCCAATCCAGAGCTGCCGTCACCGAAATCCCAACTATACCGGACGATGGTTCCATCCGGGTCGGTCGAGCCCGAAGCGTCAAAAGTTACTTCAAGGGGAGCGAGCCCGGTTGTGGGCGAAAAGCTGAATTCCGGCAGCGGCGGCAGATCGCCCGGGGGAGGCCCACCAGTATCGCCCAAGTTGCAGAAGATTTCCCAGCTTCCATTGGGATTTTCCCCAACATCGTCCCAGACGTAATAAACCTTATCTTGAGAAGGGCTCGTGGCTACGTCGACATAAGTGCAGCCCGCAGAGTTTGGGAGAATGTTCTCCCCCGACCAACCGCCGTTAATATAATTATTATAATGAATAGCATATCCATGCCCCCAGGACCCCACCGGCCAGCAAACATAAATATTGCCTCCTCGCTCATAAAGGGAAGGGTAAAGCTGCAGGTTCACTCCTGAAAGGATGAGGGGCGCGCTGAACTCGTTGCCCGTCCAGTACGAGTAATTGACCAGAGTACTAGAGCTTGCCGGTACCATAGTCAGCCAGACGACATGGGCAATATCATTAGCGTCTATCTTCACATCCGGAGTAATCACATCATCACTCGGGGCGACAAGCTGGGAGCTGCCCCAGGAAGAGTTAAAGGTTTTGCTGCGCCTGACATAGTTGGCCGAATACCCGACCTCACCGCCACCCTGCTGCCATGTGCAATAGGCCACACCATTGCCGACGGCAATGTTGGGAAATTTCGACCGTAGTCCGGATGGGCTAAGCATCCTCACATCTTCCCAAACGCCGCCTATCCTGGCCCTGGAATGGACGATCCCGCTGCCTACGGTCCACCAGCACGTAAATATATTTCCTCCCGAATCGACGGCGATCCGCGGCATATCAATGAGCTCACCGCTGTTCGCGACTTCAATAGGTGCCCCCCAGGTACCCTTTGATAAGATCCTCAGAACGATCCTATTTCTTTCCACGTAAACAACATAGATGTTGTCGGCGGAGTCAACAGCGATTCCGGCATTGTGGAGTTCCTGGCTAAAAACCAGGGCAGAGTTGCTGATATTGACGGGTTCGCTCCATTCCTGAGTCACCATGTCATATTTGGCGTAGAAGGCATCTCCATTTCCGGGAGGGGCTGTCTTGCTTGTGTATGCCGTATAGTATTCTGCCCAGACAACATGGACATTCCCCACTGAATCGACGGCGATTCTCGGGCCGAAGGACCGCCAGTTGGGAGAACGAGAAACATTGGCATAACCGGTCACAAAATTGTTAAAACAAAAGAAAATAGGGAGAAAGGCCAAAAAGATAGAGTCAAACCCTGATTTCCTTCTCATCCGGCTCTTTGCAAATGTGTTCCGAGCTTTTACATATTGCCTTAAGTCTCCCGGCGATGTCAATTCGTCGAGCCAGGAAGGAAGTAGCAAATGTTATTAAAAAAGATGGGGCAGTATGCTCATACACCTCTTCAACTCTCATGAGAATCAAAAGAACCAGGCGTTCTGTATTATGTCTCTTCGCGCTTATCTGGTTGGGAGCGTTGATTGCAGTCTGCTTTCCTTCGGAATGAAACATTTGACAATTCCGCCGCCCCTTATTATTCTCTAAGCATAACGGGAAAGGGCGTTCGGTAGATGAAATGCCCCAAATGCGCCTCAGAGAATCCTGATAGCAGCGCGTTCTGCGGCAACTGCGGTGCCTCTCTGACTCGACAAAGGACTCCATCATTTTCAGAAACGATGACTTTTGAAGGCGATGAGCAGGAACTCGAACGGGGAAGCGTCTTTGCCGACAGATACGAAATCATCGAGATCCTGGGCAGCGGGGGGATGGGAAAGGTCTACAAGGTCTATGACAAAAAGATAAAAGAAATCGTGGCCCTTAAAGTGATCCGGCCGGAACTGGCCGTGAAACCGAGAACCCTGGAGCGCTTTAGAGAGGAAATCCGGCTGGCCCGCAAGATTATCCACAAAAACATCTGCCGGATGTATGACCTCAACGAAGCCCAAGGCACATCCTACATCACCATGGAATATGTTCCGGGCGAAGACCTGAAGAGCATGATCCGGATGATGGGAAGGCTGAGCCCGGGACAGGCCGTCTTCATCGGCAAGCAGGTCTCGGCGGGGTTGGCTGAAGCGCATAAGTTGGGCATTGTCCATCGCGACCTCAAACCCAGGAACATCATGGTGGACCGGGACGGGAATGCCCGGATCATGGATTTCGGACTGGCCCGCTCCCTTGAAGAAAAGGGCATATCCGGGGCCCGGGTGATGGTCGGGACGGCAGATTATATGTCTCCCGAGCAAGCAGAGGGCCAAAGTGCGGACACCCGCTCGGATATTTACTCCCTTGGAGTGATGCTTTTTGAGATGGTCACGGGCAGGCTTATTTTTGAGGGTGAATCAGCCTTGAGCGTCGCCCTGAAACATAAGACGGAGCCGCCGCCGGACCCAAGAAAGATCAATCCCGATATTTCAGAGGCCCTCTCGCGGCTGATCCTAAAATGTCTGGAAAAAAGCAGGGAAAAGAGGTACCAGAGCGCGGAAGCTCTCCTTGCCGAACTTAACGAAATAGAGAAGGAATTCCCCAGTGAAGAACGGATTTTTGCCCGGAAAAAGTCCAGTGCCTTCAGGGAAATAACCCGGCCTCTGGGCCGCAAAAAAGTCCTTGTCCCCGTTCTTTCAGTTCTGGCGCTGGCCGTATTGGCCTTCATACTATGGCGCACTTTTATAACCAAAAATATCATTCCCCCTCTCCCTGAAAAACCGTCCTTGGCTGTCCTTCGGTTTAAAGACAATACTGGCGAGGATAACCTGGGGCATTTGAAGCAGGCTCTGGCTGATAATTTGATCCCGGTGCTTCGCCGTCTCTCAGAGAACCTGACTGTCCTTTCCTCCGACTACGTTCTCACCATCCTCAAAAACATGGAGCTCGAGAATGAACCCGCCTATTCCTCAAAAAATCTCGAGGCCATAGCCAGCCGGGCAAAGGTCAGGTATATTTTGGTCGGGAGCTACCTCAAGCCGGCCGACAAGCCCCGCATCATCTACGAACTCAAAGACGTGCGCCAAGAACTTCGCGATGTCGGGCAGGGCATTATTGATAGCCAAGGGGGGGAAGATTTCTTGCAACTGACAGAGGCGCTGGCCAAAAGAATTCTTGGCGACCTCAACCTTCCAGTGGAAGCGCGTGATTCCGGGATCCCGACTTTGTCTGACGTTGCTTACGAATACCATATGAACGGCCGCAATTCAGAAAGAAAATATAAGGACGATCACCAAGACAAGGATTTCGAGGAGGCCCTGGATTGGTACAAGAAAGCCATTCAAAAAGACCCTGGGTTCGCGCTGGCATATTGGGGATTAGGCGACACGTACCAGGCCCGTTATATTTATACAAAAAAACCAGAGGACTTAGAGCGGACTCTGACCTACTATGAGCAGGCCTACAACATCAACCCGAAGCTGGCCGGAACCAATGCCGGCTTGGGCTGGGCCTATTATTTTAAAGAAGAAAATGACCTTGCCTATCAATACTTTAAAAAAGCTTATGAGCTGGCTCCGGAGGACCCTTCGGTCAATTACAATATCGGCTCTTTTTTCAGGAGCATCGGCCTGCCCGGAAAAGCCGTCAAGTATTATTCTAACGCTATAAATTTCGGCGACCCCATCGGCGACCCCAACCCCACCAAGAGCAGCTATCATCTCCGGGCCCGCTGCTATGAAGACACGGGCAAAATAAAACACGCCATTGAAGATTCCAAGAAGATACGCGAGATCCTGCCGGACAGTCTGACGGCAAGGCTTCATTATGCGCGTGCCCTGATCATGGCTAAAGATTTCGAGGAAGCGGAAAAAGAAATCGCCCTTGTTGAGAAAGCCAGCCCTGGCCTAGCCGGTACCAGATACACCCAAGCGTTCATTTCTGCTTACAAAGGAGAAAAGGAAAAAGCTTTGAAGCAGATCGAAGGCGCGGAAAAAAACCCTTACACTTACACTTATCTTTTATCGCGAGTCTATGCCATTCTCGGGATGAAGGATGAGGCCATTGAGATCATTAGACTCGGCATTGAGAGGGGATTCCAAGAAACCCAGGATTACTTGTACTCATATCCTTTCCTGGCTAATTGTCATTATCTCGACCCGATCAGGGATGATCCCCGCTTTGCCCAACTCCTCCGGCAGCAGAAAAAGAAACTTGACGATGACATGATAAAGTACAAGGACCTGTAAAACCGGCAGAAAATTCCTACCCTTCGAAAATTCGCAACGTTTTTTGCCCTCGCTTTATTTCTATATAAAGGGGAGGATATATTATAATCGTCAAATGAGGCTGGATATCCCTGGGAGCAAGTCGGCTCTGCTCAGGCACGGGCTGAGCTTCCTCATTTCTCTGATCATCCATGCCGGCCTCATCTATTTTTTGGCCGTTCACTTTGTCTCGGCGAGAATCATCGATTTCAAGGAGCAAGTCACTCCAATCCACCTCGTCCCCCCTGAAAAGCTCCATTTGCCGAAGATCGAGGGGAATCTCCCCAATCCTCAGGACTGGAACGCCCAATTTCCCGAGCTGGCGTCCAAGAGGGCGCGGCCTCTCACAAAAGCGGCAGCAACGGGAGCCGCCGAGAGCCGGCAAGAAACCTTTTCGGCCGCGCCAGTCGACTCGAGATTAATCTCACCATTTCAGTTGAGTCGGACTCCATCAGAACAAGAAGGACCGTCAGCAGATAAACGGCCCCGCTTTACTCTTCCCCTTGGCCCGCAGGCCGGCCCGGGTGGAGTGGCCGTTGGAACATTTGTGGCGCCAACGCGCGACCTGAGGCAGTACATTCACGGCGGGCCGTCGGGAGGAAGCGGGTTATCTCTTGGCGCTTATTATGGCCGGAGAGCTGGACTTGCTTCCCCTTCCAGCCGCGCGCCAGCGCCTCTTCCCGTCAGAAACTACGACCTTTCTCCCTGGGCAAGGATTGTCATCGAGCTGATCCAAAAAAACTGGTCAATCCCGTTGACTCAGATGGTCCGGTCCGAAGATACGGTGGAGGTCGCTGTTGTCATTCTTAGAAATGGACAAATATCCTCCGCCATGATTATCAGTCCGTCCGACAACAAGACCTTTGAGGAGGCTGCGCTTGAAGCTCTGGAGGAGAGTGCTCCGTTTCCTCCGTTGCCCAGCGATTTTCCCGCAGCAAGTGTTGAAATCTCTTTTGTCTTTTCCCAGCAATGGTAAAAAAAATTGTCCCTCTGCTCTTTCTGATGACTTTGACCGCATCGGGTTTCGCTTCAGATTGGAGAACGGAGGTGGCCAATTTCTTTAGCGCGGGACCGGCGGCCAATTACCGGGCCGCTGTCGCCTACCTCGAGACCGGCTCCGATTCCTTCGCAGACGAGGACAAACCTATCGCCTGCGGTTTGTTAGCCTTCCTTTACAGCCAGCTCGGAGACAAGAAGAATGAGTATCAAAAGCTCGGAGATTACTTCGAAAAATATGGGCCACTCGAAACGGGGTATGAGTTTTTGCCTCCGGCCGCCCAGGCAGAGGTCACCCGGTACCTGAGGGCCTGGCAGCTCACGTATCCCTGGGTGCTCAAGATCGGGTTTGTTGAGAGCAGCGGCGTGACCACCCCTCGTTCCTCTCCGAATCCTCCCGATTCCCTGGTCCTCGGCATAGAAATGGCCAGCGATGTGTACTACAAATTTTCTGACAGCCAGACCGTTATCAAGGGGGGTCTTTTTCGAAGAGGGTTCAATTCTATCACTGTCGAGGCAAGACAATTGTTCGGCGCATCCAGGAGGCAGGCGTATTTTCTTGAATTTAAGGCCGGCGATCTGATCATCAGACGGGAGCTTGTTATTAACGTCAGCAAGGAGTTCTTCGGCGTCATCGGACAGCCCGCAAGACAGGGTGGGAAGATTCCTGACCTGGTGTTAAAAATGTTCCTGGGCGACCAGCTCCTCGCCTCGAGCCGGAAGTCTTTTCCCTCCCCCCCGGTGAGGATCGACATCCCGCCGCCGGGTGGTGAGTACGACCCGTTCGGCCCCGGCTATCAAAACGAGCCCAGGATTCCGAGTTCGTTTCCCATCATGGCCTTGCCCGCAGCCATCGCCGACCTTATTAAGAAACTGACCAAAAGAGGCGAAGTGGAACCCGTACCGCCTGTCGAGCTCAGACCGCAAATGACCTTTGTTTTCAGGGAAAAAAACGCGGCGGGAGACCAACTCGAGGTCAGGGCGCAGCTCGACCTCGGGCTGCGAAGCATCTCTTTCTCCCCTTTTACTCTCAGGCGGCGGTCTTAAAACTCAAACCGATAGACGAGCCCGAGTCCCAGCTCTGCTCCGCCCAGGTTGACCCGAAAGGCTGAATGTTCCACAGTAGCGACCCCATACTTAAAATACCCTTCAACCGCCAGCGTGGACACAATATTGCAATAAACTCCGGCGCTGATGTGAAAACCTGTATCGTTCCCCTCAATCGCTGTTTTAGGAAAAGTTTTCGCATAAGTTTCCTTATATATCATGTAATCGAACCCGGGGCCAACAAAGAACATCCACCTCTGCAATTCGAAGGAATAACGCACGGAAGCGGAAATCGTCGTCAAACGCAACCGGGTATTCTCCTCGGTATAGGAAGTCAACCCGCTTTTTTTGAGCTGCCTTAAGCTCACAGCCAGGTCCAGGCCGTGTTGATTCTTCACCGGATACCTAAAGGTGTACTCGACGCCAAAAAAGAACGCGCTCGCGCCGTAAATTTCCTGAAACGTCGCATCCTGGATGAAATCAAATCCGGCGAGCAGCCCGAGCGTCGAACTGATGGGATATTCAGGCTCAAACTCGATATGTTCCTGGGCCGGAGCTCCGGATATCCCAAAACAGAGAAACTGCAGGACGAAAACGAGCAACATCTTTTTCATGTTTTTGCTCTGAGCAATTTAAGGAGTCTCTGCCGCACAATTTTCGACGCGCTGGCGGCGCCGTTGACGGAGGCATAAACGGGTTGGCTTTCAATGTTGTTGATGTCCACAGCGGTGATGGCAAAGCGGTACGGTTTTGACTTGTTGACATTTCTGATCATGTAGAGAAAAGTATCAGCAAAGAGCTCGGCCAGGAGGACCCGGGTCGCATCAACGGCGTAAAGCCTGTACTTCTGGACATCCACGTTCATGGGGTTGGGCTCCCAACTCAACTCAATCAGAGTCTCGCGGTAAAGCAGAGCCCTGTTCTCTATCTTCCTCCCAGTAAAATGGAGCGGAGGCAGAATATAGGAAACCACAAGTTTCTGTCCTGGCGCAATATTCCTGAAAACTCTCTCCTTCCCGTTAAGGAACGTAATTTTGAGGTCGTATTTCGCCCCCCCCCGCGAAGGAGCCCCAAAATGGGCGGTCGGCATGTCCTGGGCGAGATATCCATATTCTCCGATGATCTCCCGGTGCCCTCTCAAATAAGCTGGATTGCCGAGATAACCGGCGTCATAGAGGTCAAGCTTGGTGCCAATCCCGCCCACAGCTCCTGCGGAGTCGTTGACGATTTCAACCTGAATCCAGTCAGAATTGTCGGCCTCGTTGCGGAACAGGAGGTTGGAGCTTTTATTGTCGGCGACATAGATATCCAGGTCGCCGTCGTTGTCGAAGTCACCGAGTCCGGAGGCGCGGGCGTCCACGGTGGCCAGCGAGTCAGCGAGGCCAGACTCAGAGGCAGAGACCGGGATGAAACGACCCTCTCCGTTGTTATCATAGACGTTCTCGCCAGAGAGATAGAGCTCAAGGAAGGTATCGTGGTCAAAATCGCCAAAGGCGGGGTGATACCCTCCTCGACCCCAGAGCCAGATGGTCTGATACTTCAGAAATGATTGGCCGACCATTTTATAAAGAGCCAATCTTTCTCCAGAGACGATGGCCATTTCCAACCGCCCGTCATTGTCGACATCGGCAAAAGCGACACCGTTGTCTTCTTCGTTAAAGGTCTGGGGAAGCCCCCATTCGGCGCCTACATCGAGAAAATTGCCCTGGCCATCGTTGCGATAGATCGTCGTGGGCGCCCCCCGTTTGGCTTCGGCGATATCAATATCACCATCGTTGTCGATGTCGCAGGCTGCGACTCCCTGAGTCAGCCCGGCTAAATCGATCCCGCGGTAAGCCGGTGTGAATGTTCCGTCTCCATTATTGATATAAAAATTGTCTAACGGCTGGGGCAACACCGGAATATCCAGGCTGAGGGCAGAGGCAAGGGGATTGGAGAAATAAAGGTCAATGTCGCCGTCTCCATCAAAATCAGCCGCTGCCGCGCCGCGCGGGCAAACGTTTATCGTCTGGGCGGGGATGATCCCGGAAGTGATATCCAGGAAGAATCCATTCCCGTCATTCTGATAGATATGGTTAAAGGCGGGGGCTATCGTTTTAAAGGTCGTCGTCGCGAATAGGTCAAACTGACCATCCCTGTTAAGGTCGGCGAACACAGCCCCGCACGTCCCTTCCGGGTAGGCGTCAGAGACGCCACGCGCGGCCGCTTCATCGCGGAAATAGGTGCCGTAATTGATATAGAGGATGTCGGGGACAGCATGAATCCCCTGAGCTTCCTCATTGGAGACGAAAAGGTCGAGCCGGCCATCATGATTGACATCCACCCAGCAGACTCCCTGGCCTCCAAGATATATGGACCCCGGCACGCCATACTGCTGAGTGACATTGGAAAAGCGAACCACGCCTAAGGAAAGAGCCGGCAGGACAAGAAGTGAAAAAAGGCCAAAGCCAATTCTGGCCCCTGGCTTTCGGCTCGTTGCGTCGGACAATACCATGGCCATTCTCTCTCCTGAATCTTGCCTAATTCGCCGCGACTTTGTCAATCCTTAAGCGACGTCTCAAGCTGGCCGGCACTATTGAGGAGAAGAATCCATAGAGCTGCAAACAAGGAGACTTTGATTCTGGAAAAGAGAGCGTTGCCTAAAAAGAAGAGTCCATAGAAGACTAAATGATTTTTATAAAGACTCGGCCCTCGATCCATCAAATTTAGAGGCGCAAACCTCTCTCCGCCATTGGTCCCAACATAAAGGAATAGCGCCAGAATTTCAAGCCACTGGATTACTGCGTAAGTAGCGAAACGTTAAGAGGGGAGGGGATGGCTTCATCCGGCCCAGAAGAAGTAATCCCGATTACCGAGCTGACATGAATAACTGCGAAGCATCGCCCTGGGGATTTGCCACTTCCGTTTGTTGCGTTGACTTGGGCTTCTGATTTTTCTATCATAAGGAATCGAAATTTGGAATTTGAAAACTCGAGCCCTTCGTTCTCCTCCCGGCTATTGAAATGAAAAAGAACCAGGCACTTCTTGCCATCGCCCTCTGTCTTCTCTGGTCTCTCGGGATGGCCGTTTTTCTCCGCCTTTATGACCAGAACTCAAGCTTCACCATTCTCGACCATTCCCTCAAGCTCAACTCCCTTCTGTTTTTCCTGGCCTGGCCGGCCGCCTTCGGGATTCTGTTCTTAAGCTGGGTTCTTGTCTCTCGATGGGAAAGGGCCCGCTTCGCGATCGATTCTTCGACCGCATTCCGGCGCGGGTTTCTCGCTTCCTGGCCTTTTCTTTTTTTTCTACTGAGCCCCGGCCTGCTTCACTTCTATATGACGCGTGAAGACTTGAGAATCCGGCTTCAGCTCCTCTTTTCCTTCATCCTCCTCACCGTCATATTTCTTAAACTGGCAGATTATGCGCATTACCCCCACAAAAGGCCGTCCCTCCGGGAAAAAACCGTCGCGAAGTTCGCCTCTCTTTCTCTCGGCCGGAGACTACTGATTCTTTTCGTCGTCTCCTTCTTCATCTATCAGGCGGCTGCGTTTGTCCTTGTAAACAAAAGGATATCTTTTTCCGGCGACGAGCCCTATTATCTCATGACCACCCACAGCCTTTTCAAAGATGGGGATATAAACCTGGCCAACAATTACCGCCAGCAGGATTATTTCGCCTTCTATTCGAAAAAAGACAACCCGCAACTGAAGCTGGGAATCTACGGGCGGTTCGGCCGCAAAGGAACAGATTATATCTACCCTATCAACCTGCCCGGAATCTCTGTCCTGATGCTGCCGTTTTATTGGCTGAGTCGGTTCTTCTCCGGACCATGGCTCACTTTTGTCCTGAAAACAAGCCTGTCCTTCTGGGCTTGCCTTCTGGGACTTCAGCTTTATCTCTATGCCAGCGAAACCTGGCGAAAAGAAAAACTCAGCCTCGGCCTCTGGGCTCTCTATTCTTTCAGCTCCCCGGTCTTTTTCTACGCCGTCCATCTCTATCCCGAGGTCCCCATTGCTCTCTTTTCCGTTTACATTTTCAGGAAAGTCACAGGCCGGACTCCCCTGACGCCTCTCCGGATGATCTGGCTCGGGTTTGTTCTTGGTCTCTTCCCCTGGTTTGGGCTGAAGTATACCTTCATTTTCTGGCCTCTCTTTTTTGTCTGCCTCTATTTTCTTATCAAAGAACACAAGCGGGGGCGCGCCGTTTTTCTGTTTGCGCTGATTCCCGTGATTTCCATGATTCTCTTCAACATCTTCGTTTATGCCCTCTATGGCACATTCTCTCTGATCGCCGTCTACGAGGGAACCCTGTCGCCAGAAAGAATAGAAGCGTTCAAACAGGCCGTCCTAGCCATGCCTCTCAGGGCGCGGGTGGAGTCCTTCCTGGATTATTTTCTCGACCAACGGGATGGGCTTTTTCTGTATTCGCCCTTGTATTTTTTCGCCTTACTCGGCTTCGTGGAAATCTACCGTCAGCGCAGGAAGATCTTCTGGTGCCTCCTCCTTATCAGTCTCCCCTTTCTCCTGAATTATGCCTTCTTCACCCACCGGCAGGGCGCCTGCCCTCAGGGCCGCGTCCTGGCTCCCGTTTCTTGGATTGCCGCGATTGCATTGGGCTATTTTCTCGTTCACCATCGCAAAAAGATCTTTGCCTTCTTCTTTGGAGTGGCCTCAGCGGCCAGCTTCGCTATCGCTGGAATTCTTCTCCTTCATCCTTCCTTTCTTTACCAGCCCACCACCCATAATTTCACCTCGCGGGCGGGCGATCTTTTCGTCTATCTCAGCAATATGCATGTTTTCCTGCCTCCGCTCCTCCCCTCTTTCATCAAAATCGACAACTCCCGGTATTGGCCAAACTATATCTGGGTCCTTGCTCTTGTCCTTTTCCTGCTGGCCTATGCCATTTCGAAAAAAGAAAAGCCCCTCGGCCGGGCCATCCCTCCTCTCTTTGCCTTAAGCGCTTTTCTGGTGAGCCTTCTGCTCTGGGTCCTGTATCCACGAAGTTCGATTTTTCCCCTCAAACCCGTTCGCTATACACCTCAGCGGGTTCTCGGATTCTCTCTTTTCCCGATGGGGCAGGATGTGGTGGCCCAGGAGAGCGGAGACTTCTATCTTCACGTTGAAAGAAGTTACAGGCTGATCTTAAGTTCAAGGACCAAGCTCGAAAAAGTCAAGCTCCTGTTTGGGTCAGACAAAGGCGCGTATGACGTCAGAATGACCTTTTTCGACCTGCCTTTATTTGAGGGCCAGACGTCCTTTGAAAAGAAGGACATTATCCTGGAGCCAGCCGCCTTTTATCCGCTTAGAAATCTTTTTGTTTATGAGCTCAACATCAGCCTCAGGCACCGCTCCTCGGAACCCATGCTTGTCGACCCCTATCTCCTTCAGGTCATTCCTTTGAAGGAGTGAACCGGGGATAGGCATCGAGGTCAAGAAGGAGGCCCGTCTTTTTTTTCGTTTTCAATCTCTCCACGGCCAGAGCAGCAACCATAGCGGCGTTATCCGTGCAGAGATAAGGAGCAGGAATGAAAGCCCGGAGGCCATTCGTCCGGGCCAGCTCCTCAAACCGCAACCTTAATCTCTTATTGCGGGCGACGCCGCCGCAGAGAATCAAAGAGACCGGCATGTACTCCTGGGCAGCCTGGGTGACATTGTCGAGGAGGGCACGGACGACGGCTTCCTCAAAGCTCGCCAGAAAATCCCTCAACCGGGGATGGTCCTTCGCCATTCTTGTCTCCGCGATCCACTTCAGAGCGGCTGTCTTGAGGCCGCTAAAGCTGAAGTCGAGGCTCGCATTTTTCATCCGCGGCAGGCTGAAGGCAAATGTTTCGGGGTCGCCGGAAGAGGCAATTTTTTCAATAACGGGGCCGCCCGGATACCCCAGCCCTAAGAACTTAGCGATCTTGTCCAGAGCCTCGCCGGCCGCATCGTCCCTTGTCCGTCCAAGAAGGCTGAAATGAAGCCTTTTCTTCAAAAAAAACAGGGACGTATGGCCTCCGGAAACGACAAGGGCCAGGGCGGGGAACGGAATATCGGGGTTGTCCAGAAATGCGGACTCCATATGGGCCTCGAGATGGTCGATCCCGACGAGGGGCTTTTTATAAAAATAAGCCAGCCCTTTGGCGAACGAAAGACCGACAAGAAGCGACCCGACGAGACCCGGGCCAACGGTGACAGCATAGGCGCCGACTCCAAAAAGCGAAATTTTAGCCCGGCGCAGGCACTCGCCAACCACATAGCCGATGGATTGGAGATGCTGGCGCGAGGCAAGCTCGGGGACGACTCCGCCGTAAGGAGCGTGGATTTCATCCTGAGAAAGGACGATGTTCGAGAGAATCTTCCGCTCTGTCGTCAAGACTGCGGCGGCCGTCTCGTCGCAGGAGGTTTCAATCCCCAAAACATGCATCAGCCTATTCGCCTTTCTTGTTCCATGCCGCAAGGCTCTTTGAGTATGGCGGCCGGGCGATTCCGCGCTCGCTGATGATCGCCGTGATCAACTTTGCCGGGACGACGTCAAACGCCGGATTCCGCACCTGGACATGAGGAAGGGTTATAACGCATCCGGCCGCCTGCCTGACTTCCTCGGATGGTCTTTCCTCGATAGGAATGTCGTCACCGTTTCTCAGGCTGAAATCGAACGTCGCGAGCGGCGCTGCCACATAGAAAGGAATCCGGTGGTGCCCGGCCAGGACAGCCAGGGAATAGGTTCCGATCTTATTAGCAGCATCACCGTTGCGGGCGATGCGGTCTGCGCCAGTGATGACAACCTGAACCTGACCCTTTTTCATCAGCCAGCCGGCCATATTATCAGTGATCAAAGACATCGGAATGCCAAGCTTGTCAATTTCCCAGGTGGTCAGCCTGGCTCCCTGAAGAAACGGCCGAGTTTCATCCACAAAAACATGAATTCGCTTTCCCTGCTCAAAGGCCGCCCGGATGACCCCAATGGCCGTTCCATAACCGGCCGTGGCCAGCGCGCCAGCATTGCAGTGTGTCAGGACCGAGTTGCCGTCCTTAAGCAAAGTCCTGCCGCAATGACCAATTCTCTCGTTCGCCCGCACGTCCTCCTCTTCAATGGCCAGGGCCTCAGCGATCAGCCTCTCCCTGATCTGGCTAGGACTCAAATTCTTGCATTCCTCAAAAACCCTTCTCATTCGTTCGAGGGCCCAAAAGAGGTTGCGTGCTGTCGGCCGGGTCCGACCGAGCCGCTGCGAGATCCTGTTAAACCTCGGCTCAACCTTCTCCCCCGGCTCGGCCCTCAAAAAACCGAGGGCAACTCCAAAGGCCGCAGCCACGCCGATGGCCGGGGCGCCCCGGATGATCATCTTCTCGATGGCTTCGGCGACCTCGTCTTCGTTCCGGCACTCCACATAGACCTCTTCAAGCGGCAGCTTGCGCTGGTCGATCATGACGACTTTATCTTGCGCCCATTTGATCGTCGGCAACATTTTGACCCTCTTTATTTAGCTAACAGGCGAACTCTTTCTATCGGAAATGTATGATGTCAGAAACCTTACGCCGCGTCAACCGCTCAAAGGCGCCGCCCGAGGAACGGTTCCCAGCCTCACGATAATTGTACACTGATAGAAGAGGAGGGTCGCGCGGTTCGGGGGCCCCCCGCCGAGGCTCGGGAGATGTGGTTCGAAGTCACGCTGCGATTTCCCACATCGGTTTCTTGGAGGGAGAACGCTCTGCGTTCCCCCTTCCAACGTTCGCTCCGCTCCCTGCCTCCCCTTCTCGAGCTTTGCTCTGCGACCAAAGGGGCCATCCCCCTTGGAACCCCCTGATTTGCTTGCGCAAATCAAGATTGTCATTGCGAGCGACAGCGAAGCAATCTCAAACTGAGATCGCCACGGCATCTTCGATGCCTCGCGACGCCCGCTCGTCGCTCATACGGACTTCTCACCACATCATCCCTCGCCTCATCCCCCATGGGGGTGAACCGCGACAGGACCCCCTTCATGCCAAGAGAGATGCAATGGCCTCCGGGTCCGGCTTGACTTTTGGGGATAACTCAAGTAATTTTGTCATATAGGCTGAGATTATTCTCCAAGCGATTTGAGGATAGATCCTCAAAGGAGGTGTCTATGTTTTTGTTCGGACCGATTGGACCCACGGAGCTGATCCTCATCCTTCTTATCGTGATCATTATTTTCGGAGCCCGCCGCCTGCCCGAACTCGGAAAAGGAATCGGTGAGGGCATCCGGAATTTCAAGAAATCCATGTCCGGCAAAGAAAAACAGCCGGAAGAAGAAAAAAAACCTGAACCCGAAAAGACCCAGCCTCCTTCCAAGGAATAATGAGACGGACTCTGGAAAAGCTGGCCCAGAAACGCCAGGACAAGGAGGAAGAGTTCCGTCGCAAGCTTGAAGAACTCAGGAAAAAAATCGAGTCTCTCTCCTTCTTTCATAACCGCGCCGCAACCAAAAAACTAATGGCCGGGCTCGCCGAGCTCGTCGAACTCCAGGCGTCTCTAAGCGATGCTAAAGACAGGGAATGGGATGCCCTGGGAAGCAACCACGTCGGGCTGATCTTTAAGAGCATGGAGTGGCGCGTGGACAAGCTGGCGGCCGAATATGAAGACGTGAAGATCCTGATGAAGAAGTTTATTCTTCTCCGGGAGAAGCTCGCCCGGCTGTTGGCGGTCCTGGAAGAAAAGAAAATGCCCTCCGCGGCAGAAATCCGCGAAATTCTGGAGCCCATCGAAGACTGGCAATATGCGGGTTTCGAAAACCGCTTCCGCGGCTACGAGGAGGAAGTCAAGAAACAGCAGCAGGACTACCTGTCCTTCTTCCCTAAGAACGGAATCGTGCTGGACCTGGGCTGCGGCCGCGGAGAGTTTCTCGAGCTTCTCCGGGAGAACGGGTATGAAGCGGCAGGCGTGGACAGCAATTCCCAGATGATCGAGGCCTCCCTGGCCAAGGGTCTGCGTTGCCAGAAGGGCGACCTCTTGGAGAAGCTCGCCGAGCGCGAGGACGACTCGCTGGGAGGAATTTTCTCCTCCCAAGTCATCGAACATCTCCCTCCTTCCCATCTAAAAAAGCTCATCGAGCTGAGCTACCAGAAACTCGCTTCGTCGGGCGTGCTCGTCCTCGAGACAATCAATCCCGCCTCAGTTTTTGCCCTTGTCCAAATTTATTACTTGGACATGTCCCATCAGAAGCCGGTCCATCCTCAAGCGCTCAAATTCATGATGGAAGCAAGCGGTTTTGAGGATGTGGTGGTCAAGTACTCAATGGCCTTGGAAAATGAGCGGCTCCAAAACCTGCCGGGCGCCGATGAACGCGCAGCGATCCTAAACCGGAATATCGACCGCCTGAACGAGCTCCTTTTTGCTCCCGCAAACTATGCCGCCATTGGGAGGAGAAAATAATAGTGCCTCTCTGTGCCGGGTTTGACCTCGGAGGGACCCAGTTGAAGTATGGCCTTCTGGATGACCGGAATAAACTTGTCTTCAATGGCAAAGCGGCGACACCGTCCGATATTGGAAACCTAGTCGAGCTCTTTCGGGAACTCTGGGAAACACTCGAAAAAAGGGACAGACGGAAAATCCAGGCCGTAGGGTTCGGCATTCCGGGGATATTCAGTCTCAAAGAGCAGAAAACCATTCAATCACCAAACATCCCGGAGTTGAACAATTTTGACCTCCATGGAGCCCTTTCCCGTTTCATGAAAGTCCCATTCTGGCTGGATAACGACGCTAATATGGCGGCCTATGGCGAGTACAGGTGCGGCGCAGGAAAGGGCATTCGGGACTTGATTCTCTTAACTCTGGGCACGGGAGTGGGCTCTGGAATCATCATCGACGGTGAGCTGCTGCACGGTCAGTGTGGGTTTGCTGCCGAAATGGGGCATATTATCGTCAATCCCGAGGGAGAAAAGTGCAATTGTGGCTCGCACGGCTGTCTGGAAACGGAGGCCTCGGCGGGCGCGATCGTCCGAAATTACCGCCGATTGGTCCCGACTCGCGAGCCCCTCGCAGCCGAGGATATCGCCGCTCGGGCGAAGCGCGGAAACCAGGCCGCCCGCAAGAGCTTTGAACAGGCCGGGTATTATCTGGGAATCGGGCTGGCCACGGCCATCAATATGCTGAACCCAAAAAAAATACTACTTGGCGGCGGCGTGATGACTAGCGGGGAGCTACTGCTGCCGAGTACTATCGAAGAAGCCCGCCGGAGGTCGTACCGGGCATCCTTCGACTGCTGCTCCATCGAAAAGGCAAGTTTGGGCAATGACGCCGGGCTCATGGGGGCGGCCTCCTGGGCCAAGGACCGGCTGTCAAGGCAAAAGAGTGGAGCAAAAACGAGAAGGCTTTCCTAAAAAACGGCCTCTGCGTCTTTTCGAATTTCCTCTTTCCCGGTTAAGTTTTTGAGCAGGCAACGGAACGTATATTTCCCCCGGCGGAGCTCCTCGACATTTTGGGAGAGGCTAAAGGGAATTTCCCGGATATAAGACACTTTTCGCTTGTCCTTCAGTTCGGCCTCGTTCAAGGCGATCTCAAAAGTCTCCTTTGTTTCCCAGGTGAGCTTGCCTTTCTCGTCGTGAAGCTCCAGCCGGACCTCCATTTCTGTCCGAAAGGCTCCCGCGTCATGCTGAAACCAGATCCCGGCATAGGGAATGGAAACGATGGCAACTCCGTCCACCTTTCCCGCCTCGGAAACGCTGGTCTTGACCTCGAGGCTGAAATCAAAAATATCCTTTTCCTTGTGAACAATTTCCTGACCCGGAGCCTGCGCCTGGGCCTGAGCGGCACTGAGCTCGTGCATATAAGCAATGTTGACTTCGCTGAGCGCTGTCAGGTCGTAGGTCACAAGGACATAGTTGCCGGTGCAGTTGGCATCGCGAAACACCACCGGAAAACCGCCATAGTACCAGACTTCGCCACACCGGCCTGAAGAATCGCTCCCCGGAGGATAGGTCATTCTCTGCATAGGTGGGCCAAAGAGAATGTAAATTCTTCCCCGGTCAGTGACCCAACCTTGCCTGCCTTCGCCAAGAAAAAGCCTGTTCGCTTTATCGATGCGGCTGAAATATTCTTTCTTGAATTCGTTTTCTTCAGTGTCGGGATCAGAATCCCGGCGTTTCCAGAACTCCTCGATGAATTGGTCTTTTTCGCTGTCCGGCAGTTTGAGGAAGGTTTTTTCCTCCTTGTTTGAGATGATGTACCTGACCTGGGACAGAAAAGCGGCGTAATCGGGAGGGAGCTCTTTTCGGATATTGTAAAGCCGGCAGGAGGATAAAGGAGCCAGAAATAAGATCAATAAACTGGCCGTCAATCGTTCTATTATTTTTGTCTGTTCTGGTCGTCTCATATCGCAATCCATTATCGCTAAAGGGTAAACTCAGCTGTCTTTCGCAGTTCTTCCTTGCCGGTTTCGTTCTTCAGGGCAATCTGAATCTTGTTCTTTCCCTGCCGAAAGGTGTCGACATCCTTATCTATGGTGAAAGGAATCTCGATTCTGAATCTGCCATCCCGATTCTTTTTGAGCTCCTCTACCGTCGTAGCTACTCGATAGCTTTTCTTATACTCCCAGCGAGGGGCATTCTTCCTATCTCGGACTTCGACCGTAACATCAAGGGTTGTCACGAGTTTTTCGGCTTCTGCGGAGAACCAAATGGAACGGGCCGGGATTTCAATCTCGACGCGGCACTCAACCCGTGACTCCACCTGGGTGTTTTTTCTGATACTGAAGTCAAAATCGAGCTGCGGCTTCTTCTCCTCAACAATGGGATTCTGAGCGATCGCCTGCGCGTGGGTGATGTCATGAAGGTTCTTCAAGTCCTTAGTCTCAAGGATATAATTGCCGTTGCAGTTGGCGTCCACAAAGACGACGGGAAACCTCCCATAGTTCCAGACCTCTTCGCATCGGCGCACGGAATCCTCCGGCATTGGCGTAGCCATGCGGGAGCCGGGAGGGCCAAAAAGGATATAGATTCTTCCCCTGTCCGTAAGCCAGCCGGGTTTGCCTTCACCGGTAAAAAGCCGGTTCGCGCTTTCAATGCGCTTGAAATATTCCTCCTTGAACTCGTTTTCCGCTGTGGAGGGATTCGGGTCGCGCCGTTTCCAAAACTCGGCGATGAACCGCGGCTTTTCGGAATCAGGGAGCGCCCGGAAATCTTTTTTTTCTTTGGGTGTGATGATATAGCGGACCTGGGATAAGAATTCCGAATCCTGAGTCGAGGACTGCGGCTCAGCTACGTTCACGCAGCAGACCACGGCAGCGGCCGCAAGCACAAGACCGATTGTCCCGAGCCTCAACTGCTTTTTCATTTCTACCTCAGGCAGCAACCAACACCGAAAGATTCATTCAGTTTTTAGCATAAACTTATCCACCGGCAAACGCAAGGAAGACAAAAGTTCTATGGTTATTCTCGAAGAAGGTCTTGCAGCGAATCGAATCCCTTCGGGGAAATCTCTCCCCAGATATAAGCAAAAGCCAGTTTGTTGTGAAGCAGAGGGTCAGCATCCGCAGGAAGATATCCCTTGTTAACGAGCCGGTCCCATTCGACCGTTCCCGGCACCGGAGAAAAGAAAGCCAAACGGGGTCGAGCTCCAAGCCGCCGAACCTCGAGGATGCTATCCTTAATGAGCCGGAGATCCTGGCCGGGAAGCCCGGCAATCAGATAAACATTCACGTCCTTGCGCGGATAACCATTTTGCTCCAGGATGTCGAGGGCTTTAGCTAAGTCCGTCCGCGTGACCTTAGGACAAGCTCGCTCTAGGAGTTCTTTATCGAACGACTCCTGGCTGAGGTAAAGGGACCGGAAGCCGGTCTTGCGGAAAAGGCGGGCCGTCGCCGCATCTATTTCGCGGACATGAAGCCCGTTGGGGGTATGGAAAGAAAGCGGCCATTTTCTTTCACCAAGCAGCTCGAGCAACGGCAAAAGATGGCTCTCCTTGCGAATAAGGAGAGCATCATCATAAAAAAAGAGATGCTGGGTTCCCCACTTCTTCACGCTCGCTTCTATTTCAGAGACCACGGACAGAGCAGACCTCTGCTCAAAATTCTGATAAAGCAGAGGCGTCGCGCAGAATGAGCAGCGGAAAGGGCAGCCTCGCGAGGTGAGAAGCGGAAGCGATTCCTTGTTCTTTAATAAATCGAACGCCGGAAAGGGCATCTCTTCTAAGCTCTTGAATTCCCTCGTCCGCACGTGTTTGTCCCCCAGTATTTCTCTCAGCAGCGGCAGGACCGCATTCTCGCCAGCGCCCCGGACAATGACATCGGCTCCAGAATGAAGGCGGGCATGTTCTGGCGCTAGAGTCGCATAATGCCCACCCAGGATGATGGGGACATGCCTCCATTTTTTCCGGATGAGCTCGATGACGTGATGGACACCCGGATACCAGTACGTCATGCTTGAAGTCACGAGCACCGCCTCCGGACGGGTCACTTGTTCAAGTTCGTGCTGAAAGAGAGCAATGGGAATGCCATAGCGCGAGTACTTCCTGGGCACGTTTTTCAACACTTCAGGCTTGGCCACTTTTTCTTTAGGAAAATGGCCCCGCCCGTCGGGCTTCGTTCTTGGCCTGACCGAAAGGAGCGGGTGATGGCGGTCCAGGCAATCGATGAAATCAACCCGGCAGTCGGCATTCTGCCGAAGGACAGAGGCGATATAAAGGAGTCCCAGAGGTTTCAGCCAAAAATCATAAGCAGTAAAATCGTAAATCCAGGGGTTGACCAGAAGGACAGCCTTCGGGAAGGGCATCATTAATAAATATTAAGAGGGGGCGATTCTCTCCTCAAGAATCGCCCCCGAATCATGCGGAAGGAGGGACTCGAACCCTCACGGCCTTACGGCCATAAACTCCTGAGGCTTACGCGTCTACCGATTCCGCCACTTCCGCGCCAACCGCCTTTATTATAATCATCTCCGGCGGAAACGTAAAGCAAAAAGGAAGCACCTCTAAACATGTGATCTTCATGATGTGCACAGGAAGCCACCCTCGGCCCCCGGCCCCCGGGGAACCAGTCCCGTCGGTTCCCCCCGTCAAGGCTCGGGTGTGGGTTCGTCAGCCCGCTCGTTTCCCCAGCGAGGAAACTCGCTACGACTTATCCTTCGCTCTTCTCTCCCTTCGGTCGAGAAACCATGCCCGCTCAGTCTTCGACGGGCTTCCTCGCCCAGCACCCTCGCCTCTTCCCCCTGGGGGCTTCAGGGCAGCTTCCTGCGCACATCGGATCACACGAAAGATGATGCTTACAGCCGAAAAGGAAAACTTGACAAACGCGGGTCCGCTGCTTATTTTATGAGGTGCGTGATATTCACTGCAACCAGCTCTCTCAGGCTACGACAGAGAAAAAGGGGGAAAGCATAAACTCTGAAACGGGGCTAAGTTCTGTCCACTTATTCTTGCATGTCTTTTATTATCAAATATATAAGGAGGCTGAATGAAACTGTCTTCGCGAAAACAAATCGAAGCTCTCGCTCAACTCAAGGGCGATAAGAACTTGACGATCTCGTTTTATCTCGATACAGATAAAAGCCAGCTGAGCCAGAAAGAAATCAACGTTTCCTTCAAGAATCTTCTTGCGGAGGGCCGGGCGCGGCTGGAATCGCTCGACTTGGACAAACTCAAGAAGGAAGCTCTCGAGGGGGACCTGAAAAAAATCAGCCGTTTCGGCAGCCGCATTCTTCCCTCATATACTGCCGCGGGGCTGGCTGTGTTTTCCTCTTCCGCTTCGGGCCTGTGGCAGGACTTCTCCTTGCCGCGGGCGCCGCGGAACCATATCATTATCGACCGGGCCCCGTGCCTCCGGCCGCTCTCGGTGATCCTGGATGAATATCATCACATCTGTGCGCTCCTCGTCGGCCGTCACGAGGCGCGCTGGTATGACATTGACCTGGGCGAAATCGCTCTCCTCGAAAGTCTTATCAGCGATGTCCCCAACCGTGTCCGCGAGGGCGGCTGGCAAGGCTATGAGTCCAAGCGGATCGAGAGGCATATTGATGCCCACCTCCACGAGCATTTCAAGAAGGCTGCCCAGAGGACTTTTGACCTTTTTAAGACACATCCTTATGACTGGCTCTTCTTGGGGCTAAAGGAAGAGTACCGCTCAAGCTTCGAACCATTGCTCCACCCTTATCTCAAGGAAAGGCTCAAGGGCTGGCTCAAGACAAACTCCCACGATTCCGAGGACAAAATCCTGAAGCAGGCCATAGAGATTGAGAAAAAACTCAGGCTGGAAGAAGAGGCCGGACTCGCGGGGACGCTCGTGAGGGAGTTGGAATCAGGCGGCCGCGCGGTCTCCGGAATGCGGGAAGTCCTGCGGACAGTGAACGCCGCAGGAGTCCAGACATTGGTTGTGACGCGGAATTTTTCTTTGGAGGGAAGAGTCTGTCCCAAGTGTCATTTTCTCTACCTGGACGAACTCCAATGCCCGGTCTGCCAGGTCAAAACAGAAAAGGTCCGGGATATCGTCCATGAGGCCATCCATTCGGCAATGGACGACAAGGGCCGGGTCCGTTATGTGACCCCGCCCTCGAAACTTGACCGCTATGGCAAAATCGGGGCATTCCTGAGGTATAAAAAATAGGACCGTCCCCTCCTTTTTTGAGTTTTCTAAGCAGTCTTCTTGTACGAGACCTTCTCAAACATGCTGTAGATAATCGGGATAACGAACAGGGTCAGCAGCGTGGTAACCGACATTCCTCCAAGCACTGTGATGGCCATTGGTGATCGGAACTCCGAGCCCTCAGACGTGCTCAAGGCCATAGGCAGCATTCCGATCATTGTTGTTAAGGCCGTGAGCAGGACGGCGCGCAGACGGGTGACCGACCCCTGAACGATCGCCTCCTTAGTGGCTACCCCTCTATGCCTCAATTGGTTGATGTAATCAATCATAACAATGGCGTTGTCAACGACAACGCCGGCCAGGATGATGAACCCGACCCAGACGGGCAAGCTGATGGCATTTCCGCTGATTAGCAAGCCAAAGACAACACCGATCAAACCCAGTGGAACCGTAAACATGATGATGAGGGGATGGCGAAAATCCTCGAATTGAGATGCCATGATCATATAGACCAAGAGCGAGGCCATGGCAAAGACTATGGCAAGGATGCGAAACGCATCCCGCATCTGTTCATAGGCCCCCCCGAACTCGAGAAAATAGCCGGACGGAAGTTGTTTGTTGATCGTTCCCAATCTGGCCATGACGTCCTTGATAACGCTGCCGAGGTCGCGGCCAGCGATATTCGCTGTCACCGTAACCACCCGGGATTGATTTTCCCTGGTGATTTTGACCGGCCCTTCGCCCTTTTGGATCGTCGCGACCTGTCCCACATAGACAACCTTGTTGAGAGGCGTCACGAGGGGGATGTTTTCAATCTCCCGAATATTGTTCCTGTAGCGTTCCTGGAAGCGGACCCTGAGGTCGATCTCCTCGCTTTCCTCGCGATAGCGGGTAGCGACCCGGCCAAGGGTTGCCGTTTGCACTGCGCCGGCGACCTGGCTGACCATCAGCCCAAGCTCAGCCGCCCGTTTCCTGTCCACCTTGATCTGGTACTCCGGCTTTCCTTGAGACAAGGTATGGGTTAAGTCGCGCAGGCCGGGCACGTCCTGAATCCTGGCCACGATCGCGTCTGCGAATTGTCTGAGTTTTTCCAGGTCCTTCCCAAAGACTTTAATCTGAACTGCCCCGCCCATTGAGCCCGTGAATATCTGGCTCATGTCGAGGGCCTCGAACTTGGCGTTCTCGAGTGAAGGCAGTTTAGCCCGGATTTTCTCCAAAATCTGTCTATCGCTCTGCTTCCGTTCATCCTGATGAACCAGCCCCACCCAAAGTAAACCCTCGTGGGGCCCCGCAGGAGTGAAGGGGCTGCTGCTGTCGCTCGGATTCTCCTCGGCAGAAGAGCCTGCCTGAGCAGTGATTATTGTAACTTCCGGCTGCTCCGCCATCAGCTTTTCAACGAGCGCAACAATACGGTTTGTTTCCTCGAGTGCGGTCCCGACTGGCATTTTCACCATGAGAATGATCATATCCTGGTCCTGGGACGGCATGAATTCCGTCCCGATAAAGGGCACGAGGGCGAGCGACAGCACGAAAAGCCCCAGAGTCCCCGCGAGAACCCGGCGTTTTCTTTCCAGCGCCCAGATTAACCACTTCCGATAGAATTCTCGCGCTTTCTGGAATTTCGGCTGTTTCACTTTCCTTTTATCATTGAGGGAGCCGTTTTTGTAGTAGGACTTGAAAAGAATGTAAGAGAGCATTGGAACGATGGTCAGAGCCACGAACAAAGAGGCGACCAGAGAAGCTGTAACCGAGAGAGCCAAACCTTTGGTGAGCTTCCCGGTGATGCCCTGGGCAAACATCATCGGGAGGAAGACAACGATCGTGGTGAGCATTGAAGCGGTAACGGCCATTCCGACTTCCGAAGCACCAAATATGGCTGCCCTCTTTCTCTCGGCCCCCTCTTCAATATGTCGGAATGTGTTTTCTATGACCACGATTGCACAATCAACGAGCATGCCGACGCCCAACGCCAAGCCTCCCAGCGTGAGCATGTTGAGCGTATATCCTGCGAAATAAATGGCGATGAACGTTGTGATCACAGAGAGAGGAATGGCCAGGGCAATAGTTAAGGTGGGCCTCCAGTTCCGCAAAAATAAAAAGATCATCAACACGGCCAGAAGAGCTCCCTGCCAAGCTTCATTCGCCGTCCGGCGGGCAACCCGCCTCACCATATCCGACTGGTCCATGGCCATGTGGAACTGAACATCCGGAGGAAGCGTTTTGCGGATTTCGGAAAGCTCCTTTTTGATTTCCTCGCCAGTGATGGCAGTGTTGGCGCCCGAGCGCTTGCTAACCATCAAGTAAACACCGTTCTGCTGCTCGATCCGACCGATATACCGACTTTCCTTTAGGGTATCCTTAACCTCGGCGATATCCCCAAGAAAAATCGGCTCGCCGGCGCTGGTCGCTCCGACGACCACGCGGCGGATATCATCGAGAGATTCATATTCTCCCATGGTCCGGACGACGAAATCCGAGTGCCTTTCTTGGATGAACCCGGCCGGCAGGTTGATGTTTTCAGACGCCAGGGCACCGATGACCCGGTCGAGGGCGAGGTTGTGGGACTCCAACGCTGACTTATCGATATCCACGAGGATTTCCCGGACATCCATGGCATACACTGGCGCCGAAGCGACCCCATCGATCCGTTCTAATCGCGGCGCCACCTCATCTTCGATCAGCTTCTTCAGCTGGTAGGTCGGCATTTTGGCCGTGATCCCCCAAAATATGATCGGCATCTGGGCCAGGCTAAACTTGACAACCAAAGGATTGGCTGCCTCGGGCGGAAGGAATTGTTTGTACAAGCCGATTTGGTCGCGGATGTCCTGGGCGGCAAAATCGAGGTTCGTCCCCCACTCGAACTCAACCTGAACGGTTGATACTCCCTCAGACGTCACCGAGGTAACCTTCTTAACCCGGCTGATCGAGCTGACCACCTGCTCCAACGGCTTGGTGATCGTTTTCTCGATGTCTTCGGAGGATGCCCCGCGGTAGGTCGTGACAACCGAGACCGTCGGAAACTCGAGATCGGGAAAGAAATCCACTCCTAAACGCGTAAAAGTAAAGACGCCCATAACCACCATGATCATGGCGATCATGGCGGTTGAAACCCTTCGGTTGACAGAAAATTCTGGAAGTTTCATTGTTTAACCTCGCCGATGATTTCGATTGCAGAACCATCCTCAAGGCCAAAGTTGCCCTCGACGATGACGGAATCTCCTTCGGCCAGTCCGGTTAGAATTTCCACTCGGGTGGCGTTTTGAAGACCGAGGGCGACATTCTTCTTCACAGATTTTCCGTCCTGAGCGAGAAAAACATAATTATTATCGAGAATAGCCTTCTGGGGAACGACAAGCGAGTTTTCATGGGTGCTGACTTCAAGGACGACCTCGCCGAACGTGCCCGGCCTGAGAACGAGGTCTGGATTAGCGACGGCGATTTCCACACCGAATTTTTTTGTCAGAGGATCAGCCGCAAGATTGACCACTGTGACCATGCCGCTGAACTCCTGGCCCGGTAGACTGGGGACCCGGAGAAAGGCCGTCTGGCCTTTCTTGACACGCTGAATATCGGTCGAGGAGATATCCACTCTTATCTTGATATGGGAAAAATCGACCAGCGTGAGCACTCCGCTTGTCGCTGAGAAAGAGCCCATCATCGGGTTGATGACATCCCCGACTTCCGCGTTCTTCGAAGCGATGACCCCACTGAACGGCGCCTTCATAATGGAAACATCCAGGCTGTGCTTGGCCAAATTGACCGCGGCCTGCGCCTGGGCGAGTTGAGCCTCTGCAGCGCTGAAGCTCAGCTTGACCTGCTCATACTGCTGATCGGAGACGGCTTTTTCCTTGAACAGCCGGTCCATCCTGGCCAGGTTGGTCTTGGCGTTGTTGTATTGGGCCTGCGCTACGGCCACAGCCGCCTCAGCTTGCCTGAGTTGAAGCTCCATGGCCTCTATATCCATCTCGGCCAAGACCTGGCCCTTACTGACCTTGTCTCCCTCATTGACATAAATACGGGCGATTTTTCCGCCCACATCGGGGGTTATAATGACTTTCTGCCAAGCTTCGAGCGTTCCGGTATAGAACAGTTTCTCCGAAATCCTCTGTCTCGAGACTTTGAAAATTTTCACTGGTGCAGCGCCGCTGCTTCCTTCTTGAACCGCCTGCTTTTTCTGGGAGCGGCAAGAGAAAAACAGGATCAAAGTCAGGGAAAGGATTGCCAGTGTCTTCAAGCTCAAAAATCTTTTCATCTTTTCTCTCCTTTGATCTCCACCTACTCGTCCGGAGTCCAAGTCGTGCCCGTGGCTTTCTCGAGCTCCGCCTGGGCGATCTGGTAGTCATAGAGAGCGCGAAGATAGTTGATCCGGGCCTCGCTGAGTGCGACCTGAGCGGCCCCGACATCCGTGATCGTAATCAAGCCCTCGGTGTAGTTCAGTTCGGCGACACGCACACTCTCTTTGGCTTCTTCGACATTCTTTTCCTGGGACATCAAGGACTCTTTGGCCTGGTTGATGTTCAGGATGGCTGACTCAACCTCAAACTTGATCTGGTTGATTAAAGCCCTTTCCGTAAATTCTATCTGTCTGGTCTGGGCCTTTGCCTGAGCCACTTGAGCCGGCGTCGATAAGCCCTGAAAAATGGGTATGCTCAACACGAGGTTGAAGGAATAATAACTCTCCCAGTTGTTTCTCTTGAAATTAAAGAAGTTTGACCAATAGTTATAGTTTCCTGAAACGGCAAGAGTGGGAAGGCTGGAGGCACGGGCGATCTTTTCCATCTCGCCGGCTATTCTTTTCTGATAATTGAGCTGGCTGAGCTCCGGCCTGTTGGCCATGGCCTTGTTTAAGCTCTCTTGGAGATTGACTTCCAGAGGCTGGTAGGATAGCTCTCCGACGATTTCGACAGGCTGGGCCAGGTCAAGGCCAAGGATCGTTTTCAAACCCAGCTCGGCCACAGAAACACTGTTCCGTGCCTGGATCACCGGAGGCTTCAAATTAGAGACCCTAACCTCGGCCCGCAGCAAGTCGAGGCGCGAAGCCATCCCGACTTCAGACATATTTTTTACGTTTTGCAGAAGTTTCTCCGCCAAGCCCAGAGCCTCTTCCGTAACTTTGACCAGCTCCTTGGTTAAAAGATATGTATAGAAGCTCTTCTTAACGCCAAGAACCGTTTCCTGGCTCGTCTGCCGGACTCCTTCCTCAGTGGCCAGAAGATTGTACTTGGCTTGTCTATATCCCGCGGTCAAACGGCCTCCCGTGAAAAGAGGAACTGTGAAATTCAGGGTAAATTGGTATGTTTTGGTAAAGTCGAAAGGAATCCTCTGGGGGCGTCCTCCAGGAATAAAAGAGGGGAAATCGAGGATGAAGACTTTCTTGTCCAGGTTCTGCATGCCGTTGGCATCAAAAGTGGGAAAGAATTGCGCCGCAGCATATCTCACCTGGGCTTGGGCGGCGTCCACTCCCTGTTGCGTCGCAAGATAGCGAGGATTTTCGGAAAGGGCGAGGCTGATGCTCTTGTCCAGAGTCAGGGTCAGCTTTTCTTGAGCGCGGGCCTCCATTCCCAGGACTGCAAACATAAGCAAACTCAGGAACGCGACAATGGTTTTTTTCATCGTAGTGCTCCTTTAGCTTCTGTGCTTCTTTGGGCAATCCCCTTCAAAAAAAAATTATGGATGAGCGCGGTGCCTTCGTTCAGGCTATATGTTCTATCCCGCCAGTACTGGCTGTGGCAGTAGCCGTCAAGGGCGGCTTCCAAAAAATAGACGGCCTTGCGAATATCCACCTTGCGGAATTCATTGGATTCAATGCCTTGCTTGAGTATCTCGGCCACACCGTTTAGGATTTCTTTTCGTTTGGCCTTAATCTTGCCCAGGAATTTCTTGTCCGACTCGGAGGTCAATTCTTTCTCCTCGATAATAAAGATCTTCATTTTCTGCATGAGGGCTGGATCCATCATGAGCACTCGGGAAATATTTTCTTTATCCCGGTTAAACCTGAGATAATAATGAATGCACCGCTTCAGTTTGTCCGAGGCGCTTGTTTGAATCTCTCTGATCCGCGTCAATTCTCGCTGAATGTCGTCAAAAAAACTCTCGATGATCTGGAAGATGATCTCGCTCTTGCCTTTAAAATAATGATACAAAGTCGCCTTGGAGAATGCGGCTTCCCGGGCCACATCATCCATGGTCATGGCGCTGTAGCCTTTTTCGGCGACGACCTTTTCCGCCGCCCGGAGGATCTCTTGGCGGTACTCCTGTCGTTTCCAGCGCTCTCGTTCCAGTCTCAAGTCATCTTTTTCCATTTTTCATACCTTTCGGTTTAGATTCAAAACCGTATGGTTTAATATATAAACTAATAGGTCAATTTTGTCAAGCCCTGCCGTTTCCGTGATATCGAGGCGACGGTCTAGAGAGAGTGACGCAGCGCAAGTCTCGACCTGGGGGATGAGGCAAGGGGAGGGGGCGCAGAAGGTCATCGGGAGGCGGAGCGGGCACAGTTTCTCGACCGAAGGGACAGAAAAGCGGAGCTCGGGACCCGAGCGAATTTGCCTCGACGGAGATGCTTCAATAATAGGCTAAAACTTGCTAATGCACGTAGCCAGGAAGTAAAATAATCAAGAAGACCATGTCCGCCAGGAAGGAAAAGTACTGCATTCCTGTCCGTATTGGCTTTCCGCTTCTGGCGCTTGTTCTCCGAGTTTTCCCGTCAGTCCCCTTTTCCGAGTCATTGGTGACCCCGCAACTCACACCCCTATGGTGGGAGATCAGCATCGTCCTGAAAACGGAAGGCGAATACATGCTCAAAGGCAAAGCTTCGGATTGCCAGGGGAACTATTCCTTTCTCATTCACTGGAAGGGCTGCCTGGAGAAGGACGACGACGATTATCTTCTTTACCATGCCGACTCCCGGCTCTCCGACTGGAAAGCTCAGGAGACCGTTTCCTCCCCAGGGCACACAACGACGCTGACTACCCTTGAGATCAAAAAAAAACCTTCGTTCAATTTCAAGTATATTCTCCGCAGGGAGACCACCCTCTTTCTCAATTTTCTCGTCAGGGGAATTGTCGCCCCCCAGAGTGGAGGCGCTGAGAGTGTTTTTATTTTCTTCCCCTCGTCGGAGGAAAACCAACAGCACTACACTCGGGTTGACTATAATGCCTGTGTCGTCGAGGGGTCAAACAGCGTATCACTGGAAGAGGTCGAAATCTACGCCGGGCCGGTCACCAAGAATTACTCCTGGACCTGGAAACACGAGCAACGCCCGTTCGGGCGGCAGCTGCCCATTTTAGCCACCCAGTCGCACCGAACTCACGTATCGCTCTCCATCATTCCTCACTACTCCCGCCCGCAACAAAAAAACTAACCCACCTGCCCCGGAATTTTCTCAAGCGCGGGGATGGTAGCGCTCATAAACCTGGCGGAGCCTTTCCCGGCTGACGTGGGTGTATATCTGAGTGGTCGTGATCTGGCTGTGTCCGAGCATCAGCTGAACCGAACGCAGGTCCGCTCCTCTCTCCAGAAGATGCGTGGCGAAAGTGTGGCGGAGCACGTGGGGGCTGATCTTGGAGGATAGCCCGGCTTTGCAGCCATAATCCCGGAGCATCTTCCAGAATCCCTGCCGCGTAAACGCTTCTCCCAAGCGGGTGAGGAATAAAGCTTCTGATGGCTTTTTTTGAAGCCGCGGCCGGGCTTCCTCAAGATATCTCCGAGTCACCGCGGCCGCCGACTTTCCCAGCGGGACGATGCGTTCCTTTCCGCCTTTGCCGCGGCAAACCAAATAGCCATCGTCAAGGTTAATATCCTTCGGTTTGAGCTGAACGAGCTCCGAGACACGCAGACCTGTCGCATAAAGGACCTCTAGCATCGCCAGGTCCCGAAGGCCGTGAAGGTCCTTGTCGTCGGGCTGGCTAAGAAGCTCCTCCACTTCCTGAACTGTCAAGAACTTGGGCAGGTTCATCCAGAGCTTAGGCAAAGACAGGTTGGCCGTCGCGTCCTTTTTCGCCAGCCCATCCAGGAGGAGGAACCTGTAAAATGACTTCAGAGCCGAGATCAGCCTGGCCAGGGAGCGCGGTTGAAGTCCGGCCAAGCTCTGGTCGTGGATGAACCGAACCAGGTGTTCTTCGCCGGCCCGCGGCCAGGGAATTTTTTCCTTTTTTAGAAAAAGCCAGTATTTCTCGATATCCCGCCTGTAAGAGAGGATCGTATTGGGCGAAAGCCCCTTCTCCACAGAAAGATAATCAAGGAAAAGGTTCAGGACATCCTCGGCGGGAGGGCGAGGCTTCTTCATACGAGAAAAGGGTTCGATTCTGTTTCCTCGCCGACCGAAGTCAGGGGACCGTGGCCAGGGAGGACGATAGTATCGGGAGGAAGGGTTAGAATCTTTTCTTTGATCGATCTTTCCAAGTCTTTGGTCGAGCCTCCGGGAAGGTCTGTCCGCCCGACTCCCCCGAAGAAGAGCGTATCCCCTGAAAAAAGGATTCCATCGCCAAGAAGGCTGATGCTGCCGGGCGTATGGCCTGGGGTATGAACAACGCGAAGGGTTGACTTGCCAAGCTCGATGGTATCCCCATCCCTAAGGAGACGGTCGGCCCTGGGGGATTCCTTGGCGCCAAGAAAAAAGCTCAGCTCGAATTCCTGGATTTTCTCTAACAGGGGACTGTCCAGCGAATGAATGCAGAGCGGGACGTTGAACTTGTCCTTGATATCCCTGTTGGCTCCAATATGGTCGATATGGCCGTGGGTATTGAGGATAACCACCGGCTTGAGTTCGAATTCGACAATCAGCGGATAGATCCTCTCTGCTTCGGCGCCCGGGTCGATGACCGCGCACTCCAGAGTCTCGTGGCAATAGACAAGATAGCAGTTTGTGTCCAGGGGCCCCACCACGACAAGCTTGTAGTCTATCATCCAAATCTTGTTGTCTATCATAAATCGAACTTGGACTCCAGTCAAGGAATACACATTC
>CAZLFV010000009.1:0-46069 GCA_964558915.1 uncultured Eubacteriales bacterium | reverse complement strand
AAGCTATAGCTGTGGAGAATGCTGATAAGGTCCTTAGGGGCCGCCTCTGACCGATACTTGGCTTGACATCCATTGTCCAGTGAGGTCTAATAATCTGATCCAAGTCAAGGAGGGGAAACATGAAAATGCTGGAAAAATCCTTTATCGTTCTGGCTGCACTAGCGGCCTTGGGAGTCTTTTTCTTTCTCACGCTCTCTGAAACTCAGGCTCAAGAGGGCAAAGTCGCTTTCACTTTATCGGAAGGAATCGGAACCGGCAAAGTCCTGGGCATTCATTCTATTTCACTAAAGAAAGGCGTTGAGCCGAATGAGTTTGAAAAGTTCGTTGTCGAGGAATGGGCTCCTGTTTTGCAGGACCTTTTTCCCGGCTGGAAAGCTTTAATTATGAAGGGCGAGCGAGGTTCTAGGATCAATCAGTACATTCTGGTGTATGATATCAGTTCGCTTTACGCCCGGGATTTTTATGTCCCAAAACCTTGGGAAAGCAGTGAAATGGCCAAAAAGATTATTCAAGATTGCGGTGACAAATGCAAAAAGCTAGTGGACCGTTTTGAACAAATGATCGAAAGGACCGAATGGACAGACTATGTTGCCCTGACAAAAAAGTGATTCTCTAAGAATAAAACAGAGCAATATCAGAAACACCGGAAGTGCTCATTTTGTAAGGATCCCGGATGGGACTGACGGACTTGCTGGCAATGTGTCGGCAGCTCGGCATGGAGCTCAAGCCGAAGGAAGTCAAGAAATAGGCCTCACAATCTCGGCAAGGAGGGTTTTCATGAAACGCATTGCTATTGCAGTCAGCGTGGCGGGCTTGGTCTTCGGAGTCGCCATGCTGGCTCAAACAAAGACCGAGAGCGTGGAACAGGAGCTGATAAAGCTTGTGAATGACTGGATGGATGCTGAGGTCAAGGCGGACATGGCTTTCCTTGACAAGTTTATAGCAGAGGACTGCGTAATAACGGACCCTGTAGGAACCGTCTGGACCAAGGCCCAGTTTCTGGCGGGCCTGAAGTCCGGGGAGGGTGCAGTAATATCTGCTGTGCTTGACAACATGAAGGTCCGAGTCTATGGAGATGCGGCGGTGGTGACCGGCCGCATGACCTCCAAACAGACGTTCCAGGGGAAGGAGATAAGCGGTCAGTATCAATGCACCGACACGTTGGTTAAAGAGGCGGGCCGGTGGCAGGTTGTAGCTATACACATTTCGATGATAACGCAGAAATAGGTCGGCACAGAAAAATCATAATTTGACACTCGCTATCTGATTAAGTATTGCTCTGGCCACATTGCCCCCCGGCCAATACTCGGCTTGACATCCATTGTTCAGCGGGGTCTAATAATTTCATCAAAATCAAAGAGGGGCCCCATGATTTCTAAACCATCAAATTTGGCCTCAAGCCGCAGGGAATTTCTCCTGAATATCTTTCCTGCCGGCACTCTGTTTTGCCTTGGGTGCGGCAGTATGTCAGCCTGGACAGCCAGTCAGGAAGCGCAAAAAGCAGTCGAGAAGAAGCATAAATTTCTGGAAGATTCGGGAATGTCTTTTCAGGAAGTATTCGAATTCGCCTACAAAGGTTTTGTCAGACTGATGAAAGGTTTTGGTGATGAAATTGGAAAAGACAATCTGGTCGAAATGATGAAAAGAGTTATCGATAATGATATTAAAAAAGAGGCTCTAAAGGAGGCTAAGGATTTTCAAGTAAAGGACTTTGCTTCCTTTAGAGCTGGATGGAGAAAAAAACCCGACCGTTTTTGGGACCACGTTCAGACGTCTACTATCGTTGAGGACTCTGACAAGGCCATAGAATTTAGAATTTCTGAATGCCTCTTTGCAAAGATTTTGCGTGATGCCGATGCGATAGATATCGGTTATGCTCGCTTCTGCTACGGAGATTTTGCTATGGCCCGAGCCTACAACCCGAAACTAAAGTTGATTCGCACCAAGACTTTGATGAATGGGGATGACTGTTGTAATCCTCGCTATGTCTGGGAGGGATAGAGTTTAACTCGAATAAACCTTGCCACAGACAACAAGATAGGAGGGGTAAATGAAAAAACCGCTCTTGGTCGTTTCTCTGGTCTTGCTGCTCTGCTTTGCGTTTGGCTGCCAGAACAAGGCTGAGAAGGCAGAGCTGGAGAAGTTCAGAACGCGGGCAAAAGCTGAGACTCAGAATAAGGAACTACTTCTCAGGTATAACGAAGCGTGGAACAAAGGCGATTATGAGACTTTAGGGGAGATATATTCTTCGAATTACTCCTACTATATTCCATCGGCAAATCCTAAACCCCTATCCGGAAAAGAACAGCAGATAGCAGCTATAAAACTGTTTAAGGAGAGTTTCCCTGATATCAACGTAAGCATTGAAGAGCTAGTGGCATTGGAAGACACGGTGATATCAAGGCTTGTTATGAGAGGCACTCACAAAGGAACATATCAGGGTATCTCAGCGACTGGAAACAAGATTGAAGTCAGTTTTATGGACTGGATCCGCATTCGAGATGGAAAGGTAATAGAGGAAAGAGAAGAATATGATGGCCTCGGTCTTATGCAGCAGCTCGGCATGGAGCTGAAGCCGAAGGAAGTCAAGAAATAGGCCTCACAATCTCGGCAAGAAGGGTTTTCATGAAACGCATTGCTATAGTGTAAGGAAAACTGGAGTTGCCAGGGGAAAACAAGAGCCAGCGGGGGGGATCGAACCCTCGACCTGCTGATTACGAATCAGCCGCTCTGCCTGCTGAGCTACGCTGGCTCATAAGGATGCTCTTGAGCAAATAGAAAATAATGGATTCAGCCGGAACTGTCAATATGGCCACAACACGGCCCACGGTTCTCGGGAAGGGCCAGCCCCGGTTATTCGGGCAGCTTTTCCCGTAGCAGCATTTTGCCCCGGACATAATAGTAGGGAACAAGTATTAGCAAGACAGCGATGAGCATAAAAAAATAAAAGCGATTGACTCCCCGGGCTAACCCATGAGACATGAGAATCAGGCTGGTCTGGAGATGGATAAAAACCAGGTTGACGAAGATCAGGGCCAGATAGAGGACTTCTTTTTTCAGGCCAAGGAAACGGGCTGCCCTCATTCTCTCGGGACCCGGCGCCATCATGTCAAGGCGGGATTTGCCAAAGAAAAGCGTCCGAGCCATCAACAAAACTCCAAAAAAGAAAAGCGTTTGGACGACGGGGAACAGAAAGAATAGAAGCGATTTTTCCGTAAAGGCGGGCTCTCCTTTCCAGAGGCTCGACCAGAGCCCCATTTTTTCGGGCAGCCGGGCATAAGCGTAAATGGACATCATCCAGCTGACGCCAAGCAGAAGCCAGCAGGCCAAAAACAGGAGGCCAAGGACGTTTTTCTTCACGCCACCATTATAAGCGCATCGTCCCAGAAAGAGAAGCGACCTCTTTAAAATTGCGGCCAAATCGAATAGAATACGTCTCGGTTTGGAGACGAATACGCGTTAGATGATCATCAAGAAGCTCGAACTTCAAGGATTCAAATCCTTTCCCGAACGCACGAAAGTCCTCTTCCATCCTGGAATAACTGCTATCGTCGGGCCCAACGGCACCGGCAAGAGCAACATCGTCGATGCCATCGTTTGGGTCCTGGGCGGTCAAAGGCAGAAGGGGCTGCGCGGCGAAAAAACCGAGGACATCATCTTCAACGGGAATGCCAAGAAACCGCCCCTGGGCATGGCCGATGTCGTCCTGTCTTTGGAACATCAGGAAGAAGAGATCCTCATTAACCACCGCGCTTTCCGTTCCGGAGAAAGCGAATACAGGCTGAACGGCAAGGCCGCCCGGCTGAAGGATATCCAGGACGCGCTCTGGAAAAGGGCTGTAGCGGAAAAAGAATATTTCGTCATCGAACAGGGAAGCATCGGATTGCTGCTCACAGCCAAGCCTGCCGAAAAAAGGCTCTTGCTCGAAGAGGCGGCGGGCACCGCTTTTTACAAGGACAAAAAGAAAGAAGCCCAGAGCAAACTCGCTTCGAGCGAGCAGAACCTTATCCGGCTGGAAGACATCATCACCGAGGTGGGCCGAGCCAAGAATTCTCTCCAGAGACAGGCCCAGGCTGCTGCCCGCTACAGAAAACTCCGAGAAAAAACCCGCGAGCTCACAGGCCTCAACTATAAGCGCAAGCTGGCGCAGCTTGAATTCAGGCACGAACAGGCCACCCGCCAGCACAATGCCTGCCTCGACCAGGAAAAGGAGCTTGCCCTCAGGGTCAAAACTGAAGAAAAGGCGCTGGCAGACATAAGAAGAGCAATCTGGGAATTGGAGAAATCGCTCAAAGAAGATCAAGAGGCACTTTTTGCGCTCGAATCTCTGATCACCAAGACAGAAGCAGAAAGGGAAAACGCAGTTAAAAAAATTGAGGACCTTGCCGGCAAGGGGAAGAAAGCGTCCGCATCCGCCCGGGAACTCAACCAGGAACTCGGCCTCCTTGAATCAGAGATCATGGAGCGGAGGAAAGCCCTGGCGGAGCTTGACCAGGCATTGAAGCAAAAGCGGGAGGAGCTGGCCAAGTCGGCGGCGAATTGGCAAGCTTATCAAGAGACGTTCGTCAGTTTTGAAAAGAGCCTCGAAACGCTGAGGGCTGGCCTCTTTCAAAAGCTCTCAAATCTGACTGAGCTCAGGAACGAAGCCGTTAAGGCCGAGAAGGAACTTGAACTCCTGGCGCGGCAGCAAGCCAAATTAGAGTCGCAGCTTGATGAGGAGAAAACTCTCCTCCTAACAAAGACGGAAGCCCTGGTCAAAATCGAAAGCAACCTGGCTGAGGCACAGCGGGTTAAGGACGAAAAGCAAAAATCGGCAACAGGAATCCAAAATTCAATCAAGGAAATAGAATCGATCATCGAACGGCTTAAGAACCGGATAGAAGAAGCGCAGAAGGTGAAAGCCGAAGATTACTATGCGCTCCAAGCTCTTAAAAAAATGGAGGAAACTCAGAGGAAGCTCGCCGGCGCAGAGGAAATCCCGGAGTCCCTGGGAAGGCTTGTCGACCTGATTGAAACAGCACCCGAGTACGCCGCGCTCGTCGACGTTCTTTGGAAAGAAGAAGCCAGCGCTCCGGTTATTTCCGCCGCCGACTTCTTGAAACATGCGGGAGAAAGAAACCTTGAGGGCCGTTTCCTTCTTGTCTCACCCCGGCGGGAGACGGCCGCGCCTCCGGCAATCAAGGACCCAAATATTTTAGGATTCTTAAAATCCCATCTCCGGCCAAGCCCTAAAATCAAAGACTTCCTGGGCCATCTTGGCGAAGCCGTTATCGTCCGGGACGTGAAATCGGCCGTCGAGCTTTGGACCCGCTTCCCCCCAATGAACTATATCACTCCAAAGGGAGATGTCCTTCTTGCTTCCGGACTGCTCAAGCTTGGACGGAGGGAGGAAGGCGTTTTTGCGCTGGGCCAGGAAATCAAAGGCCTGGAAGCGAAAATTTCCCGGCAGGACGATGAAATCGCGCCTCTTCGCGTCGAGTTTGAGGAAAAGAGCCAGCAAAAGCTTGAACTCGAAGAAAATTTGAAACGCGAAACCTCTTGCCTCGGCGACCTGGACCTCAAAATTCACGGCCTGGAAAAGGAAAAAAGCGGCAGCACGGCCCAGCAGGAAAGAATCCAGAGCGCCGTCTCACTTTTTTCGAAGGAACTTGATTTTCTGCGACGGGAGCGCGAAGCCCTTAGCCTCAATAAAGACTCCCTCGCCCAAAGAATCGCCACCCTCAAAGAAGAGGAAAAAGCGGCAAAGGCAGAGCTTGAAGCCAAGGACACTGAACTCCTGGCTAACAAGGGCAAGAATGTCGAGGATGAAAAAAACGTGATCGAGCTCCGCGCTTCCGCCGACCTCATTCAGGAAAGGTTCACGAATGTAAGCCGGCAGGTCCAGGAGCTCGAGGACAAGAAAGAAAATATCCGGAAAAAAATCGCGGCGTTAAATGAAGAAGCCCGGCTCGCCGAAAAAGAGGGAACGCAAACCCAGAATGTCCAGAAGGCGCTTGAAAAAAAAGCTGCGAGTTTGGAAGAGGAGAAAAAAACCAAGCGGGCGCGGCTCGCCCAAAAAGAAGTCGACCGTCAAGGAAAGCATGGCGAAGAGCAGGAAAAGGAAAAGGCGCTGACCCAATTGAGAGACGACCTGGAGCGCAGGAAGGAAGAGAGGGTCAAGTGGGAGGTCGCCAAGGCCGAGATCGACAGGGACCTCGTCAACCTCGAAGAGAGTTGCTGGCAGGAGCTCAAGAAAACCCTCCATGAAATTAAGAACGAAAAAGTGGAAGTCGAGCTTTCTGACGCGGACATCGAAGACCAGCTGGCGCAAGCCGAGGAGGACCTCCAAAAATACAAGGCGGTCAACCTGATGGCCGAAGAAGAGTACATCAGCCACAAGGAACGCTACGACTTTCTCGTCCAGCAGAGGAACGACCTCAGGGAATCGATTGACGCGACGCAGGAAGCCATCCGCAAGATCGACGAGGAAAGCCGAACCCAGTTCCTCGGCGCGCTGGCCGAAGTCAACAGGCACTTCGGCGAGGTCTTCAAGTCTGTATTCAAAGGAGGAAGCGCCACGCTGAAGCTCGTGGACGAGAGCAATCCTATGGAGAGCGGAGTCGAAATCATCGCCCAGCCGCCGGGAAAAAAGGTCCAGAACATCCTGCTTCTCTCCGGAGGCGAGAAAAGCCTCACCAGCCTGGCTTTTCTTTTTGCCCTGTTCCGGTACAAGCCGACTCCATTCTGCATCCTGGATGAGGTGGACGCCGCTCTGGATGACGCCAACCTGTTGCGCTTTCTGGACCTGATGAACGAAATCAAAAAAGACACTCAGTTCATCATCATCACGCACAACTATAAGACTATGGAGGTGGCCGACTACATTTACGGCACCACCATGGCGGAGCCGAACATCACCAAACTTTATTCGGTCAAGTTGGAGAAGCAGGAACTAACAAGCTAGGCGGATGAAAGTCCAACTGTTCGTTCCCCCGGGCGGCTATTTTGCCGAGCGCTGGTCCAAGGGCTCATCCATGCCGACTCTGGGACTTCTTTCGATCGGCGCGGTCCTGGAGAAAGAAGGGGTCGATGTCGAGATTGTACCCGCAGATATTCTCAAGCTGAAATGGCCCGATATCAAAAGAAAAATCCGCGAGGATGAACCAGATATCGTCGGCGTCACCTCAACCACTGAAAATCGCTTCCAGAGTTTTAAGCTGGTCAAGCTGGCTAAAGAGGCCCGGCCGCAGGCCGTGACCGTCATGGGAGGGCCGCATGCCTCCATGGCAGCAGAGGATACGCTGAGCCACATCCGGGACCTCGATATCGTTGTCAGGGGCGAAGGCGAAGAGACGGTGCTCGACCTCTGCCGCGCCATGGAAGGAAAAGGGGAGCACAACGGCATCTCCCGCGTGGCCGGAGTATCCTACAGGAAGAACGGACGGGTGGTCCATAACAGCGCCCGGCCGCCGATCAGCGACCTCGACAGCCTCCCCTTCGCCGCTTTTCATCTTGTCCCTTTTGAAAAGTACAATTTCACGTTTGAAGTCCCGGGCCATGGGCTTCTTCCCGCCGTCAACATCATAACCAGCCGCGGCTGCCCCTTCAACTGCAACTTTTGCGCCACGCCGATCAACTGGGGACGCCATGTCCGCTTGCGCAGCCCCCTCAACGTCATTAAGGAGATTGAGTCCCTGATCAAAAAGTACGGCACCCAGGTCATTTTTTTCTGTGACGACACTTTCAACATCAGCCTCAAAAGAGTGGAAGAGATCGCGGACCTGATCCTTGAGCGGAAGCTCCCCGTTTTCTGGCATTGCGAGGTCAGGCTCGACCTGATGACCAAGCCTCTCCTGGCCAAAATGAAACAGGCAGGGCTCTTCCGTGTTTCCTTCGGGCTCGAGGCCGGGTCGGAGAGGGTCAGGAACACGGTGATCGACAAAAAAATCAAGATCCAGGATTTTCATAACATGATGTCCTGGTGCCGGGAACTCGAGATCATCCCGAATCCCTTTTTTATTTTCAGTCATCCGACGGAGACATGGGAGGAAGCGCAGGAAACGATCGGGATCATTGAGCAGTATAGGGACCAGGTGGAGGCGACCGTCGCCATCCTTCATATTTATCCCGGCACTCCCCTGGAAAAGACGGCGAGAGAAATCGGGGTGCTTCCCGCGGATTTCACCTGGACCAAGAAACGGGTGCCGAAAATCATCACGCTACCGACAGCCCAAGGAGACGTGCCGCTTTTCTTGGATAAGCTCACATGGGCTCAGGTCAGTGAGCTCCTTTTCCGCTGGTCGTTCTCCGGCGGAAATATCTCCATCGCACGGAAGATCCCCCGGGTTGTTTCGAACATCCGCTCCTTCGCAGATATCAAAAGATATATCATCATGGCCCTCGTCTATCTCAAGCTAAAAACGAGAAAGCGCGCCAAAAAGACATAAGGAGGGGTTCATGCATATCTATCTTTACATCATCCTGGCCTATCTGCTCATCCTGACCGCTTTCAACTTCGCCCGGTCGAAAAAAGTCAAAAGCCAGGAAGATTTCATGGTGGCGGGCCGCCAGCTCAAGATGTCCATCATGATCTTCACTTTGATTTGCACATGGATCGGGTCGGGGACGTTTATCGCCGGCGCTGAGTACGCGGCAAGAGCGGGGTGGTCATCCCTGTGGCTGCCTGCCGGTGCCTGGTTCGGGATCGCCGTTATCTATTTTCTGGCGGCCAAGATCCGTACGTTCGGACAGTATACGGTCGGCGATATCCTGGAGGTTCGCTACGGCAAGTTTGCCCGCCTGTTTGGTGCTATCGCCCTGATCATTGCCTTCACTACGATCGTGTCCTACCAATTCCGGGCCGGCGGCTATATTCTTAACATCGTGACTAACGCCTCGATATCAGTTGAGGTCGGGCAGACGATCGCCGCCCTCTTCGTCATTTTGTTCACAGCTTTGGGCGGAATGGTTGCTGTAGCGCATACCGATTTGCCCAACGGAATCATCATCCTGCTGGCCTGCTGTGTCGCTCTGCCGTTCACCGTGGCGTTCGCCGGCGGTCTTCAGGCTCCTCCGGCCGTTCTCCCGGCCCAGCATTTTGCCGTGTTCTCCGCCGATTTCGGAGAGTATCCGGCCCTCAAAGCCGGCGGATATTTTCTCGCGACCATGCTCCTCCTCATGGGCGTCCAGTCTATGTATCAGAAATTCTATTCCGCCAAAACCCCCCGGGAAGCCAAGCGAGCGGTGGCGTTGTGGATCGTCGGGACGATCGTCGTCGAAACTCTGGTCGTGGCCATCGCCGTTTATTCTGCGACCAGCCATTGGACAGACCTGAAGACTTTTGAGATCGCTGAGACCGTGAAGCGTGAGGTTGCTACAGGTCAGCTTCCGGCGGCAGAGGCCTCCGGCCGGGCCATGGCGCTGGCTCAGGAGCTTTCGGCAAGGGGCGGCGTCAAGCCTAGCGAGCTTCCGGGTCTCGAACAGAAGCTTCAGGGCGCATTCTCCGCAACCGACACGCCGGCCGCTGCGGCGGCTGTGCGCGCGGGAATCGACCCCGCCTCAGTCGTGCTTCAGGCCGCCAGGGACATCGGCAAAAAAGGAGTGATCGGCCTGCTCGCAGGATTGCTTCTTCTTGGGGCGGCCTGCGCCGTCGTTATCTCGACTGGCATGAATTACCTCCTCTCTCCATCCACCAACATCATGCGCGATATCTACCAGCGGTTCATGCACCCGGAAGCAGACCAGCGGAAGCTGGTGGCCCTTCAAAAGGTCTTTGTCGTCGTCCTGGGCGTGGCCGCCTTCTTTATGATTTTCGTCCCGACCGTCCTGCACGCTCGAATTTCGGTCTTGAGTTACGCTTATTTTGCCTACACGATGTACGGAGTGGCCATCACTCCCGCGCTGCTTGCCGCCCTTGTCTGGAAGCGCGCTACCCGCGTCGGTGGCCTTGCGTCCATCATCTCGGGCGCGGTCACGGCCATCCTGTTCGAGCTCGTCATCCCGAGGGCCTTTCCGTCAGTGCTCAAAGCCGGCGACCCATGGGGAATCCCGAGCATTTATCCGGCCCTTCTCGTTTCTGTTTTTTTCCTAGTCGCAGGAAGCCTCCTCTCGCCGAAGCCAAAGCCGGAGGAGCTCAAAACTTTCTTCACAATTAAAAATTAGCAAGCCAAGAATAGGTGGCACGATGAGCACGGGAATCGTCAAGGATTGGCGCTACACCGAGCACGATATGGGCGCCGGCCATCCGGAGGGGCCGCAGAGAATTGAAGCGTTGAACACAATGGTCGAGCAAGAGAACGCGTTCTCTGCTTACACAATCATCGAACCCAGGCCCGCCACAGAAGAAGAAGTCGAGTTAATCCACACATCCTCGTATTTCAACAGGATCAAGGAGACCTCGGGCCAAGAGAGAGTTTATCTCGACCCGGACACTTGCACTTCTGCGCAGTCCTACACAACTGCCCTGCTCGCCGCCGGAGGACTGCTCAAGGCGGTCGACATGATCATGGGAGGAGAAATTCAGAACGGGTTCGCCTTAGTCCGGCCTCCCGGACATCATGCCGAAGCTTCTGAGGCGCGAGGCTTTTGCCTGTTCAACAATATCGCTATTGCAGCTCAATACTTAATCAAGAAATACGGCCTCAAGCGAGTCCTCATCGCCGACTGGGACCTCCATCACGGCAACGGAACTCAGCACTCGTTCTATTCGCGAAGCGATGTCCTGTACTTTTCTACCCACCAGTTTCCGTATTACCCGGGCACAGGGCACTGGAGCGAAATAGGCACCGGTGAAGGCGAAGGATTCACGGTCAATGTCCCGCTCTCTCCGGGCAAAACCGACGGGGATTTTCATTTCATTTTCGAGCGGATCCTCTCTCCCATCGCTACTGGCTATCGGCCCGAATTCATTCTCGTGTCGGCCGGGTTTGATATTCTCGAAGGAGACCCGCTCGGCGGAATGAACGTCACCGCCAAAGGCTTTGGCGTGCTCACAGCGGACCTGATGAGCATGGCTCAAGAAACAGCCCAGAAAAGGCTGCTTTTTACGCTTGAGGGAGGTTATAATCTTTTCGGCCTGGAAGAAGGGGTGAAGAACGTCCTCCTTGTTTTGGGAGGCAAGGAAAAGGCTCGGACCACGAAGGCTCAGGTCGCGGCTCCTACGGCAAGTGAACTCGAGCCGGTATTCAGGGTTCAAAAGAAATACTGGCCAGTCAGGGTATAGAGATGTCCTCTGAAGGGCCAGCCGTCCCTTTTTCAGGACAGAAAACACCAGGATCCACAAGATATATATGGGAAGCCTGTTGGCACGGTTTTTGCTCCTAAAAAGGTCGAAGGAGAAATAAAATGAAGAAAAATATGCTCGCGATCATCATATTTCTTGTTATTTTCTTCTGCTCCCTTTCGGTCCTCAAGGCGCAAGAGGAGCCAAAATACACCAACGACTCTTTTGCCAGGTTGAGCTACATCAGCGGAAATGTCTACATCCAGAGGGGGCCCGACCTCGGGTTTGAAGAAGGCATCATCAACATGCCTGTCGAAGAGGGAGACAGGCTGGGCACGACGGAGGGTCGGGCGGAAATATACCTGAGCAGGAATAATTATCTCCGTCTGGACAACAACACTAAGGTCGATTTCCTGAACCTGCCCAAAAAAGGGTATGACCTCATCCGACTCCGCGTCTTTTCAGGGAATATCTATTTGAGCGTCAACCGCCTGGAGAAGGAAAAATCCATCGAAATCCACACGGCCGATGTCTCATGCTATGTGCTCGATAAAGGCCTCTACCGCATCGATGTCAGTGAAAACAAGAAGACGGAGATATTTGTTTTTCGCGGAGTCATGGAAGCGGCCGGAGAGGCAGGGTCTCAGCTTCTCAAGAGCGAACAGGCCCTCGAAGTCAGCGAAGGCCGGTTTGACTCCCGGCCGCAGCGATTCCTGGCTGTTGCGGAGGACACCTTCGACCGCTGGAGCGATTCCCGCGAATCCTATCTCAGAGCAGAAATCCCTCAAAAATATCTTCCCGAGGAGCTGAGCGATTTTGAGGGCGAGCTGAGCGAACACGGAGAATGGATCAATGTGCCGCCTTACGGCTGGGTTTGGAAACCCGGAAATGTCGATGAAAATTGGCGTCCCTATTACAACGGCTCATGGGTCTGGCTCGCGTTAGGCGGCTGGACATGGATTCCTTATGAGCCCTGGGGATGGGCTCCCTTCCACTATGGAAGATGGGGTTGGGGACCGTCCTGGGGATGGTACTGGATCCCTTCCTCGATCTGGGGTCCCGCCTGGGTGAATTGGTGGTGGGGGTATGACTACTATTGCTGGGCTCCGTTGAGCTGGTGGGGTTATCCGATCGTGATTATGGACGGCGTGTTTTATGGAAGATATTATGGACATTACTATCCTTACAATTCCAAAGCATTGATCGCGGTCCGGAAAGACCAACTCAAGGCCAAGAATATTTCTGCTATCGCTCTCGGCCAGGAATCTCTGAAAGGTTTGGACAAGATCCGCCTGACCAGTGAAGCGCCAAGCCTAAGGCCGAGTTTCAATAAGGTCTCCGTGGGCGAGATGCAAGGAAACAAGGTCTTCCTCAAAAAGGAGCTTGGAGAAATGCCGGCGGCGGCAGCGGAAAGAAGCCTCAGGCCCACTTCCATGAAAGGCCCGGAAAAAATCGCGCCGACGTTCCCGGGAGAAAAGAGCGCGGAAAGAGTCCGAGCTCCTGAGGAGAGGAAAATCCGGAGGACAGATACAACGCAGAAACAGAGCGGTTTTGAATCGAGGAGCGTTGTCCGGCAAGGTTCGTTCGGCTACCCCGCCTCCCCGGATATCAGCATCAAGAAATACTCCTCTGAAAAATACAGGTACTCATCCGGTTCTATCAGGAATCAGTTCTACAGGTACGTGCAGGAAGGAAGGTCAGTTTCCAGGGGAAAAACGACATCGTCCGGGTCGGCCGCGAGGGTGTCTTCTGGCTCGCGGAGCCATTCTTCAGCGTCGCGTCCGCCCTCTTCGGGATCACACTCGCCCTCCGGGTCGGGCGGAGTCAAAAAAAAGAACTAGTGCTCTTCAGTGGCTTTCTCGGTACCGTAATAATCAAGAATCTTCATATGATCCTGAGGTGAGCAATACCGAGAGGGTTGCTCTGTTCCGGGAAGAAAAGCCTCTTTGATCGGCCACAAGCAGGCAGGGGTTGCCAGCAATCCCGTTTTCCTATCGATTTCAAGGAAACTAATATTGGCGGGAACTTCAAAATCTTCAAAAAATGGCTCTCTTCCTTCTGCAACGGCTTTCTTTTGCTCATCTTCTATGATTTTCTTAAAGAACTGAATCCAGGCGGGAAGCGCCGCCACAGCCCCCGACTGTCCGTTGCCGATCGTTACCTTCGCATCATTGCCAACCCAGACGCCTGCGCAGAGAGCGGGCGAGAATCCAACAAACCAGGCATCGGTAAATTGGCTCGTGGTGCCTGTCTTCCCGGCCAGAGGAATCCCCAAAGAACTCGCGGCTTGGCCCGTCCCCCTCAGGATGACACCCTGAAGAGCGGAAGTTATGAGGTAGGCGATCTGCGGTGAAATCACTTCTTCGGCTTCGACCTTGGCTTCCTCCAAAACGTTGCCCTCCCGATCCTCGATCCTCGAAATGAAATAGGGCTTTATCCTGACGCCCTTGTTCGGGAAGACTGTGTAAGCGGAAACAAAGTCGAGCATGCTGACTTCGAAGGTCCCGAGCGAAAGCGAAAGATAGGGATAAATTGTCGACGTAATTCCAAATTTTCGGCAGTATTCAACCCCAACCTGGGGGGAGATATAATCCAGGAGTTTGGCCGTGACGACGTTCCGGGACTCCTCTAACCCGATTCGGACCGTCACTGCCCCTTTGTACTTGCCGTCATAATTTGCCGGAGACCAGGGTTCTCCTCTCCACTTGTCGATGAATTCAACGCGCTCATCCTGGATAATTGTGGCTAGAGTGAAGCGATTCTCGAGCGCAGCCGTGTATAAAATGGGCTTGATGGCCGACCCCGCCTGTCTCTGGGCTTGGGTAGCCCGGTTCCATTCGCTCCGGCGGAAGGAGTAGCCGCCGACCATGGCTTTGACCTGGCCAGAATGAGGATCGATAGCCAGGAAGGCGCCCTCAAGCAAAGGTTCCTGGTCCAAAGAGACAAGAAGCTGCTTCTTTCCTTCATCTATCTCCTTCACCTTGACGTGAATGACATCCCCTCTCTCGACGAGCTTTTCGAGGTCGTTCGTTTTCGTCCAGCCGATATCTTTATTCGTCATCCTGGCCGTGTATCTTTTCACCTTGACGATTGCTTCGCTCCGAGCCACAGAAAGGACGATCGCATCCGTCACTTCATTTTCTTCCACGGAAGAGGTGTCCCAGCCGTCGAGCCAGGCGTCTTCGATTTTTTCCTTTTCTTCCTTAACCAGGTTCTTCTTGTCCTTGCGCCATCCCTTGTGTTTGTCCATTTCTCGAAGCCGCTCGAGCAACGAGTCTTCGGCGTACTTTTGCAGCGTCGGGTTCAAGGTTGTATAGACCTTCAACCCTCCCCGGTAGAGCACCTCACTGCCGTATTTTTTCTCGATATACTTCCTGACTTCTTCAAAGAAGTAAGCGGCGAAATCCGGGGTGCCCCTTTTCCAAGGGAGAACATTCATGGGTCTTTTCGCGGCTTCCTCACCCTGCCCTTTCGTAATGAATCCCAGCTCGACCATCCGATTGATCACATGATTTCTCCGCCGCAAGGTGATTTCGGGATTCGTATAAGGAGAATAAACGGACGGCCCTCGGAATATTCCGGCGATAAGGGCGGCTTCTTCCAGAGTCAGGTTCGTCACGCTCTTGCCGAAAAAGAAGTTGGAGGCCGTCTCTACGCCGTAGACTCCATGGCCGAGATAGAACAAGTTGCAATACATCTCCATGATTTTTTCTTTGGAGTAGTTCTTTTCGACCTGGACGGACAAGTACATTTCCTTAAGCTTCCGGCCGATGGTCTGCTGGGGATAGAGGAAAAGGAGCCGGGCCAGCTGCTGGGTGATCGTGCTCCCTCCCTCGGGTCTGCGGAAAAGCCTTCCGGTCCGGATATTCTCTTTGACTGCCCTCAAAATTCCCAGAAAATCGACTCCCCGATGATCGTAGAAGCGCGCATCTTCGGTGGCAATAATGGCCTTTATCAGGACATCTGGGATCTTTTCGTATGGGATTTCGACCCGTCTTTCAATGGCGAAATCCTTGATGACATTGCCTTGGTCCGAATAAACGGACGTGATAACGTTGGGCACAAAAGTCTCAAGCTCAGATACAGAAGGCAGATTTTGTTTCACAGCCCTGTAGGCCCCGTAGATGGCCCCGAGCAACGCGGCGGAAGAAAAGAAAATAACGAGCAAAAAGGCTTTGAGTAGCTTTTTACGGTCGAACCTCGGGATTTTAATCGTCAGAAAAGGCTTTTTCGGCCTGGCTTTCCGGCTGTTTGTTGAGGTGGCCATGAAATTTCAATATAGCAAAAGGCGCTGGACGTGGGCAAGGATTTCGGCGCTGATTTCTTTCTTTGACCGCGAGGCGTCGATATGAATAAATTTTCTCCCCTGAAAGCTTTTGAATATCTTCCTGACCTTGACGAGATAAGCTTTTCTTTCGAAAAGGAGATCTTTCCGCGTCCTGTTGTGAATACGGGCCAGGCCCTTTCCGGCATCGATGTCCAGGATGATTACCATGTCTGGCTTGACCGCGAATTTCTCGTTTAGCCTCTTGATCCGGGCCGGGTCAATTCCCTTGGCTCCCTGGTAGGCGATGGTGGAATAATAGTAGCGGTCGAGGACGACTATTTTCTTCGTCAAGAGAGCCGGCTTGAGGCTTTTCTCGACGTTCTCTTTTCTGTCTCGAATAAACAAAGCGAGCTCCTCTTCAGGCGAGACGGAACCGGACCGTTTGGCCAGCTTCTTGATCTCGCGGCCCCACTTTCCGCGGGTCGGCTCGCGGAAAGCAACCGCATTGTGCCCCAGGGATTTGAGCTTCCGGAGAAGAATCCGGGCCTGAGTGGACTTGCCCGCCCCGTCGATGCCCTCGATAACGATCAGAAGTCCTTTTTTTAAGCCCATTTCCGGATGGACAAGATGATACCTCGAGAACGACATTTTGGCAACTTTTCAGCTCAACTCGATGTTTTATACTGCTATGCAAATTTCTTCGCACTCGGGAGGCGGAAAATTTGAATTTTTCCCCCGAGTATGCTAATTTAAAAACTCAAACTCAGGAGGCTGGAAATATGAAAAAATACATCTGGATTGCGGTTATCGGTTTCGTTTTGGGGATTCTTGCTTCAGGCTACGTTTTCGTCTATTTACCCGAAAAAAATGCCCCCAAAGCAAGCGTTTCAGATAAGATTGTCTCCTCCTTTAGCCCCTCTCTCTATGCCGCTCCAGCGGGCACATCGCCCGAAATCAACCCCGGATTGGATTTTGCCGGTATCGCCGAGAAGGTCGGCCCGGCCGTGGTGAAAATCGAAGCCGAAAAAGTAGAAAAAATCAGAGGGTTCGGGCCTGATCAGGAGTTCCCGTTCGAGGATTTCTGGGACCGGTTCTTCGGCCAGCCCCGCGAGCGAGAGCAAGAGCGCCGGTCGTTTGCTCAGGGAACCGGTTTTTTTCTCAGCGAGGATGGTTATCTTCTGACCAATAATCATATCGCCGAGAATGCCGTCAAAATCAGGGTGACAACACTTCAAGGTAATGACTATGTCGCCAAGGTCGTCGGCACAGACCCCAGGACAGACCTAGCCCTTCTGAAAGTCGAAGCGAAGGGCGTCCTGTATGCCGACCTCGGCGATTCCAACCTATTGAAAGTCGGGGAATGGGTCCTGGCCATCGGCAATCCCTTCGGGTTGGAGCACACGGTGACAGCGGGGATCGTCAGCGCCAAAGGGAGACAACTCGGAACGGGCGGCAATGTGCCGGAATACCAGGATTTTATCCAGACGGACGCCGCCATAAACCGGGGGAACAGCGGCGGGCCATTGGTTAATATGAAGGGCGAGGTGATCGGGATCACGAGCAACATCTTCACTCCGACCGGCGGAAACATCGGCCTCGGTTTTGCCATTCCTTCAAACCTGGCCAAGAAAGTCATCACCCAGCTCAAAGAAAAAGGACGCGTGGTCCGGGGCAAAATCGGGGTGACCATCCTGCCTATCAACGCCGATGAGCAAGACGCTTTTAAGCTCAAGGATAAGAACGGTGCCCTGGTCAATACGGTTGAGCAGGGCGGCCCGGCCGAAAAAGCCGGAATCAAGCAATACGACGTCATCGTCGAAGTCAACGGCCAGAAAATTAAAGACCCCACGGACCTGAAGTTCAAGATCTCCGACATCGAACCCGGCAAGAAGGTCAATATCAAGGTCATCCGGGACGGAAAAGAGATGACTTTTAGTGTCACAGTGGAAGAGTTGGACGTGGCGGAAACCAAGGTGAAAACAGAAGGCTCCGATAGAGACCTAGGCTTTTCCGTCCGCGAACTCACTCCATCCTTGGCCAGACGATACGGCTACCAGACCCAAGAGGGATTGATCATCACCCAAGTGAGAGCTTACAGCGAAGCCGAAAGAAAAGGACTGAACGTGGGAGATATCATCCTCGAAGTTAACCGGAAAAAAGTGACGACTGTGGACGACCTGGAGCGAATCCTGAAGAAAGTCGAATCCGGCCAGGCGGTTGTTTTTCTCATCCGCAGAGAGACTGACGGCGAGTCGATCGAGAGCATCGTCACCTTGAGAGTCCCATAGATGAAGTTCGCCAAGGTCCACTCTCTGGGCAACGACTTCCTGGTTGTTGACCCTGACGAGAGGGGAGACTTCGGTGACATCCCGGCATTCGCAAGACATATCTGCGACCGCCATACCGGAGTGGGCGCCGACGGATTGCTATTCATTTCCATAAAGGATAAAGCTAAGGGTCTTGTCGGTTTCCGCATCTTCAACGCCGACGGCTCCGAGCCGGAAATTTCGGGAAACGGGCTGAGGTGCGCTGCAGCCTATCTTTTCTACAAAAAAAAGATCGAATTGCCGTCCATGACGTTCTCCACCAGCACAGGAGAGAGAGAATCCAGCCTGCTCAAACAAGACAACAACTTCTTCGAGATCAGGATCGACATGGGAGTGCCAAGGTTCACCTCGGAGGACATCCCCTTTGACGACGGGGCTTATCACGAGAAAATTATTGATTATCCCCTTTCTATCAACCGCAAGATTTACCGTATCACGGTCGTTTCCCTGGGCAATCCACATTGTGCCGTATTCGTGGATCACTTTCCAGCGCGGATCGAGTGGCATCAGATCGGTCGGGAAATCGAATGTCACCCCTTTTTTCCCAACCGGATCAACACAGAATTCATTCGGGTGCATAACCGTCAGCAGATTGAGGTGCTCTTCTGGGAAAGAGGGGTCGGCGAAACGCTCTCCTCCGGGAGCGGGTCGTCAGCGGCGGCCGTCGCTTCCATCCTCAAAAACCTGACGGACAAAAAAATCGCCGTCCGGACGAGCATGGGAAGAGTGATTGTGGAATGGGAGAATGAAAAAGTCTATCAATCAGCGCCGGCTGAGGTCGTTTTTGAAGGCGCCCTTCTCTCCTAGGCTGAGTGCTCAAAGCCTCTGATTTCGAGGGGTCGCTTCTTCCCTTTCTCGTCGGTCAAAAAGATGCCGCTCTTCCGTTTTGTTTCGCCGATCCAGTAGACTTTGTGCTTTTTTTGAAGTCTCTCGATGATGCCCAGGTTTTCGGGATTTACGGTGAAGAGAAGTTTATAATCCTCGCCGCCGTGGAGAGCCAAGCCCTCTGGTTTTTTCACAAAAGAAAGGAGGTCTGGAGAAAGGGGCAACCGGGCCAGATAGACTTCCGCTCCAACGCGGCTTTCCTCCGAGAGATGGAATAAGTCGACCGAAAGGCCGTCGCTAATATCAATCATCGCTGTCGCCGCCCGGCGGGCTGAAAGAGCCAGGCCGAGCGAGAGCTCGGGAACGGGGTCGAGAAAAGCCCGGAGAAGAACGTCCGCTCTCCTGTTCCTCCCCAGTTTGTAGCCTTTCTTGAGCAACTCGAGCCCTGCGGCCGCATCGCCAAGAGTGCCGGAAACAAAAATATAGTCCCCGGGCCTGGCCCCGCTTCGCCTGACCGGATTTTTCCCTTCGCCGACGACAGTCACAGATATGGACATCTTTGCTGAAGTAGAAATATCCCCGCCGATGAGTTCCGTCCTGTGTTCCCTGGCCGCGGCCCCGAATCCAAGGAAGAATTTTGTCACGTCATCTTTCGCCATCCCCCGCCTCAGGGCCAGTCCAAGAAGCGCAAATTTCGGCCGGCCGCCCATCGCCGCGATATCGCTCAGGTTCACGTTGAGGGCCTTACGGCCCAACAAGTATGGGGGGTGGAGAGAGGAAACAAAATGGACGTCTTCAATGAGGAGGTCTGTGGTGAGAAGAAGCCGCCGCGAGGCGCTCTGGATCACAGCGGCATCATCGCCGATGCCCAGGACTATGTCTCCCGTTTCTCCAGAGAACTCTCTCCTGACGGCCCGGATGATTTCTCTTTCTCGAAGGGAACGAAGGTTCATTCCCCAGCCTTTTTTTCAGGAGGCTTGACGAGAGCGTTCTCGAAAACATCTCCGATTTCCTCGACAAAAATGAACTCCATCTCTTTCCGTATTTTTTGAGGAATATCGATGAGGTCTTTCTTGTTCGGAGCCGGGAGGATCATTTTTTTGACACCCGCCCGCTGGGCGGCCAGGACCTTCTCTTTGACGCCCCCGATCGGGAGCACATTCCCCCTCAGGGTGATCTCCCCCGTCATGGCCACGTCCCTCTTTACCTTCATTTCGGTGCAAACTGAGATCAGGGCCGTGGCTATGGTGACGCCGGCCGACGGTCCATCCTTGGGAATCGCGCCCTCGGGGATATGAATATGAAAATCGTGTTCGGAGAAAAAGTCAACGCTGACCGCGAACTCCTCGGCATGCGCCCGGGCGTAGCTGAGGGCGGCCTGGGCAGATTCCTTCATGACCTCCCCGAGAGATCCGGTTAGGGAGAGGTTTCCCTTCCCTTTCATCTTGGTGACCTCGACAAAGAGGATCTCTCCCCCGGTCGCGGTCCAGGCCACGCCCGTGGCCACGCCCACCTGGTCTTTCTTCAGGAGCTGGTCTTTAAAGATCCGCGGAGGACCGAGGTAGCCCTCGACATTCTGAGAGGTGATCCGGTAGAGTTTCTTCTTGCCCTCGGCGACCTTGCGCGCGACTTTCCGGCAAACCGAGGCGATCTCCCGCTCCAGATTCCTGACACCCGCCTCGCGGGTATACAGAGCGATGATTTTCTTAATCGCGCCTTCAGTAAAGACAATAGACTTTTCGCCCAAGGCATGCTCTTTGACCTGCTTGGGAACAAGATGCTGGAGGGCAATCTGAAGCTTTTCCTCTTCCGTATAACCCGGCAGGTCGAGGACCTCCATACGGTCGCGGAAGGCCGGCTGGATCGGGTCAAGCAGGTTGGCGGTGGTGATAAACATCACTTTGGAGAGGTCAAATGGAACGCCCAAATAATGATCCCGGAAAGAGTTGTTCTGCTCAGGGTCGAGGACCTCGAGAAGAGCGGAAGAGGGGTCTCCCCGAAAATCGGCGCCGATCTTGTCCACTTCATCCATCATAAAGACGGGGTTGTTCGACCCCGCGCGCCTGATTCCCTGGATGATCTTTCCCGGCATGGCTCCGACATAGGTCCGTCTGTGGCCCCGAATTTCAGCCTCATCCCGCACGCCGCCGAGAGAGATCCGAATGAATTTCCTTCCCAGGGCGCGGGCGATCGAACGGCCGAGCGATGTTTTGCCCACACCGGGAGGCCCAACAAAACAAAGGATTGGCCCCTTGATTTTTCTGGAAAGCGACCTGACGGCAAGATATTCAACGATTCTCTCTTTCACTTTCTGCAGCCCGTAATGGTCCTCGTCCAGAATCTTCTTGGCTTTCAGGAGGTCAAGGTTATCCACCGTCGTCTTGTTCCAAGGCAACGAGAACATCCAGTCCAAATATGTACGGACAACGGCCGTCTCGGCCGACTCCGGATGCATCTGGGCCAGCCTCGAGATTTGTTTGTCAAGCTCCTCGCGCACTTCCTCGGCGACTTTGAGCTTGTTTAACTGGTCCTGGTAGGCCTTGATTTCTTCCTGAATCTCCGTTCCTTCGCCCAGCTCTTTCTGAATCGCCTTGAGCTGCTGCCGCAGGTAGTACTGCCTCTGAAGCTTGTCCATCTCCCCTTTGGCCTCGGTGCTGATTTTGGATTGCATGTCCAGGAGTTCGAGCTCCTTGGTTAAAAGCTCGTAGACTTTTTTCAAGCGCTGGAACGGATCGGAGATCTCGAGGATTTTCTGGGCTTCCTCGACCTTGAGTTCCAGGTTGGCCGCGGTCAGGTCGGCCAGCCGGCCCATCTCCTCCACGTTGGCGGCAATGATCAGCACCTCGGGGGCGATATTCTTCCCGAGCGAAGTGGCTTTCTCCAGCCCGCTCCGGACGTTGCGGATGAGGGCTTCATTCTCAATCGTCTTTTCCTTGGTCTCCGGCTCATGAATAACCGATACCTGGGCCTGGATAAACGGCTGGTCTTCCTCAAAGCTTTCGATTCTGGCTCGTATGAGACCCTGGGCCAGGATTCGGACCCTGCCGTCGGGAAGTTTGAGCATCCTCATAATTAGGGCGACGGTTCCGACGTCATAAACGTCCTCTCGTTTCGGGTCCTCGACCTCCATCTCTTTTTGGGTCAGGAGAAGAATCATCCGGTTGGTGGCCAATGACTGGTCGATGGCGTTCTTGGATTTCTCCCTCCCGACAAAGAGAGGGGCGATCATATAGGGAAAAACAACGATATCGCGGAGCAAGAGAACGGGCAGCTTCTGGGGAATTTGCAGTTTTTGGTCCCGCTCTTCGACGAGCTCGTCCAGCGACTCGCCGTTCCTGTTATCCTTTTCTGCCATGAGTTTCCTCCGGCGTGTCCTCTGCAGTGAAGTATTTTTTAAGGAAAATCATCAATACACCGTTCTCGAGAAAAGCCTTGGCCTTGTCCGGGACGACCGTTGCGGGAAGGGCGACGAGACGGCGGAAGCTTCCAAATTCCCTCTCAAGGCGAAGAAACTTGATCCCATTGGAGGAGAGGCCCTCTTTTTTTGTGCCCTTGATTTCTACCCGGTTGCTCTGGACAGTAATGCTGATCTCAGATGCTGGCACTCCGGGGATTTCGGCCTCGACAATGATCTCCCGCGGCTTCTCATAAATATCAACCCGCGGAATCCAGGTTTCGTCCCAGGCCAGATATTTTTCCCTCCGGACGAACTGCGCCCTCTTGATCCGGTTGATTTCGGTATTGATCTTAATAATTCTCGCAGCCGGCTTGATTCTTCTGATCATCTTGGGAACACAACTATTTTTCTTTCAGGAGCGATTCGAGTTCCTGCTTGAACTCCGCGACATCCTTGAATTCCCGGTAAACAGAGGCGAACCTGACGTAGGCGACTTTGTCGAGCTCCCTGAGTTTGTCCATCACAAAGAGACCGATCTCAGAAACCTTGATCTCCTTATCCGGCCGCTCATGGACCCTGGTCTCGATCTCCTCGACGATCTCTTCGAGTTTCCCTACCGGAATCGGCCTTTTCTCGCAGGCCTTCAGAAGCCCCCGCAAGATCTTTTGGCCGTCGAACGGCTGACGGCTGCCGTCTTTTTTGACAACCATATAGGGTATCACTTCGATTTTTTCATAAGTGGTGAAACGTTTCTTGCAGGAAATGCACTCCCGCCGCCGGCGGATGGATAGGTCTTTGCGACTCTCCCGAGAATCGATCACTTTGCTATCAGGGTGGTTACAAAAGGGGCATTTCATTTGGCACCGACCTCACCAAGTTTCTTAAGCTGAAAGATTGTCAGCCCTTCTTTCCATAATATAGCATATCCAAGGCAGCAAGTCACCACAACCTGGACGGCGTGGACAAGGATAGTTACGCCCACTGCCAGGTTGGGATCAACTCCCAGGAATGTCGTCATCCCGAGCTTGGAGAAGTAGTGGAATCCTCCGACCATGCCCGGGCTGGGGATGGAGGCCCCGACCCCTGTGAGAAATACATAAGGAATCAGCAGAAAGTAAGCGACGGAGACACCGAAGGCATGGAAAAAGACCCAATAATAAAAAATAATGCCCAGCCAGACGATAAAAGAGAACAGGATATACATCAACAGGCTCCGCAGAGACCGGAAAAATTTGAGCCCGGCGATGAATTCCTCAGAGATGGAGAGAACCTTCTGGCTGATTTTAGGCGGAAGCGGCCTAAGGAGAAAGGAGAGAAAACCGAGGGTTCTGGCTCTGAAAAAATAAAGGCAAAGGCTGAAAATGAGAAGGCCAGAGGCAATGGCCGCTCCAACGATTCCCCAGAGATAAAGGTCGGAATAATCTTTAGCGCCAGCCTGGAGCTTGGAAGAATAGAGCGGCCGCGCCAGGAGGAAAACGACCAGCAAAAAACACATCGTGAACATATCAAAGATCCGTTCGACCAGCACTGTGCTCAGGGCGAAGCCTGTTTTGATCTTCTCCTTGCGAGCTAAATACAGGGGCTTAATTACCTCTCCGACCCGGCCGGGAAGGGAAAAATTAACGGCAAAACCCACGGCGTTAGCAGCGAACATGTTAACGAATTTGACGTCCTTTTTCTCCTGGTCGAGGAGGTAGCGCCATCGCCACGCCCGCGTGATCAGATGAAGGGGCGCTAGAAACACGGTCAGGATGAAAATGGAGGTGTTGACCTGACGGAGATAGCGATAAACTTCCTCCCAGTCCACGCTCCGGAAGAAGAAGAACAAAAAAACCGCGGTGACGAGGATGATGAGGCTGAAACGGATCCAGCGTTTTCGCATAATAAGCGGTTCATGTTATCATCGCCCGAAGACACTGTCAACGAACCGGGCTATAAATGTTGAAAAAGGGAAGAAAATCGATTATGATTGAGGCGCCTGCTGGGAAGTCGTCCAATGGCAGGACACATGACTCTGGATCATGGAATCTTGGTTCGAATCCAGGCTTCCCAGCCAGCCTTATTTAGATTGAGCCGCGCGTTCCTATTGTCTCTCAGTACTTGACTTCGACTTTGACGTCGGGCCAGATAACGTCGCGTTCCTTCTCGGAGACCTCGCAGAAAATTCCTCCAGCGGTATAGATCAGTTGCTTGGCGACGAGGTCGATTTTCCAGAAGCCGATTCCTCTGAGGTTAGAGCTTTCAATGTGATAAAGCTGCGGGTTGACTTTGCATCGATCCACGTCCCGGCATGGCGAAAGAAAAAAGTTATCGCCGTAGAGCTTCATCTGGCCCCTGGCCGGTTCAAACCGGAGCTCCATCTTTTTGAAATTCAGTTCAAAGGCCGTTTCTTCGGGTTTCGGGACGACAACTTCAAATCCCAAAAGCACATTTGGCTCTCGGGTCATGGTGCTGCTCTCCGTGTATTTTTGGACTTGTCTTCTCATCACGTCCACCTCCCAAAAAATGGTACCCCAGGAGAGCTGCCTCAAACGGTAAATTCCGGCGGAAAAGAACTGCACTTCCCAATCATCCCCGCCTGCGACATAAAACTGCTCCGGAAACGTTGAGGCCGCATAAAAGGCCACGCGTCCAGTTGAAGGTTCGCAGCGGAGAAATCCCTTAGAAAAGATAACCTTGATCTGTTTGGGCTCTTTTTCCTGGGCCGGGTTTTGGCCAAAAATGAATAGCCCCGAAAAAGCCACAAACAGACAAAAAAGGATTCCATGGGTGATTCCTTTGTTCATCTTTCTCTCCTTTTTTGCGTTCCTTTTTGAATCCGCATGGCCCAAGTTGACCATACCATTTACGGGAAAAAACTGTCAAGGATTAAATCCACTGCGAAGTTGAACCGAATATCCCGATTATGGTAGGTTGAGGCTCAGGGAGAGCCAGATGGAAAAATCCGATAACAGCCAAAAGAAGCCTGTTTCTCCTCAAAGGATCATGGACACAGCCAGCGCTTTCTATGATTCGTCTGTTTTGCTTACGGCATCTGACCTGGGAATTTTTGCCCGGCTTTCTGAGGTCGGGGCGGCCAGCACAGATGCAATCGCGGACATATGCGGACTCAACCGGCGCGCGACGCGCCTCTTAATGGATGCCTGCGCCACTTTGGGGCTTCTCTCAAAAGAAGGCGATTCCTACTCAAACACACCGGAAACTGCGGCGTTCCTTGTTCCCGCTTCTCCTTCCGACCTGAGCCAAGCGATCCGCTACAATCGGGATGTCTATGCCGTGTGGGGAAAGCTTGGCGAATTCATGCGCACTGGTAAACCCGTCGAGCGCCCCGAGCTCCACCTCGGAATGGTATTTCCCGGGCATAATGATATCCTAATTTTTTTTGGCGTGCTTCACCAGGAATCGGAGGACTCTATTGTATCCCTTTTAAAAAAGGCCTATGACGCCACGGCCCCCGGCGGAATCATCTATGTTCTGGACATGATGACAGATGCGACGCGCACACAGCCGAAATTCTCGGCTCTTTTTGCGGTTAATATGGCCCTGACCGCCGAGCACGGGTGGGTGTTTTCTGATCAGAACCTGAAATCATGGCTGGCCGAAGCCGGGTTTGTGGATTTTTCCTGCCAGCCTCTTCCACCTCCGATGCCGCATTGGCTAGCTTCTGCCTGCAAACCGTGATCCCAAGCACCTCTTATTTCTCGGCACTCCAGAGCGTCGACATAACGCCGAGAGAACCAAGGAGAGCCAGAATCCTGAATACTCTCCGGTCCATCAGGAATCCTCCTGTCTCAAATTTCTTGGGAGAATCCGCCGGCGTTTCATGTTCTCGAGGACAAACGGGTAAGGTTCAAGATTTTCAAGCTCCAGTTCGGCCTGGACGCCGGATTCCCTGAGCATATCTTTCAAATTTTTAATTTCGACCTCAGTGAAGAGGTCTTCCATGAGCGCTGGCCAGGCCCTCACCTTGATGCCCTCCAGGTTTTTCAGAGCCAGCAGCGGATAGGAGAAAAAATCGCGCTTCGCCCCAGTGATTCTTTCGAAGGACAGAGGGTCGGTCCCCTTGAGCGCTATTCTGACCAACAAATTCTCAAACCGCAGCTTCTCTCCGAGCTCCGGTTTCAACCCCAGCATCAGGCCGTTGGTCTCCAGGACAAACCGGGAACCGGGTTCCTCCCGGAAAATGATTTTGATAACCTCAAGGAGATGGCGGAACGAGTCTAGCCCTAATACCGGCTCAGACCCCGTGATCCTGAAAAGATTATAGGAGCGCTTCCGGGCAATTCGGAGCAGATTCCCGGCCACTTCATTTGGGGAGCAAAACTTTCCAAAACGAGACGGATTTTCATTCCTCCCGTAATTCCAGCAATAGGCGCAGAGAAAAGAGCAGCCAACGGCATCGGCCGTGGCGATGCCGCCATAATACGGAGCGGCCCTGAATTTATAATACAGACGCATCCCTCCCTGCATGACCACTTTTTCCACTTCCTCAGAACGGTGGACAGGGTCAAACGGAAGGTTTGAATCCATGTTTTTTCCCCCAGCGCCGGATATTGAGAACGAGAGAGGCGCTCAAAGCTAGAAGCAGCAAAATGAGAGTAACAATATCCACAATCTTCTGGTTAACGTCCCAGCCGGTGAAAGAATCCACAAGAAATTTCGTGTAGGAGCTCGGCAAATCATGGTGGCCCAATCTCGCTCTCACCTGCCAGTGCCAGTCGGTGCTCGGGCAGTAGCCGTAGCCATACCAGATGCCGAGAACGAACCAGGAAAACGCCGTCAAGAGGATCACCACGAGGTTCGCCAGCCGGGTTCTCTTCCAGGCCCATCCAAAAAGAAGAAAGACAATCCATACTGAATGGAAAGCGAAAAAGAACGCATCCAGGAAGGCGTCCATTCTGGAAAGTGCGTCCTCCGGCCGTCACGAAGAAGGCGACTTCTCGTCTTCTTCAGCAATCTCAATGCACAGCTGGTAGACTTTTTTCATCAGCTCGATCGTTTCCAGGGGCTTCTCGATAAAATCGTCCGCTCCACTCATGTTGATGTCCTGGCGGAACGCGGGCGACTTATAAGCCGACGTCATCAAGATGACTCTGGTTTTTTTCAGGTTCGGGTCCTGCTTGATTCTCTGGCACAAGTCTAACCCGTGAATCTTAGGAAGAAGAAGGTCCAGGAGGACAAGAGCCGGTTTTTCTCTCAGAACAAGCTCATGGCCCGATTTCCCGTCTTTGGCCAAAAAAACCTCAAAATCGTCCTTGGAGAGTATTTTGTTCAGAATTTCCCGCGTGACCGGGTCATCGTCGACGACGACAATTTTTTTATTCATGCCATCCCGGCGCCAAAAACTCACTCCGTCTTGGCCGGCCGTCCCACCTTTCCGATAATGAGGGAAATCAAAAACAAAATCCCGGCCATGACCGCGGCGATGGGCAGGCTTCCCTGGACCGTTCGGCCCACGCTCATGTTGCCGATGAGCTTTGGAACAAACGTTCCACCAAGAAGGCCGATGGCAAAAATGATCCCGAAAATGCTGCCATAAAGGCTGGGTTCGAATTTGGCGAACGTGACGCCAACAATGGTCGGGAAAATGGGCGCAAAACCAAGCCCGGTGAACAGAATGGCGACAACGGCCAAAGCCGGGCTCTTGCTGACAATCATGACAACAATGGCAACAAGAGAAATGAGCGACATCAACGTGATGACCTTAGCGCCCATAGCGGTCAAGTTTTTCATCGCGGAAGCAATGAACCGTCCCACCATCATGGCCACGCCAAAGAGGCTGAGGATCAGGCCCGCGTTGGCCGCAGCGTTGGCGTTCCCGCTGCCGCCAAAAAGTTCGGTCATCAAAGGCTTAATCCAGGTTGCCATCGTGATTTCCAGGGAGATGTAGCAGAACAGGGCCAGGGCGGCAACCAGCACGGCGGCTTTTCCCAGAAGCTTGATGGCCATGGAAAACTTGAATCCCGTGGAAACCTGGGGGTAGCTCGTGGCCAGGGCAAAAATGAGAAACACCAGGATCAGGGCTCCAATAATAGACAAGGAGGCGCTATAAGTTAAGCTAAACGTCTTGAGAAAAAGCACGAAAAGGAGCGGCGTCAGGACATAGCCAAGGCCAAAAAATGCATTGCCGAGATTGCTGGCCCGGGCCGGATCTCTGCCCTCAAAAAGCACCACCGGGATGAGCGTGTTGCCCACTGTATTGAGGCTCATCGCCCCGATTCCCAGCAGGATGCAGGCCAGCATAGCCAAAGAGAAGCTCGAGGCGAAAGCAAGCAAGAACATGCTGCCGCTGACAACGATAAACCCGACAACGGCGATTGGCTTATACCCAAATTTGTCCACCAACGGCCCGATAATAAACTGGACAATACAGCTGGTCAGGAACAACCCCATGGCCAAGGACCCGAACTGGCCTTCGTCGATTCTGAGCGACTTCATCAGCTCGACGGAGACCGCTCCCAAGATGATGAAACAGATTGCCAGCGAGAACACGGCCATCAGTGCTACGATTGCCGTCATCTTTTTCATCGGCCTTCCCTCCTCGCTCAAGTTTAGAGCAATCGGTCAATTATGCAGAATTGTAGAATGTTTCTATCGCAATTGCAACAAGGCAATTGATCCTATCGATCGCCGATAAAGCTCACCAACGGGTCCTGTCGTGGCATCCGCGGCGCCTTGGGGGATGAGGCGAGGGATGATGTGGTGAGAAGTCCGTATGAGCGACGAGCGGGCATGGTTCCTCAGAGAGGAGAGCGAGGAGCGAATCGAGCAAGATTTCCTCGCTGGGGAAATCGCAGCGTGACTTCGAGCCACATCTCCCGAGCCTCGTCGGGGGGGCCCCCCAGCCACGCCACCCATTGGAAAGCTCTATCGGCAAGGAGAGTTAATATAGTGCGCGTTTATTTTTCTGGGATGATTGGATATAATGAACGCCTTATGAACGTCCCGAACAAGGCCATTCTCTTCATGCTCTTAATCTTTGCCGCACTCCTCTGTTCTGGCCAGACTCCTCTAAAGATTAAAGTCATCGCGGACTATGCTGACATCCGCTCCAATCCCTCAGTTGATGCGCAGGTCCTTGAGGTCGCCCTTAAAGGCGAAATATTTGCCGTTATGGAAAAATCAGGGGCCTGGTATAAAATCAAGCTGAGCGTTGACGAGTCCGGCCAGGTGTCCTCCGGCTACCTCCACGAAAGCATGGTCGCACCAGCCGAGATGGTCGAAGGGCAAGAAAAGACGGCCGAGCCGCCCAAAAAACCGGAGCCGGTTTCCCCGACCCTTCCGGTGCCAACTCCTCCTCTTCGGAACTTCTTCTCGGGGACCTTCCTCAAGTTCGGGTTCGGCGAAAGACGGTGGATCGTTTCCCTCGGCAATGATTTCGGGATAAAACGCAATTTCGCCCTTGGGTTTGAGCTCCAGCCTTATTATAAGGATTATTCCGAGGAGAATTTGACTGTTCTCGAGATGAATATTTTTGCCAACGCCAAAGTCGGCTATAGGTATTCGTTTTTATCGCTCTTCGGAGGTGGCGGAATCGGTCCGAATCTTTATTACACCAACGCCGAAATCGAAGGAGAATCCGAATCCCATCTGGACACACGGCTCGCCTATCATCTTTTAGCCGGTGTCGCCTTTAATATCCGGTCAGTTGCACTCATCTTCGAGTATCAAGCGATCAAAATATCAGACCCGTTGGTTGACCCGGACCCATGGACCCATTTTTTTATCTTCGGGCTGAGATTCTAATAGGCCGGCCTTTTGCATTATTCCGATCGGGTCTGAATTCCCCCCGGAATCGGCTGCCCCGTGAAATTTTGACTCTCCGGCCGGCATAATTTATACTATTAAACCAGAATTATTTAGGTTTGCCATAGAAAAAAGGAGAACGTGGTTGAAGGTCCGAGGGATATATTTTATTCTTCTCAGCCTAATTCTCCTGCCATCCCTGGTCCACAGCCAGCAGGATGTCCTGACGCTCGAGTCCGCCATCGATATGGCCCTTAAAAACAACGAGAGGTCGCTTGCCGCCGAGGGGCTTGTCAATGCCGCCCAAGCCCGAGTCACAAGAGCCAGGGCCTATTTTATGCCTTCAATCACAGCCACGGGAGTCTATACCCGGCGGCCCTTCGAAGTCAGGCGGACTTTTGAAAATACCGAAATTGTTGTCCAAAGCTACAACGCCCTGTCCGGTGTCATTTCTCTCAACCTGATCCTTTTTGATTCCCACAGCATCCCAACTTTTCGCCAAGCCGTAGCCAGCAGGACTGCAGAGCAGTACACTTCTGCCGAGACCAAGCGGAGGCTTGCTTTTGAGGTCGGCAATGCTTATCTGCTCACCTTGGGTGTCGACCAGTTGCTTGAAGCCTCCAGACACCGTTATGAATACGCCAAGCAAGCCTTTGACGCTGCCAAAGCACGTTATGCGGCGGGGCTGGTGGGTGTGAATGACGTGACGAGGGCAGAACTTGAGTTCGCGACTGCCGAGATGGGCATCACCCAGGCAGAAGGACAGGTGGAAACGACCTATCTCCAGCTTGGTAATCTCTTGGACGAGCCCGATATCATGAAGAAAAAGCTGGAAATTCCGGGATTCTTGCTCCAGGTGGCCGAGGAGAGAGGCCTAGAATTGGAGCAGCTAGTTAGCGAAGCTCAAAACAGGCGGCTGGATTTGAATTCTCTGCGCTACCAGGCTCAGGCCCAGCATGCCCTTGTGCTTGAGCCAACCCTGAAATGGCTTCCCACTTTGTCCCTGACCGGGCAATACCGCTATACCAACGAAGCCGGGTTAACGGGCCGGAACACGAACTGGAACGCCGGCCTCACGCTGAGCTGGGCCCTTTTTGACGGGTTCAGCAGAGCCGGCGAATACGGCGAGCAGAAATCGCTGGCCTACCTGGCCGACTTGGACGTCAAGGCTGCTCTGCGGCAGGTCGACCTCGAGGTCCGCGAGGCCCTCGTCTCATTGACCAATCAGCGAGCGTCTCTCAAACAAGCTAATATCGCTAATGATATTGCCAAAAGAAATGCGAAAGAGATCGCCGAACTCTATCGCCAAGGATTGGCCACCGCCCTCCAAGTGGCGGATGCCAATGTCAGTCTCTTCGAAGCTGAAGTCACACTTGTTCGAGAGCGCTACGGCTTAGCTATAGCTTATCTCAATCTCGAAGCAGCCCTTGGTCTAGATCCGTTCGGCAAGGAGCCATCCCTTTGAAAAAGATGTTCATAAAATCAAGTGCGTCGTTGCTACTAGTTGTGTTCCTTTCCTTTATCAGCTGCAAGCAAGGCTCGACAGGAGCTTCCCCTGGAAAGCCGGGAAAAAGAGGAGAGACTCCCTTTAGCCGCTCAGAAATCTCCTTCCCTGTGGAAGTTCAAGAGGTCAAAGCTCAGTCTCTTGTTTATTCAGTCAATGCCGTCGGGTCGATTGAGGCATTTGAAAAAGTCCAGGTGACAGCCCGCGTCTCAGGCGTGGTCGATCGCGTTCTCTTTTCGGAAGGCAACTTTGGCAAGGTCGATCAGGTGCTCGTCGAGATCGAAACCGAAAGGTATCGGTTAGCTGTGGAGGCGGCTCAGGCCGCCTACGAAAAGGCGGTAGCCGCCCTGGCAGATGCCGAGGCAGGCTTAAGACGCCGCGAGGCAGCGGTCCGCGATACGCCTGGACTCATTCCCGGGGAGGAGGTTGAAACATGGCGGACTAAGGTCAGCCTAACTAAATCTGATGTCGCCCAAGCCAAAGCTGCTCTCAATCAAGCCAACCTTAACCTTCATGATGCCTATGTCCGGGCCCCGTTTTCGGGGATCATTCAGACGCGAACCGTCCAGACGGGGCAGTACGTAGAGACGGGAATGGTTCTGGCGACCTTGGTCCGTCGCGACCCCTTGCTCTTGCGGTTCAAAGTGCCTGAACGCGACGCTGCTCAAATGCATCCGGGATCGAAGGCCCTTTTCAAGATTAGAGATAGCGAGCAGGAATATGGCTCAAAGATTATTCATGTTGCCGCGTCGGCGGATCAAGTCACAAGGATGGTTGAAGTTACCGCGGAAATTAATGACACCAAAGATGAAACACTGCGGCCAGGAGCTTTTGCAGAGGTCGTCGTTCCGGTGAGCAGCTCCAGGATGACGCCCGTGGTTCCGCTCACAGCAGTCCGCCCCAGTGAGCGCGGCTTCATTGCTTTTGTAGTTGAGAACGATACTGCCGTAGAAAGGATCCTCACCTTGGGAATGAGGACGGCCGACGGTCAGGTAGAAGTCCTTTCAGGTTTAAAGCCGGGAGAGATACTGGTCATTCGCGGAGGCGAAGCCTTGCGAAGCGGTGCCCCCGTCAGGATCGGTAAGGCTCCCGCAGAAAATGCGGATACCCGCTAAGGAAAAAACGTGGCCTCAAGAGGTTCTTGATCATGAATCTCACAGAAGTATGTGTTAAAAAGCCCGTCCTGGCCTGGATGCTCATGGCGGCCACCGTTGTCTTCGGCATCGTGGCCGCATCACGCATCGGCATCAGCCAGTTCCCCGATGTTGATTTTCCCACGATTAGCGTTTCTGTAGCCTGGGAGGGCGCTGCGCCTGAAGTCATCGAGAATGACGTGGTCGACCCTCTCGAAGAGGCGCTTGTCCAGGTCGAAGGTGTCAAGGAGATCAGGTCAAGCTCCCGAATGGGGTCGGCGAACGTAACGGTCGAGCTTGACCTCTCCCGAAATGTCGACCTGGCCCTCCAGGATGTCCAGACCAAGGTCTCGCAGGCACAGCGAAGGCTGCCCCGTGATATCGATCCACCGGTCATATCCAAGTCGAATCCGGAGGACAACCCGATCATGATGATTTCGTTGGCCGGCCCTTTCCCCCAGCGGGTCCTCAGCGATTACATGCAGTACCGGGTGAAAGAGAAATTGCAGACCATCCCCGGCGTGGGGGAGATTGTCCTGATGGGCGTGCTGAGCCGCAATGTGCGGATCTGGCTCGATTCCACGAAACTGGATGAAAAAGGATTGACTGTTCAGGATGTCATTCTGGCCTTGCAGCGGGAGCATATCGAACTCCCGGCCGGCCGCCTGGAGACTTCGGGAAGAGAAGTGAATGTCCGTGTTCTTGGCGAAGCCATTGACCTTGAAACGCTCCGCCAAATCGTCGTCCGTGAGGTCAACGGCAGTCCGATCTACGTCAGTGATGTTTCCCTGGTTGAAGACGGGTTCGAGGACGTCCGGCGGACAGCCCGCGTTAACAGCGTTCCGGCCCAGGCCCTCGGCGTGAAAAAACAGCGAGGCGCCAATGCGGTCGCTGTGGCCAAAGCGACAAGGGCAGCTCTGGCCGACCTTCAGAAGGGATTGCCCCAGGGAATGGCAGTTGACACCGTTTTTGACAGCACCAAATTCATCGAGGATTCGGTCCAAGAGATTGAACTTGAATTGATTCTGTCCGTCATTCTCACGGCGCTCGTCTGCTGGATGTTTTTGGGCTCTTTTAGCAGCACTCTGAACGTCGTCCTGGCTATCCCCATGTCCTTGATGGGCACGATTGCGATCATTTATTTTCTCGGTTTCACGTTTAATACGTTTACCTTGCTGGGCCTGGCCTTAGCCGTGGGAATCGTCGTCGATGATGCCATCATGGTCATGGAGAATATCTTCCGCCATAGGGAAGGGGGCAAAGGCCTCGTTCCCGCTGCCCTCGAGGGAACCAAAGAAATTGCTTTTGCCGCTCTGGCTGCAACTCTTGCAGTCGTGGCCATCTTCGTTCCGGTGGTCTTCATGAAGGGAATAATTGGGCGGTTTTTCCTCCAGTTCGGAATCACTCTTTGCCTGTGTGTCCTGCTGTCCTATATTGAAGCCGTAACCCTGGCCCCAGCCCGCTGTTCTCAATTTCTAAAGACATCTCGCGAAGGCCGTAGCCGTATCGGTCTCGCGGTTGATAGAAGCTTTCGCTGGCTGGAAAAGGCGTACGCCGTGGTCCTGCGGCGGGGCCTCAGGCGTCCCGGCCTCATCCTTGTTCTGGCGGCCGTGCTCTTTGTGGCAGCCTTGGTGGTCTTGAAGCTGTTGCCCGGGGAATTCGTGCCTTCCCAGGACTTGAGCCGGATGTCGATTCGTCTTCAAACGGCGGTCGGTTCTGATCTCAGCGAGACAGAAAAACTCGTCAGGAAAGCTGAGTCTTTCGTAAACAGCCGTCCTGAAGTCATTCAAACGTTTACCTGGGTAGGCGGCTGGGGAAGCGTCAATTCTGGAAATATGTTCTTAACCCTTGTCCCTCCCAAGCAGCGCCAGCTCGGCCAGGCTCAGATTTCGGCCGTCACGCGGCGGGGCTTGAATGCCATCCCCGGCCTGCGAGCAGTGATCCAGGACCTTTCCCAGCAAGGGTTTACAGCTCAGAGGGGATTTCCCGTGGAATTCTCGGTCAGAGGACCCAATTGGGACGAGCTTGTTTCTCTCAGCCAGAGGCTCATGAGTCAGGTGGCTGCGAGCGGTCTTGTCGTTGATCTGGACACGGATTATCAACTGGGCATGCCCGAGCTCCGGATCACTCCTGACCGGGCCGCGGCCGCTGACGTCGGTGTCTCCATTGATGAAGTCGCCACGTCGCTGAATGCCCTGGTCGGCGGCATCCGGGTGGGCAAGTACAGCACTGGCGGGCGCCGGATCGACGTTCGGGTGAAACTCCTGGCCTCGCAAAGGTCGCGTCCGGAGGACATCGCGCGTCTTCGGGTGAGGACGCGGTCTGGCGAGCTTATTCCCCTGTCGTCACTCGTGACGTATAAAGAGGAGCCGGCCCTCCAAGCCATCACCCGCAGGGACAGAGAGCGGGCCATTACCGTCTTTGCCAACGTCGCCCAAGGACATTCCCAGGACGAAGCGATCAAGTACGTGGAGAGTCTCTCCAAGGACCTGCCTATCGGTTACCGAGTCGTCCTGGGCGGGGCCAGCGTGGCCTTCCGAGAATCCATGAGCAGCCTCATTTTTGCCCTCTTCTTGGGAATCGCCATCGCTTACATGATCCTGGCGTCTCAGTTCAATTCCTACAAAGACCCTGTCACGATCATTACGATCCTTCCTCTTTCCATCGCTGGAGCGGCGTTCGCCCTTTTGCTCGCCGGCCAGAGCCTGAATATCTTTAGCATGATTGGCCTTCTGCTGCTGATGGGAATCGTCAAAAAGAACTCCATCATCCTTGTTGATTACGCCAATAATTACAAAGCTCAGGGTCTCAGCGCTAAAGATGCCATGGAAAAAGCGGGCCCGATCCGCCTGAGGCCAATCCTTATGACAGCCACAGCGACTATGATGGCGGCGATCCCTCCCGCCCTCGGTCTTGGCTCCGGCTCGGAAATACGCGTGCCCATGGCCATCGGTGTCATCGGCGGGTTGGTTGTCTCCACTGCCCTGAGCTTAATCGTTGTGCCGTCTTTCTACGTAATCGCCGACAGGCTTGCCAAAAAACGGAAGAAGGCAAAAGAGGCAGAGGAAAAGATACCTTTGAAAGCGGAGTTGCAGGAAACCAAATAAACCGGCGAGTCAGTATCCCTTTCCCCTGGGGACAATAGCTAATAGACCAATCCGTCTGTTTTCTGAATCCATTTCAAAGATGATTCTGTATTTTCCAACGCGCAGCCTATAGAAACCTTTAAGCTTCCCCTCCAGCGCCCGGACGTCTTTATGACGGAGGGGGTTTTCCATGTCTGCCAGCTTCTCTAGCCGGTCCAATATTCGGGAAGAGGCTGTTTTTCCCAAGCGTTCCAGGGCTTTCAGGATGGATTTAGAGAGTTCAACGCTCCAGATTTTTTCGGGCATCTTTCAAAGATATCGTTTTTCTTTTCCGGAATTCTCGCGATGAGGCGCGAACCTGATCGTATAAGCCCGGAATCGCCAGGAGTTCAAGCGTTTCCCTGCGGCGCTCGGCGTACTCGTCGATCAAATCGACAACTAGGTCGTTCATCTTTCTGTTCTCCAAGCTGGCGATGGCCTTGAGCAGGTTTTTTTTATCTTCGGGAATGCGGATAGTCGCGGTTTCCATGGCAGTTCTCCTTGGATAGTAGATTAAGCGATTAAGCGCTTAATGTCAAGAACTGCAAGGATCTTGATTCCCTTTTCGATTCCATAACGAAAAACGTTCGGACGAGGGCAATTTTCTCATAACAAGGGCTTTGCACAATTTCAGGCGCGATTAAAAGTGAAATGCGCGTCGCTTACGGCACCGAAAGATGGTTGTGGGCCAAAAGAAGCATCCCTTGAACAGGGACGTCGTAAGGGCAAGCCGTCTCGCAGTGCCCGGGACAATGTGCGCAGGAGTCAGCCCTCGAGCCAGGAATCCCGGCATAACTGACGATGGCCTCTCTTTCCCTGCCTCTCCCCGCATAATACTGAAAAAACCGCATGATGGTGTTCACAGGAACGCCTTTGGGACAGGAAGGCTCGCAGCGACCGCAAGCGTGACGGCAGTATAGCTCGCTGCAACCCTCCCGGTAGGCCGCCAGCTTGTCTTTCTCAACGTCACTGAGCCGGGTTCCCGACAGCCGAAGCCAGCTGTCGAGATTATCATAAGTCCGGGGGACAGCGCAAACCGTGCTGACATTGGGGTTGCCCAGGACAAACCGCACGGCGGCTGTCTGGATCTCCTCCGGGCTCCCAAGGTTGTATCTTTTAATAAACTCCTGCGCCCGGTCGACCTTTTCCTTGTACCTCGCCAGTCCCTCCATATAAAGAGGATGGACTTCCTTCTTTTCCTTTTCAAGCTGCTCGATCATCGTCTTCATGCCGTAATAGAGGGCCACCGGAGTCGATTTCATGATCGCCGTTCCGATTTTCTTTTCTCTACAGACCTCGAGGACTCTCTCAGCTTCATCCATTTTCAGGAAATTATAGGCCATGAGGAACACATCAAAACGCCCGTCATCCGCCGCAGCCATGAGAACTTTCTCCATGGTCTCCTCAGGATCTCTGAACCAGAAAGAGCCGTGGTTGGACACTCCAACGAACCGGACCCGGCCTTCAGCCTTGAGCTCTTTCATGGCTTCATGAAATCCTTCGGTTTTAAGGATTTCGGCCTTCTCCGGCATGTGCATCATCATGCAATCGATATAGTCCGTTTCAAGATCTTCAAGGCACTTCCGCGCCCGCTTGAGAAACCCCTCCCTAGTCTTATCCTCAAGGATCTGGAGCTTTGTTGTGACAAACACTGATTTCCGGTCGCGGCCTTTAATGGCTTTGCCTACAAGGCGGTGATGGCCGGGATATTGTTCCGCCGAATCAATATAGTTCATCCCGGCATCTAGGGCGGCCCGCAGCACGCCTTCGTCAGCGAAATACCCGGCGGCGATATCGGACACTTTGAACCCGGTCCGGCCGAGAACGCGGTACTCTTGGATTCTCGGTCTGGCGGACGCGTCCTGGCCGCGAGCAGAAGCTCGGCCGGTTTTTGTCGCCGTCCCGGCCCCAATTATGGCTGCGGTAGATTCTTTCAGGAAACGTCTTCGATTCATGGTTCCTCCTTATTCACGGACTTTGTCTGAAATCGAGTTCCTTTATCATTTCTCTGACTTGATCTCGTCCCAGAGCTTGATATAAAGCGCATTGGCCGGACCCAGGTCGGCTACAATCTCGCTCCTGGCCCTGATTTCCGAGCTTAAAAAGAGAGCCGGGTTATTCCGCAATTCCGGGCTGAGCAAAGCGTAGCAGTCCTTGTTCGGACTCAAATAGCAAAGAAAAGAGACGTTTTCGGCGGCGACCGAGGGGTCGTGCAGGAAGTTGATAAAGGCATGGGCCAGTCTGACCTCCTTGGCCTCCCGCGGGATGACAAGGTCGTCAACAGAGATAGCCGTCCCCTCTGCAGGTATGGTAAACATCACATCCGGGTTTTCCCTCTGGACCTGAAGAATATCGCCGCTATAGGATTGCACGAGAAGAAACTCCCCTGAAGCAACACCAGTTTTGTACTGCTCATTCTCATACTTAGCGATATTTTTCTTCCAGCGCAGCACAACGGCCTTGGCTTTCTGCAACTCCTCTTCGCTTACGCTGTTGAGGCTGTAGCCCAGGAATTTGAGCCCCGCGCCGATTGTTTCTCGCATATCGTTGAGCATGGTCATCCGCCCCCTCAAGTCCTCGCGGTCGAACATCGACCAGGACGGAACAAAATCAGGCACTCTGCTCTTAAGATAAGCCAAGCCCGTATTCACGATCATGTAAGGCACGGAATGATCCATCGTCTTGTCGATGGCCTGTTGCAAATACTCGGGGTCGATATGAATGAGGTTGGGAAGGAGCCGATGGTCGAGAGGTTGCAGCATGCCTTGAGAGTTCAGCAGGCTGACCATGTAACTTGTGGGCGTTAAAAGGTCATAGCCAGAGGCACCGGCTTTGAGCTTGGCGTACATGGATTCATTGGAATCAAACGTGTCGATGATCACCCGGCAGTCTAATTCTTTTTCAAACCGCTGAATCAGGGCCGGGTTGAAATAATCGGCCCAGGTATAAATGTTCAAGGTCGGCTTGGCCCGGCTGCAGCTCGCAAGAGATACAAGAGCAGATAACATGATAATTTGAATTTTTCGCATCTTTTTTCTTCAGCCCCTTGTCCCGGATTTCCTCTGACTCACCGCCACTGCGGTAAAGGTGAGGGCTAATAAAATAGTCGACAGGGCATTGATCAGAGGGGGCGAGCCGAATTTTATCATGCTGTAAATTCGGATCGGAAGAGTTGTTGCCCCGGGCCCGGCCACAAAAAAGGTGATGACAAAATCATCAATGGACAGAGTGAACGCCAGGAGGCCGCTGGCGACCAGTCCGGGCAAGAGCATGGGCAAAAGGACGCGGCGTGTCGTCGCCCACCATCCCGCGCCCAGGTCCTGAGCGGCTTCAATGACAGAATAATCGAAATCCTGAAGCCTCCCCAGGACCACCATGGCGACAAAGCTAATGCAAAAGGTCACATGGGCCAAGAAAATTGTCGTCAGTCCAAGCTGCACTTGGGCGGCCACGAAAAACATCAGCAGGCTGATTCCCATCAAAATTTCCGGGACTACAAGAGGCGTGTAGATGAGTGAATAATGAAAACTCTGGAGACGGCTCTTAGCAAAGCGGTGCAGGGCAAGGGCTGCGGTCGTGCCCAGGATCACAGACAGAGCTGTCGCGCTCAGAGCGATAACCAACGAATTCCGGGCCGCACGCCAGATCTCCGGCTCGTGGAAAAGGCGGCCATACCACCTTAACGAAAACCCCTGCCAGCCGCTCCCGAACCTCGAGGCGTTGAAAGAGTTGACGACGAGGATGATGATGGGCAGATAAAAAAAGAACAGCACAGCCATCGTGATCACGAACGGAAAACGGCTGCGCTTCATTCCTCTGTCTTATCCTCGTTAGGGAATGGCCCCCGGTTTTCCCCTCCTCCGCTCAAGGACCAGGACAGCGATGAGCGGCGCCAGAACCAGCAGGATCAGGACCACGGACAGGACACTGGCCTGGGGCAGGTTCCGGTCGGTAAAGACTCTCTGGGCGATCTTATTCCCGATCATCTCGCTCGTGGTCCCGCCAACAATGTCCGGAATAACATACGAACCGAGAGACGGGATCAGAACAAAAAGGATGGCAGTGACAAGTCCGCTCCGGATCCCCGGAAGAAATATCTTGCGGAAAGCCTGGAAGGGCTTGGCTCCAAGGTCACGGGCGGCTTCGAGGAGCTCGAAATCGAACTTCTCTGCGGCCGCGTACAGCGGAAGAATCGTGAACGGCAGGAACGTATAAACCGAGACGAGCACGACAGCGCCCGGATGATAGAGAAGCGACGTCTGCGGACCGGCCAGGCCCAAAAAGACGAGACCGCGTTTGACCAACCCTTCCGGATGGAGAAGCGACTTCCAGGCGAATACCCGGATCAGAAAGTTCGTCCAGAAGGGGATGATGATCAGCATCAGAAAAAAATTGCGCCACCTCAAAGAGACCCGGGCAAGATAGTAGCCCGCAGGAAGAGCCAGAAAAATGCAGATAATTGTCGTCAGGACGCTGATCCATAATGTGCGCCAGGCAACGACGAGATAACTGGGGTCGGCAAGATGTTGCAGGTTCGCGAGCGTCCATCCCGCGCTGATGCCGCCGTACGGATTGGATGGCCGGAAAGCAATCGCAAAGACGAAGAGCGTGGGAAGAACGAAAAAAAGGCAGAGCCAGAAAAGCGAAGGAAGGGAGAGCAGCCATTCCTGCGCCTTTTTTCTGGTTTCTGGCTTCATCTGCCGTCCCTTCTAAGGTGTCTTGGTGTTTCTCTCGTTATCTCCGTATGGTTCGCCCACTTTTTGCGGCGGCACTGCGATCAAGCCTTCATCGACCTCGCGGTAGCGCTCCAGCATGAAACTGTCGTCGCCGTGCCACCAGATCCAGACCTGGTCATTCCAGCGGATCGGCTTTTCATCCAGGAAAAAACGGGAGTGCTGGCGGAGAATCTGAATGCGGTGGCCTTGGGCGCGCGCCCAATACTTTGTCGTGGAACCAAGGTAAATAACGTCTTCCACGGTCGCCGCCAAAATATTCCTCAGCCCGGACTCCTCGGGTCGGTCCCTGGAGATATGTATTTTCTCCGGACGGATACTCAAAAATACGGGATTCCCCGGCTGGATGGACTTATCGTTGAAGCTGATAATTCCGGAAATGCCGGCGACCCTCAGGTGGCAATACTCATTATCCACGAGATCCGTGACTTCGCCCTCTAAAAAGTTGGTATCTCCGATAAACGCGGCCACAAAACTTGTCCGGGGCGCTTCATAGATCTCCGCGGGCGTGCCGACCTGCTCGATCCGGCCGGAATCCATGACGGCAATCCGGTCGCTGAGGCTCATCGCTTCCCCCTGGTCATGGGTGACATACAGAAAAGTGATCCCGACCTGGTCATGAATCATATCCAGCTCAATTTGCATCCGCTGCCGCAGCTTCAGGTCAAGCGCGGCCAGTGGCTCATCAAGCAGCAGCACCTGGGGTCTATTGATCAGCGCCCTGGCGATGGCCACCCGCTGCTTCTGTCCTCCCGAGAGCAGGCCGGGTTTCTTATGAGCCTGGTCTGTCATCCGGATCAGGCGGAGCATCTGTTCTACTTCGGATTTGACCTCATTTTTAGGTTTTTTGGCAATTTGGAGACCGAAGGCGATATTGTCCCACGCGGTCATATGAGGAAAAAGGGCGTAGCTCTGAAAAATTGTGTTAACCTTGCGCTTGTTCGCAGCGAGGTCCGTAATGTCTTCGCCATCAAGCAGGATTCGCCCGGAGTCCGGAGTTTCGAGCCCGGCCGCAAGACGGAGCATGGTCGTTTTTCCGCAGCCGCTCGGGCCCAAGAGAGAAAAAAATTCCCCTTTCTTGATCTGGAGGGAAACGTCAGAAACCGCCTGGATCGTTCCGAACCGCTTGGAAATGCCCTGAAATTCCAGAAATTCGCTCAACTCGTTGCAATCCTCGCCAAAGTTTTTTTATTATGAAGAAAAGGACGCCCTTTTTCAAGGCAATGGGACAAAAAACATGGACCGGATGGGGCGCCTGGAGCTAAGGGTATAGGCAAGTCCAGAGAGCAGCGAAGGCAGCGATGCTCAAGCCGAATCCTCGGGTTTTCCGGCGATATGGTCTTTGAGGATCCGGGAAATTTCCAAAGGGGTATCCGCGAATTCTATGCCCATTTCGAACAACTCATCGCCGTACAAGCTCTTGACCCATCTCACCTTTCCGAAGGTAGTGATGGGTTTGATCTGAGCTCCTAATGTGAGGTCGATTTTCAGGGTCGAGTTAACGGGGACAAATGTATTGGACAGGATTCGGATGCCAAACAGAGAGACATCTTTGGCCATTTGATAGGTGGTTCTTCCGCTCGTCGAAAGATCTTCCTGACCTGTCATTGTGATGGTCACTTCTGCATTTTCTTTGACTCTTTTTGCCCTTCGCTTTTCTTTGATCATTTCAATACTATCCTTTTATTATAATTTTATCAAAAAAAGCCCGTTCTGATAACATGTTTTTTAGCCAAAGTAAAGCTCATATCCCCTTAAATGCCGTCAGCCTGATCCTGCCTAATCTACCTAACATCAGCCCCTCTTTTAGCCAAGAGCTCCCTTAAAATCGAACGATGGCAACGGCTCTCATCCTGACAATAGCAACCTATCGAAATATTCGTTTGAGGAGAAGTATAGAACATAACACCAAGGAACGCAAAGCGGGGCTATGAGGATGGACTCTGGCTGCTTTCTTTTAGAACTTCCAAGAGGCGGTCGATATCGGCGAAATTGTTAAAAACGTTCACCGCAACTCTAATGTTGCCATTTCTCATACCAACAAAGATGCTCCTTTCAGCGCATTTTTTTACGAATGCCTTGTTCCGTTCGCCAAGAGTAAAGCAGATGATAGCCGAACGCTCCTCTTTCATAGCAACGGGAGATATGATCACGACTTTGAGATGCCTCAATCCCTGGATGAGATAATCGGTGAGGCTGAAGATCCTTTCCTGGATGTTCTCAAGCCCGATCTCCTTGATGAAATCCAGCGCCTTTTCAAAGGCCAAAAGAGGCTGAAGGTTGAACGTGCCAAATGCGTACCGGCGGGCGGAATTGAGCAGGCGGAAAGGCTTATTTTTAGCCGTGTGGATGAAACCGCCGCCTTCAGTGTCAACAGAAAGCCATCCGGCTATCGGGGAGGGAAATCTTTCGCGGAACTCCGGCGTGGTGAAAAACATCGTGCCGATGTGGCCCGAAAGCCCCCATTTGTGGAGAGAAGCAGTGAGGGCATCGATGGATGAGCCTCTGACATCCACCGGAAAATAAGGGAAGGCTTGCGTCGCGTTGACAATGAAGATAATCCCGCGGCGCTTGAGTTCCTGGCCAAGAGCGCCGAGGTCCTGACGGAAACCTGTAGCATACTGGACTTGCGACATGATGACGGCCAGGGTTTTGTCATCTACCATGTCAAGAATTGATTTAATCGGATAGCGGGCGTCGGCCGGTTCGACATACCGCATCTCCATGTTCTGATATTCAAACCCTATGGTCGACGCCGGGAATTCATCCTTCATCGAGACTATGTTAAACGGCTTCTTGATTTGGTGCTTAAAGCAAAGGGCCAAGAGGGACATAGCTGTAGAAGTGTTTTGCACGAATGTTACATTCTCTGGCTCGGTGTGGATAAGCTCAGCCAGCCTGGCACAAAGTTTTTCAAATCTGGCCATATCGTCCATCCAGTTTACATCTCCGTACAGGCAGAGCTTACGATATTCGTCGATGACCGCCTCGAAGACAGGCGCCGGCAGGGGCGACATGGCTGCGCTCTGGAAATAGACTGAATTCTCGGTTACAGGAAAGTCTTTCCGCACTTTGTCCCAATTTACCATGACAAAAATTATACTAATATCGTCCCGCCAGCGCCACTCCCAAGGAGTAGGCATCTCCTTTTCCGTGATTCGATGTGCGCGACTGCAAGGCCTATTTTTCCCGGCCCAGTTTTGTTGATTTTTATGATGGTTGGAGGGGAAAACGGGCAAAAAAGACAATCGGCAAGTTTATTAGTTTAATCCTGCCAGCTTTCTCCGGGCGTCTGCAATTTCAGGCTGGCCGGAGTCGGCGTCCTCCCACAGATTGAGGAAGCGTTGGTATCGCTCTGCCGCTTTCGCCTTCCAGCCTTTTTGCTCATAGAGCTTGGCCAGGCGGTAATGATATTTGGGATGGATAAGAAAAGGCTCCCTGCTTTTCGGGTAAGAAGCAGTCAGCCGTTCATATTCGGCAATAGCTTTGTCAATCTCCCCGTTCTTCTCGTAGGCCCGGGCCAGCACATCCTTGAGGAAAGGAAAATTGTAAGCGACCAGCATGGGACCATAGGAAAGCGAAGCCAAAATCCTGGGAGGCGCTTTCTCAAGGAGTGAGATGGCCTCTTGAGGCTTCCCCTCAGCGATCAGGATCTCTCCCCGGAGATAATTGTAGTCATAATCTTTTTCAATTTTTGATTTGGGCAAAAGCGTTCTCATTTCTTCAAGCCGGGTCTTTGCGGAATCGATGCGGCCCAACCTTAAATCCAATAGCCCATTATAGAAGCTGATGGCGCCTTTAGATGGGCCCCCCACGGGCATATTCTTGGCATAGGTGATGTAATCAGTCAACCAACTCTCGGCATTTTTAAAGAAATCCCGGCTGAGTCCATACTCTCCTCGGTCATAATACGCCCAGACCTTGATATCGTTGACCATGGCCCTCATTTCATCATTCCCAAGCTGAACTGCAATGCTGGTAATTTTGTCAAGTTCGCTTGAAGCCTTTTCCAGGTTGCCCAGCCAAGCCCACAAGAACGCCCTTGGCACACGCGCAAAAAACCCACCGCCAGGAGATTCCTCATCTTCCATCCCAGCAATCAGCTGATCCAGCAATCTCATGGCCTCGGGATAATCCTCTTTTAATGCCGAGACGTAATGGAGGGCCATCGTCGACCAAACAAAGCCAGGTCTCAAGCTCAAGGCCTCTTTGAATTTCGCTACCGCTTCATCGACCCTTCCCTCCCGGAAATAAAGATTGGCCAGGCTATCAATGGGATTGGCCTGATCGGGGGAAACAGAGGCATATTTTTTAAACAACTCCAGGGTCTTTTCAAAGTTGCCTTGATAGCGATAATACAATCCCAGCGAAATAAACGCGTCTCCGTAATGAGGGTCGATTTCCAAGGCTTTGTTGAGTTTCTCGATAGCTCTATCTGGATCGTCATAGCCAAAGATGTTGGCCAGATATAAATAAGCTCTCTTTTCTTTGGGGTATTTGCTAATGATTTGCTCCAGAAGCCGGATGGACTTTTCTTGATCATGTTCGATATAGACGGCATAATCCGCTTCGATATAAAGCCTTTCTTTTTCTGTTGCTTTCCGGGCAAGCGACATGGCTTTTTCCATGGCCTCACGACTTGCCCTGGCCTCAAACATATTGTCGTGTGCCCAGGAGAGAGATAGATAGGCGGTGGCAAAAGTCGGGTCTATTTCAACTGCCTTTTTAAAAGATTCCAGGGCTTCTGGATAAAGAAACTTTTCTGTTTCTTCGTTTCCTCTAAGAAAATAATGGTAGGCTTCCATCGAAGAAGTCGTGACTTCAGCAACGGGTAGTTGTCCGGCCGAGATTTTATCTGTGGGGAGGCCAATGCCTTTTGAAATTTCCCGGCTCAGCTCATCAATCTGAGTCTTGATAATGCTGTCAACTCCTTCGCCCCTGGAGCTCGCACTTTGGAGAAGCTTTTTGTTATCCACGTCCAGAACCTTAACATCTGTGGCGAACATGTTCCCTGCTCTGGTGAACGTTCCAAGCACGATGGCCTTAATTCCTTCGTGTCGGCACAGTTCGAAACCCGCATTAGAGCTTATGATTTCCGAGTCCCCTTTGCCTAATTGCTTAAGGACATCACGCATCCTTTCCCAGGTCGCAACATAAAAATTTCCGGACTGTTCAAGGCTGGTAATCAAGAGACTCGGAATAGCTTTACGGAGGTCGTCCAGGGACTTGTCCCCAGTCAAGTTTTCAAAAGTGATGACCGCCACAGAGTTTTCGATCTTTGGAGCCAGGGCGGGTTTCCTTTTGGGGACAAAACGCCAGGTGAGGACCGCAATGACGGCGAGAGCAATCACAATGAAAGCGGGCAGAATAAGCTTTTTTAGGCTAAACTTGACCGTGATTTCGCGCGAAGTAAAAGGCTTACGCTCGGGGACGATCCGTTCGGATGAGGGGAGCCCTTTCTTAATTTTCTCGAGGTCAGAGATAATTTCTGCAGTCGTTTGATACCTCTTCTCTTTCTCCTTCTCTAAGCAGTGCAGGATCAGCTGGCTCAAGTCTTCTGGTATTTGTCCATTAAACTCTTTGGGGTTTTTAGGGATTTCGCTCTTGTGCTTGACGCCGATCGTGAATGGGGTATCCCCTTCAAACGGAACGCGCCCCGTCACCATCTCGTAGAGGATGACGCCAAGCGAATAAATATCTGAACGCTGGTCAACCTCTTTCCCCTCGACCTGCTCCGGTGACATATACTCGGGAGTTCCGATCATCACGCCGGCGCCCGTTATCCCCTTCACCTTGAGCGACCGCGCTATCC